>CALGYL010000185.1 GCA_937934775.1 uncultured Clostridia bacterium
GGTCAACGTGCGGGAGAGCCTGTTCCGCAAGCTCTACCAAGACTACGAGAGCGCCCGCGGCAGCGAGTTCATGATCGTGAGCGACAAGGGAACCATTCAGTCCTGCGCAAGCAGGGATTTATACGGCAAGAACCTGTACACGGTCATGAAGATCACGCCGGGTGAATTGACCGGGCAATCCGGCTCCATCGACGTGGGCGGGAAGGTGCTGGTCTACTACCGGGACGACGCCCGCCGCATGGACTTTCTGGAGCTGATCCCGGAGGCGGCGCTCAACGCGGGCTTTCGGCCCATACTGACGATGACGCTATTGGTGGCGATCCTGTGCATGGGGCTTTGCATCCTGCTGGGCTCCATGATGTCCAGAAGCCTCATCAAGCCGCTCTACCGCCTGATCGGCAGGGTTTCCTCCTACGACGCGCCGCCGGGCCAGAGCGCGAACCGCTCCCCGGTGAAGAACGAAATCGCCATCCTGGACGACAAGTACGGCCAGGTGCTGGCCAAGCTGGAAACCGCCATCGGCCAGTATTACGAGGAGCAGCGTAACAACCGGGAGGCGCAGATCCGTGCGCTGGAATTCCAGATCAACCCCCACTTCCTGTACAACACGCTCTCCACCATCATCTGGCTGATCGGCGCGGGCGAGGACAAAAAGGCCATCCGCATCACAAAGGATCTGGCGTCGTTCTTCCGCATCTCGATCAGCAAGGGGCGGGAATTTATCCCCCTCAGCGAACAGTTCAAGCACATCGAGCTGTACATCGGCATCCAAATGGCCCGGTATGAGGACTCCATCTTCGTCGAGTACGACCTGCCGGAGGAACTGAAGGACTCCCGCACGCCCCGGCTGATCCTGCAGCCGCTGGTGGAGAACTCCATCATCCACGGCATGCAGCTCAACCGCTCCCGCACCTGCCACATCCGCATCGCGGCCCGCGCGGAGGGCAGCGACATCCTTTTGACCGTCCGGGACGACGGCGAAAACGCAACCCAGGAGACCATTGAGGCGATGAACCGCTTCCTCTACCACCGGAGCGAGGTGCCCGCCCCCCGCAACTACGGCATCGGCATCTCCAACGTCCACGACCGGGTGCAGATGTGCTTCGGCGAGGGCTACGGCCTCCTCTTCAGCCGGGAGGGAAGCGAGACGGTCGCCACGGTCCGCATCAAAAAGACAATGGAGGACGCATGATGTTTACCATGCTGGTGGTGGACGACGAGCGGCTGCTGGCCGACGGCATGAAGCGGACCATTGACGAACTGGACCTGTTCCAGACTTTCTCCGCCCAGAGCGGACTGGAGGCGCTTCAGATCATCGAAGGCCGCCGGATTGACGCGATGCTTTTGGACATCGCCATGCCCGAAATGGACGGCCTCGAGCTGATGCGCAGGCTCCGCGCGCGGCCCGACCGGCCCGCCACCATCATCATCAGCGGCTACGACGAATTCGACTTCGCCAAGCAGGCGCTCAGCTACGGCGCGGTGGACTACGTGCTCAAGCCCGTGGATCAAGAGGACGTGCGCGGGATGGCCCGGCGGCTGCACGGCCTGGTTACCGAGCGGACGGAGCAGGAGCAGCTTTTGCGTTCCGTCAAGGCCAACCGGGGCGAGGGCGAAGCGCCCCGTTCCGTGGCCGATCTGGCGCGAAACGCCATCGACCGGGACTTTGCAAGCCCCGGGCTGGGCGTCAACCACCTGTCGGCGCAGCTGGGGTATTCCCCCAACTACCTGGGCAACGCCTTCAAGCGCGCCTACGGGCTGTCCATTGCCGATTACATTGGCCGCGTCCGCGTGGCCGAAGCCAAGCGCCTGATGGACCAGACCGACCTGATGGTCTACGAAATCGCGTTTCGCGTCGGGTTTGACGATCAGCACTACTTCAGCAAGACCTTCAAAAAATACGCGGGCGTCACGCCATCGGAGTACCGGGCGAAATAGCGCCGAGGCGGCCGCCATTCGCCGAGAATTTGATGTATCCCAAGCGCTGCGGGGATGACCCGGCGCTTTTTCCGCGGCCGCGTGCGCCGGATTCAGGCCCATCGTTGATTTTTCCACCAAGTGCTTTGATAATTACATTTCCGTTCATGGTGGACATCATTTATTATAAAGATATAAGGCACGGATTGGTCGTATCGATTATTTGTGTAATTTATTCGCTTCGATAGGGGGCGGCGGCATGGCGGAACAAAGCGCATTCCTGCGTCTGGAAAACGTATCCAAGACGTTTCCGGGCGTCAACGCGCTGTCGGGCGTGGGGTTTGACGTCCGGCGGGGCGAGGTGCACGCGCTGATCGGCGAAAACGGCGCGGGCAAGTCCACCTTGATCAAGGTGCTGACCGGCGTCTATCAGCCCGACCCGGGCGCCGTGATCGAAATCGAGGGGCAGCGGGTGGACAATATGTCGGCGCTGGACGCGATGCGCCGGGGCATCATCGCCATCTATCAGGATTTCTCGCTGTTTCCGACGCTCACGGTCAAGGAGAACATCGCGTTCTCCGAGCAGATCGAGCGCCGCAACCGCCTTGTGGACTGGCGCGGCATGGAGCGCACCGCTCGAAAGGCGCTGGAAAACCTGGGCGTCAGCATCGACCTGCGCGCACGGGCCAACTCGCTCTCTACCGCAAAGCAGCAGCTGGTGGCCATCGCCCGGGCGCTGGTGTACGATGCGAAGCTTCTGGTGATGGACGAGCCCACATCGGCCCTGTCCTCCGGCGAGGTGGAGGCGCTGTTCAAGATCGTGCGCTCGCTCCGGGACCGGGGCATGGCGATCATCTTCATCAGCCACAAGCTGGACGAACTGTTTTCCATCGCGGACCGTATGACGGTCCTGCGGGACGGCAAGCTCATCGGCACCGCCCCGGCCTCCGAGATGAACCGCAAAAAGCTGATCTCGATGATGGTGGGCCGGGAGATCTCCGACGAGCGTCTCACGGGCAAGGGCGCGGGCGACGTGGTGCTGGAAGTCAAAAACATCACCAAGGCCGGCAACTACCAGAACGTATCCTTTCAGCTGCGAAAGGGCGAGGTGCTGGGCATCACGGGCCTCGTGGGCGCGGGTCGCACGGAGACGGTACTCTCACTCTTCGGCCTGAACCCGCCTGACTCCGGCGAGATTTACATGGAGGGCAAAAAAGTGCTGCCCCGCTCGCCTTCCGAGGCCAAGAAGCTGGGCATCGCCTTCGTTCCCGAATCCCGGCAGACGGAAGGGCTGGTTTTACAGCAGGACGCCGAGGGCAACTTGACGCTGCCCATCCTGAGCTCCTTCGCAAACCGACTGGGCATGATCGATTTCAGGAAGCGCCGAAAGCGCGCGCAGGAGCTGATCCTGAAGTTGGGCGTCCGGCCCGCCTACCCGCAGATGCAGGCGCTGAAGTTCTCCGGCGGCAACCAGCAGAAGATCGTGGTCGCCAAATGGCTGGCCACCAGCCCCAAGGTGCTGATCGTGGACGAGCCCACCAACGGCATCGACGTGGGCGCGAAGGCGGAGATCCACCGGTTGCTTCGGGACCTTGCCGATTCGGGCATCGCGGTCATCATGGTATCCAGCGAACTGCCCGAGATCTTCTCGATCTCCGACCGCATCCTGGTCATGCGCAGGGGCCGCATCACCGGCGAATTTGACGGCGCGACGGCGACGCAGGAGATGCTGATGGAAAAGGCGGTACTCGCATAGCGCGCGTTGAAGCATCCGCAGGAGGTTTCAACGCGGGAGGAAGACTGCGCGGGCCCGAAATCCTTTGGCGGTGAAATCCCCTTCGGGTCTTTCGCCGCGTAGGTGGAGACTGCGCGGGCCTGAAATCCAGCCGGATTTCCGGGCGGCCCACTGACCGGAGGAAAGGTTTCCGGCGCACAGGTCGCCGGAAACGAATGAGAAGAACGGCGGGCGTTCGTGATTCAAAGTCTGTCTCCTCAGGAAGCGGCTGAAAAGAACGATCAATTGGCAACCCTGTATAATCTGAAGTTCCGGGGACGGCCCGGCGCATTCGTCCTACGCATTCGCTATTTAAAGGAAACAACCGAAAGGAGGGGCCCGCTTGTCCGACCACCTGAAGCGCCTGATGGGCCACAAGGAGGTTTCGGTCGGCGCGATGCTCTTCGGCGTCATGCTGATCTCCTGGCTCTTCAACCCGACCTTTCTCTCCTTTGAGAACCTGATGGACGTAATCAAGTCCAACGCGGTGCTGGGCACCTGCGCGATGGGTCTGCTTCTGATCATCATTACCGGCGGCATCGACGTGTCGATCGGGTCGCAGCTGGCGCTGGTCACGGTTCTGACCGGCCAGATCATGAACCGAACCGGGTTTGACAACCTGCTCATGATCTACCTTCTGGGCATCGCCATCGGCGGCGCGGTGGGCCTTCTGAACGGCCTGATGGTGGCGCGGCTGGGCCTGCCGCCGATCATTGCGACGCTGGGCATGGCGTCGGTCATCGACGGGTTCCTGCGCTACTACACCAACGGCACCTGGATCAACCAGCTGCCCCAGAAGATCATCGACTTTGGCCTGGTGAAGTTTTTCTCCTTCCGGAACCTGAACGGGTCGGAGATCGGCGTGCCGGTGCAGTTCCTCCTGTTCGCGCTGGCGATGCTGGTTACCTGGTTTTTAATCAAGCGCACGATGCTGGGCCGGTCCATCCTGGCGATGGGCAGTAACCCCGTCTCCGCGCAGCGCATCGGCCTGAACAACCGGCGGCTGACCACCTTCGCCTATTCTTTCTCCGGCATGATGGCGGGCTTCGCGGCCATCACCTACACCTCCATCATGAAGTCGGTAGACCCCAACGCCTTCATCGGCTACGAGATGAACGTCATCGGCGCGGTCGTGCTGGGCGGCGCGCTGTTAACCGGCGGTTCCGGCTCTGTTCTGGGTACTTTCCTGGGCGTGATGCTGTTCGCGTTCATCTCCAACGGCCTGACGCTGGCCCGCATTTCCACCTACTGGCAGTCGATCATCGTGGGCGCGATCATCCTCCTGGCGGTCAGCTTCGACATGATCAAGCTGCACCGGGAAGAGCGGCGGCAGACCAAGGTGGACATCGACATGGCGGTTCAGGGAAAGGAGGGCGCCTGATGAACAGCGCGCGCGAACATTTCTCCCGGAACAAGAACCAGTACTTTCTGCTGGCACTACTCTTGGTCCTGATTGCGCTGATGTCTACGCTGGCGCCCGGTAAATTTCTGACGGTGCGCAATTTCAAGAACATGGGCTTCCAGATGGCCGAGTTCGGCATCCTGGCGATCGGCATGTCGGTGGTCATCATGACGGGCGGCATCAATTTGTCGCTGGTCAACTCGGCGATGTTGTCGGCCATCGCGGGCGCGTTTCTGATGCGAGCGATGAACGAGGCGGGCGGCATACCCGACCTGATCATCATCTTCTCCGGCATCGCGCTGGTGATGGTGATTTCGGTTCTCTGCGGCATGGTGAACGGCTACTTCGTGGCCTACATCGGCGTGGTGCCGCTGCTGGTCACGCTGGGTACGCAAACGGTGTTCAACGGCGTGTCGCTCAACATCACCCGCGGTTCGGGCATCTCCGGCTTCCCGGCGCTGTTCCAGCGCATCGGCGCGGGTTCGGTGCTGGACATTCCCTACACGATGCTGATCTATCTTGGGGTAATCCTTCTGGCCTTCTACATGGTGGAGCGCACGCCTTGGGGCGTCAGCGTCTACATGGTGGGCGGCAACGAAAAGGCGACCCGGTTCAGCGGCATCAACACCCGCGCTGTCCTGATGAAGGTGTACATCTTCTCCTCGGTGATGGCAGGTATCGCCGGCATCCTGATGGTGTCCCGCTACAATTCGGCCCGCGCCGACTACGGCTCCAGCTACACCCTGCAGGCCGTGGCCGCGACGGTTCTGGGCGGCACCGACATCAACGGCGGCAGCGGACACATTCTGGGCACGGTCACCGCGGTGTGCATCCTGCAGGTGGTATCCTCCGGCTTTAACATCATCGGCATCAACCGCAACATCACCGACGTGTTCACGGGGCTTATTCTGGTGGTGGTCCTGTCAATCAACTACTTCTCCGGGCGGGAGCGCCGGAAAAAAGCGTAGTTCATCTTTCTCGGCCCGGCAACCGGGCAGCCGCCGGGTCGAAGAACGGGATACAATGAAAAGGAGCGATTTTGCATGAAGAAGGTTCTGTCCCTCGTCCTCATGCTCACTATGGTCCTGTCCATCGCGGCCAGCGCGGAGACCATCGTCGTAATGCCCAAGCTGGTTGGCATCCCCTACTTCAACGCCTCTCAGGTTGGCGCGGAAGCGGCGGGCAAGGAACTGGGCATTGACGTCATCTACCAGGGCCCCACCGAGGGCGACGCCGCCCAGCAGGTACAGATGATCGAAGACCTCCTGATCCGCGGTATCGACTGCCTGGCCATCGCCCCCAACGACCCGGACGCCGTCTCCCCCGTGCTGCAGAAGTGCAAGGAAGCGGGCGTTCTGGTGGTTGACTGGGACACCACCGCCAAGGGCGACGACGTGAAGTATTCCATTCATCAGATCGACGACAAAGCCTACGGCGAATTCATTTGGGACAAGCTGGTTGAGGCCATGGGCACCGACACCGGCGAATACGCCATCGTCACCGGCTACCTGACCGCCGCCAACCTCAACACCTGGATCAAGTACGGCCAGGATTACGCCGCGACCAAGTATCCGAATCTGAAGCTGGTCACCGACCCGGTGCCGTCGGATGAATCCGCTCAGGAAGCCTACACCCAGACGCTGGCGCTGCTGGCCGCCTACCCGGACCTGAAGGGCGTCATCGGCATCTCCACCCCCGCCCCGATCGGCGCGGCGATGGCCATCCAGGAGAAGGGCCTGCAGGACAAGGTCGCGGTCGTCGGCTCCTCCATGCCCACCGACTCCGCCCCCTACCTTAAGGACGGCTCTCTGGACTTCGGCATTCTGTGGGATCCCAGCATGCTGGGCAAGCTGACCGTCTACATCGCGCATGATGAGCTTACCGGCGTCAAGATCGAGAACGGCATGGAGATCCCGGGCGTGGGCAAGATCACGCTTCTGGACGATGGCAAGACCATCATCATGGGGCCCCCGTCCGTCTGGACCAAGGACAACGTGGACCAGTTCAAGTTCTAAACCTCTCCTCTCCTGACTCCGACGCCGCGCGCAGGTTGCTGCCCGACCTGCGCGCGGCGCTTTTTTGTACCCATCCACTTCATTCGCTTCCGGCGACCCGTGCGCCGGAAGCGTGTTTCTTCTATACAATAATTCCTCCATTGTTGCATTGTGCATATGCACAAACACCACTGTGCTTTTTGCATTACACACCGCTGGCGGCCGAGTTTCGGGGGAAATTGAACGATAAAAAATAAATCCTGCACAAAACCAGAAAACCGCCCGAAGAACAACGTAAATTTGCAGTTATTTCACGTCCGTTTTGCATTTCCGTGTTGACAGGGGGGCGGGGGCATGCTATAATCACGGAACCGTCAAAGGGTACGGGAGCGAGCGGCAGGCTGGGCTCCATTTTTTGCCCCGCGGCGCGCAAATACGATCGAGAAGGATGAACGGCATGGGGCAGCAAGAGCAACAGCAGGGCCGCGACGGCCAGAAGGATCGACAGCAAAGCCAAGGCCTGTATGACGCGCGGTTTGAGCACGATTCCTGCGGCATTGGCGCGGTGGTGAATATTCACGGCGTCAAGACCCACGAGACAGTGGACAATGCGCTGAAAATTGTGGAGCGGCTCTCCCACCGGGCCGGCCGGGACGCGGAAGGCGACACCGGAGACGGCGTTGGTATTCTATTGCAAATTCCCCACGACCTGTTTCGCGCGGAAAAGCTTGGCTTTGAGCTGGGCGAGGAGCGCGATTATGGTGTGGGGATGATTTTTTTCCCGCAGGATGGGATCAAGCGCGGCCAGCTGATGCGGCTGATGGAAGTCGTCGTTGAAAAAGAAGGCATGAAGTTCCTGGGCTGGCGCAAGGTGCCGGTTCGGGAGGAGGTCCTGGGCCGCAAGGCGCGGGAGTACATGCCGGCCATCTGGCAGTGCTTTGTCAAGCGCCCGGCGAAGGTCGCGCGCGGGCTTGACTTTGACCGCAGGCTTTACGTCGCCCGCCGCGTGTTTGAGCAGTCCTCCAGTGACACCTATTTCTGCTCCTTCTCCAGCCGCACCGTCGTCTACAAGGGCATGATGCTGGTGGATGAGCTGCGCACCTTCTTCCCGGATCTTGAAAGCGAGATGTGCGTCAGCGCCCTGGCGACGGTGCACTCCCGCTTCTCCACCAACACCAACCCCAGCTGGGAGCGCGCGCACCCCAACCGGCTGATCCTGCACAACGGCGAGATCAACACCATCCGCGGCAACGTGGACCGCATGATCGCGCGGGAAGAGACCGTGGATTCGCCGCTTCTGGCGCTCGACAAGGACAAAATCATGCCCATCGTGGACCAGACGGGTTCCGATTCGGCCATGCTGGACAATACCCTGGAATTTTTGATGATGTACGGCTTGGAACTGCCCAAGGCCGTCATGGTCACCGTGCCCGAACCCTGGCAGAACAACCAGGAGATCTCCAGGGACCGGCGGGATCTCTACCGCTATTACGCCACCATGATGGAGCCCTGGGACGGCCCGGCCGCCCTGATCTTCTCCGACGGCGACATCGTGGGCGCTTCGCTGGACCGGAACGGTCTCCGGCCCTCCCGCTACCTTTTGACCGACGACGATTATCTGATTCTGGCGTCCGAAGTGGGCGTTCTGGACATTGAGCCCGCCAGGATCAAGCGAAAGGAGCGGCTGAAGCCGGGCGCGCTCCTGGTTGTGGACACGGTCGCGGGCCGCGTGTATGAGGACTCGGGCCTGAAAGAGGACTACGCCCGCCGCCAGCCCTACGGCGAGTGGCTCTACCAGAACCTGATCGAGATGAAGGATCTGCCTCTGCCCAACGAGCGCGTGCCCTCCTCCACCAAGAGCGAACGCGCGCGCCTCTACCGCTTCTTTGACTACACCTGGGAAGACATGCGCGAGGTCATCCTGCCGATGGCGCTGGGTGGAAGCGAGCCCACCGCCTCCATGGGCACCGACACGCCGCTGGCGGTTCTCTCCAGCGCGCACCCGTCGCTGTTCCAGTACTTCAAGCAGCTGTTCGCGCAGGTCACCAACCCGCCCATCGACGCCATCCGCGAATCCCTGGTGACGGATACCTCCGTTTACGTGGGCGCGGACGGAAATCTGTTGGTGGAAAAGCCGGAAAACTGCGCGGTTCTCAAAGTCGACAACCCGATTTTAACCGCCGCCGAACTGATGCGCATCCGCGGCATGAAGAAGCCCAACCTGACGGTGGAAACCATCTCCATGCTGTGCTACAAAAACACGCCCATCGGCCGCGCGGTGGAGCAGATGCTCCTCGCCTGCGACCGGGCCGTGGCGCGGGGCGTCAGCGTATTGATCCTGAGCGACCGGGGCGTGGATGAAAACCACGTGGCGATCCCTTCCCTCCTGGCCACCTCGGCCCTGGAGCAGCACCTGGTGCGCACAAAGAAGCGCACCAAGGTTTCCGTAATTCTGGAGACCGCCGAACCTCGCAGCGTACACCACTTCGCGCTTCTGCTGGGCTACGGCGCGCGCGCCGTCTGCCCGTACCTGGCCCACGAGTGCATCAAGGAGATGATCGACGAGGGTCTGATGGACAAGGACGTGACCGCCGCCATCCAGGATTACAACAAGGCCGTCACCTCCGGCATCGTCAAGATCGCCTCCAAGATGGGCATCTCGACCATCCAGTCCTACCAGAGCGCCCAGATTTTCGAGGCGGTGGGCCTGGCCAAGGACATGATCGAGCAGTATTTCACCAACACCGTCAGCCGCGTAGGCGGCGTGGGGCTTACCGAAATCACCGAGGACGTGGAGTACCGCCACAACCGCGCGTTCGACCCGATGGGCCTGCCGATGGACACCACGCCGGAATCCACCGGCGACCATCGCCTCCGAAGCGGCGCCCGCAAGGAAGACCACCTCTACGATCCCGAAACCATCTGCGCGCTGCAAAAGGCGGTGCGCGCCGGCAGCTACCCGCTGTTTAAGGAATACTCCCACATGGTGGACGACGAGGGCCGCCCCCACACGCTGCGCGGCCTGACCGAGTTCGTGTTCGATCCGAACGGCGGCGTGCCCCTCGAAGAGGTCGAGCCCGTCTCCGAAATCGTCAAGCGCTTCAAGACCGGCGCGATGAGCTACGGCTCCATTTCGCAGGAGGCCCACGAGTGCCTGGCGCAGGCGATGAACCACCTGGGCGGCCGCTCCAACTCCGGCGAAGGCGGCGAGGATGTGGAGCGCTTCGGCACCGACCGCGTTTCCCGCATCAAACAGGTGGCCTCCGGCCGCTTCGGCGTGACCAGCGGATACCTGATGAGCGCCGACGAGATTCAGATCAAGATGGCTCAGGGCGCGAAGCCCGGCGAGGGCGGACACCTGCCCGGCAAGAAGGTCTATCCCTGGATCGCCAAGACGCGCCATTCGACCCCGGGCGTCTCCCTGATCTCCCCGCCCCCGCACCACGACATCTACTCCATCGAGGACCTGGCCCAACTGATCTACGACCTGAAAAACGCCAACCGCAAGGCCCGCATCACCGTCAAGCTGGTGAGCGAGGCGGGTGTTGGCACCATCGCCTCCGGCGTCGCCAAGGCGGGCGCGCAGGTCATCCTGATCTCCGGCTACGACGGCGGCACCGGCGCGGCGCCCCGGACCTCGATCCATGACGCCGGCCTCCCCTGGGAACTGGGCGTGGCCGAAACCCACCAGACGCTGATGCGCAACGGCCTGCGATCCCACGTGCGCATTGAAACCGACGGCAAGCTGATGAGCGGCCGGGACGTGGCCATCGCCTGCATTCTGGGCGCGGAGGAATTCGGCTTCGCGACCGCGCCGCTGGTCTCCATCGGCTGCGTGATGATGCGGGTGTGCAACCTGGACACCTGTCCCATGGGCGTCGCCACCCAGAACCCGGAGCTGCGCAAGCGCTTCTCCGGCAAGCCGGAATACGTGGAGAACTTCATGCGCTTCGTGGCCGAGGAGCTGCGAGAGCTGATGGCCAAAATGGGCGTGAAAACCGTGGATGAGCTGGTGGGCCGCACGGATCTGATCCGGATGCGCAAAAGCCGCCCCGCGGGCCGCGCCATGAAGGTGGACCTTTCCGCCATCCTGAATAACCCCTATGCCGGCGCGACCCATTACGACCCTAAGGACGAGTTCAACTTCAACCTGGACGAGTCGCTGGACGAAAAGGCGCTACTAGAAAAACTGGGCCCCGCGCTCCAGAAGGGCAAAAAGTCGGTGATGGCGCTGAATGTCTCCTCCACCAACCGCGCGCTGGGCACCATCTTCGGCTCCGAGATCACCCGGATCCACGGGAACAACCTGCCGGACGACACCTTCACCATCCAGTGCAAGGGCGGCGGCGGCCAGTCCTTCGGCGCGTTCGCGCCCAAGGGTCTGACCCTGATCCTGGAGGGCGATTCCAACGACTCCTTCGGCAAGGGCCTGTCGGGCGGCAAGCTCGCGGTGTTCCCGCCGAAAGACAGCCGCTTCAAGGCCTCGGAGAACATCATTGTGGGCAACGTGGCGCTCTACGGCGCGACCTCCGGCGAGGTATTCATCGCGGGCGTCGCGGGTGAACGGTTCTGCGTGCGCAATTCCGGCGCGACGGCGGTGGTCGAGGGCGTGGGCGACCACGGCTGCGAGTACATGACCGGCGGCACCGCGGTGGTGCTGGGCGAGACCGGCCGCAACTTCGCGGCGGGCATGTGCGGCGGCATCGCCTACCTGCTGGACGAAAAGCACACTCTGTACCGCCGACTAAACCGGGCGATGGTCGTCATGGAAGGCGTGACCGATCCCGAGGATGTCAAGTTCCTGAAGAACCTGATTGAAAAGCACGTCCAGATGACAGGCTCCGAGCGCGGCCGGGAAGTGCTGGCCCACTTTGAGGAAATGCTTCCCTCGTTTAAGAAAATCATCCCGATAGAGTACAAGCGCGTGCTGGAGAGGCGGTGAGCGATATGGGAAAACCAACCGGATTCATGGAGTACGAGCGGGAGAACAACCAGACCACCCCGCCCGAGGAACGCATCAAGAGCTTTGACGAATTCCATCCCCTGATGTCCTTGGAAGACCGGCGTACCCAGGCCGCCCGCTGCATGGACTGCGGCGTGCCCTTCTGTCAGACCGGCATGATACTAAGCGGCATGGTCTCCGGCTGTCCGCTCAATAACCTGATCCCTGAGTGGAACGACATGGTCTACCGCGGCAGCATGCCCTACGCGCTGTCCCGGCTGCTCAAAACCAACAGCTTCCCGGAATTCACCGGCCGCGTATGCCCCGCCCCCTGCGAGGCGGCCTGCACCTGTTCCTTGCACAACGACCCGGTCACCATCCGGGAGAACGAGCTGGCCATCATCGAATACGCCTTCGGCAACGGGCTGATCCAGCCCCGCATGCCGTCGGTCCGCACCGGGAAAAAGGTGGCGGTGATCGGCTCCGGCCCCTCCGGCCTCGCGGCGGCGGACGCGCTCAACCGGCGCGGCCACACCGTGACGCTCTACGAGCGGGAGGACAGGGCCGGTGGACTCCTGATGTACGGCATCCCCAACATGAAGCTGGACAAGAAGGTTGTGAACCGGCGGCTGAAGCTGATGGAACAGGAAGGCGTCACCTTCGTCACCGGCGCCGACGTGGGCAGGACGATCGACGCAAAGCAGCTGCTTACGGACAACGACGCGGTGGTGCTCTGCTGCGGCGCAAGCAACCCGCGCGATCTGCCCGTGCCCGGCCGCGACGCCTCCGGCGTCCACTTCGCGGTGGATTTCCTGAAGGCGACGACCCGGAGCTTGCTCAATTCCAACCTGGCCGACGGCCTCTTCATCTCCGCCAAGGACAAACACGTGGTGGTGGTGGGCGGCGGCGATACCGGCAACGACTGCGTGGGCACTTCGATCCGGCACGGCGCCGTGTCGGTCACTCAGATCGAAATGCTGCCCTGCCCGCCGGAGACGCGCCTGGAGAGCAACCCCTGGCCCGAATGGCCCCGCGTCCTGAAGGTGGACTACGGTCAGCAGGAGGCCATCGCGGTCTTCGGCGCAGACCCTCGCGTCTACCAGACCACCATCAAGGAAATTTTCAAGAATGAAGAAGGCGCGATCCGCGCCGTCAAGCTGGTGCAATTGGCCCGGGACGACAAGGGCCGCTTCGTGGAGGTCGCGGGCACCGAGCGGGAGATCCCCTGTGACCTCCTCCTGATCGCGGCGGGCTTCCTGGGCAGCCAGGCGTATGTGGCCGAGGCGTTCGGCGCGGCGCTCAACCCCCGCACCAACGTGGACACCGCCCCCGGCGGATATAAAACGAACGTCGCCAAGCTGTTTGCCGCGGGCGATATGCGCAGAGGCCAGTCGCTGGTGGTCTGGGCCATTGCGGAAGGCCGGAGCGCAGCGCGGGAAGTGGACGAGTTCCTGATGGGGTATTCGAACCTGTAAATGAAAACGCCGGCCTGCGGGCTGGCGTTTTCATTTACGGCAAACGAATTCCGCTGCGCGGCTTTCGTTTGCGAAAAATATGCCGCAGGCCCTGCAACCCTTTGATTTGTGGCCGGGTCCGCACGCAAATCGGAAGCAGCCTTCGGCCGCGCAGGTCACCCTGCGGCAGCTTTGATCCGCCGAGAATCCTTTCGGATTCCCGGCGCATGGCGGCAAAACCTGATGGTTTTGCCACAGAGCATCAAAACCCCTTAGCAGGCTTTTTGATGCGAAAGAAGAGCGCCGTGTGCGCCTGAAATCCAGCCGGATTTCAGGGCGGCTCGCTGGCGGAAGGAAATGTTTGGCCCACCAGTTTCGAACTGGTGGGCCAAACACCAGGCTGTCAAAAAAGCTCCCTATCGGGGAGTTTTTTTGATATAGTAAGGATAG
>CALGYL010000186.1 GCA_937934775.1 uncultured Clostridia bacterium
CAGGTTGTTGGCTCGTGCGCCGCGCACCGTGATCCAGCCGCTTGGCGTGCGCCGGAAGAGCGGCAGCGGTACCCGCTTCCGGCCGGAAAGATATGCGCCGGTGATGGAGGCGGGGTTGTCCATGATTTCCTCGGCGGTGCCCTGCGCCACGATATAGCCGCCATGGGCGCCCGCGCCGGGGCCGATGTCGACGATGTAGTCGGCTTCCAGCATGGTTTCCTCGTCGTGCTCCACCACCACCAGCGTGTTGCCCAGGTCCCGCAGGTGCTTGAGCGTGCCCAACAGCTTCCGGTTGTCCCGCTGGTGCAGGCCGATGGACGGCTCGTCCAGAATGTACAGAACGCCCACCAGGCTGGAGCCGATCTGCGTGGCCAGCCGGATGCGCTGCGCCTCGCCGCCCGACAGCGTGGCCGCCGCGCGGGAAAGGGACAGGTAGTCCAGCCCGACATCCACCAGAAAGCCCAGCCGCGCGTCGACTTCTTTGAGAATCTGCCGGGCGATCATGGCACGCTTCTCGTCCAGCGTCAGATGCCGGAAGAAGTTCCTGGCGTCCATCACCGACATCAAGCTGACGTCGGCGATGGACGTGTCGCCCACCGTCACCGCCAGCGACTCGGGTTTGAGGCGCTTGCCCTTGCAGTCCGGGCAGGGCGTGTTGGACATGTAGGTTTCCAGCTCCTCCTTCATGCCGTCGGAGGAGGTTTCCCGGTAGCGGCGCTCGAGGTTGGGGATGATGCCTTCAAACGGCGCGTTGAACGTGCCGGAGCCGTGCTCCCGCTCATAGTCCACGCGGATCTTCTCACCGCCGGTACCGTAGAGCACCTTGTCCAGCATGCCTTCGGCCAGTTCGCCCACCGGCGTGTCCAGCGAGAAGCCGTAATGCCTTGCCAGGCCTTCCAGGTACATGCGCGCCATGCCCCCGCCGCCGTCCTCCGAGGAGTTCCAGCCGCTGACGCGGATCGCGCCTTGAGACAGGCTCTTGGTGGGATCGGGCACGACGATCGCGGGATCGACTTTCAGCAGCGTGCCCAGGCCCGTGCAGGTGGGGCAGGCGCCGTAGGGGTTATTGAAGGAGAACATCCGGGGCGCCAGCTCCTCAATGGAGATGTTGCAATCCGGACAGGCATAGTTCTGGGAGAACAGCATGTCCTCCCCGTCGATCACCGACACCACCGCGACGCCGCCGGCCAGGTGCATGGCGGTCTCCAGCGAATCGGTCAGCCGCTTCTGGATGTCCGGCCGGACGATCAGTCTGTCCACCACCACTTCGATGGTGTGCTTTTTATTTTTTTCAATGGCGGGCGTCTCGCCCAGCGGATAGGTCTCGCCATCGATGCGCACGCGGACGAAGCCCTGCCTGACCATGTCGTCCAGCATCTTGGCATATTCGCCTTTGCGCCCCCGCACCACCGGCGAAAGAATCTGGATGCGGCTGCCCTCCGGCAGTTGAAGAACCTGATCCACCACCTGGTCGATGGTCTGCTGGCGGATCTCCTTGCCGCAGTTGGGGCAATGGGGCGTGCCGGCGCGGGCGTACAGAAGGCGCAGGTAATCGTGTACCTCGGTTACGGTGCCCACGGTCGAGCGGGGGTTTTTGCTGGTGGTCTTCTGGTCAATGGCGATGGCGGGGGAAAGGCCCTCGATGGAGTCCACGTCGGGCTTCTCCATCTGCCCCAGGAACTGCCTGGCATAGGAGGACAGCGACTCCACATAGCGACGCTGGCCCTCGGCGTAGATCGTGTCAAACGCCAGGGAGGATTTGCCGCTGCCCGAGAGCCCGGTCAGTACGATCAGCTTGTCCCTGGGCAGCGTGATGTCGATGTTTTTCAGGTTGTGTTCGCGTGCGCCGCGGATGACGATGTCTTTCACCGGTTGCTCCTTACCCCTCGGGCGGGTCTTATGGGTTGCGCTGGGCTTTCAGCCAGCGGACGAACTGCTCAATGCCTTCTTCAAACGGCGTGGACGGGTTGTAGCCGAGGATCTCCCGGGCTTTTTGAATGTCCGCCCAGGTGCGGTTCACATCCCCCGGCTGCGCGGGCAGGCGCGTGATCTCTGCCTTGACGCCCAGCGCGCGCTCCAGCGTTTCCACCATCTCGCTCAGCGATATGGTGCGGCTCTCGCCCAGATTGAACACGTCGTAGCGCCCGGGTTCTTCCGTCCAGTCCAGCGCGCGGACGACGCCGTCCACAATGTCGTCCACATAGGTGTAGTCCCTGCGGGTGGAGCCGTCCCCGTAGAAGGGGATGGGCTTGCCCTCCAGCATCAGGTTTGCGAATTTCGTGATGGCCAGATCCGGCCGCTGCCGCGGGCCGTAGACGGTAAAAAAGCGCAGGCAGGCGCAGCTGAGGCCCTTCAGATGGTGCCAGGTGTGCGCTGCCAGTTCGCCCGCCTTCTTGGTGGCGGCGTAGGGCGAGATCGGGTGGTCCACCGGGTCGGACTCGGAGAAGGGAACTTTTTCGTTGTTGCCGTAGACCGAGGAGGACGAGGCGAATACCAGCCGCGTAACGTTGTGTTCGGCCATCGCGTCCATCAGGCGCACCGTGCCCATCAGGTTCACATCGAAGTATTCCTCCGGATGCTCGATGGACGGGCGCACCCCGGCGCAGGCGGCCAGGTGGATCACGGCTTCCGGCTGAAAGGATTCAAACGCCAGCGTCAGCGCTTGTTGATCCCGGATATCAGCCTCGCAGAGGGCGAACGCGCCGTCCGGATGGGCGCGGTAGACCGCCTTGACGTTGAGGCGCTTCAGGGTTGGATCGTAAAACGGATGGAAACAGTCCAACGCCAGCACCCGGTCGCCCCGCCGGAGCAGTGCCTCCGAGACGTGAGAACCGATAAAACCCGCGCCGCCGGTGACCAAAATCCGCACGAGTGTTCCCCCTTTCGCGTATGCGCCTTGCCATTATAGCATACCTTCCGGGTGTGGTAAAGCACGTCATACCGAACACATGTTTAGGCCCGCGCGTGTTTTTGGTTAACTTACCGGGCCTGTTTTCTCGCAGATCGGGACATTCCAAAGGTTTTGGTTAAGATCATCCGATTGCGAAACATGGCGCAATGCAGTATAATGGAAAGCGGTGAAATTCCGCGTTCAAGCGCGTTTTCAGGAGGTATGACCATGGCAAATCCCAGCGCATTTCCGATGAACAAACCGGTGAATCATTATGTGGGCGCGCTGCCCAAAATCGGCATCCGTCCCTGTATTGACGGCCGCCGCCGCGGCGTGCGCGAGAGCCTGGAAGAGCAGACGATGACGCTCGCCAAGGCTGCCGCCGATTTTCTGACGACAAACCTGCGCCACCCCTGCGGTCTGCCGGTGGAGTGCGTGATCGCCGATACCACCATCGGCCGCGTCGCGGAAGCGGCTGCCTGCCAGGACAAGTTCTCGCGGGAGAACGTGGGCGTGTCGATCACCGTTACGCCCTGCTGGTGCTACGGCTCCGAGACGATGGACATGGACCCGCTGACCCCGAAGGCCGTCTGGGGCTTCAACGGCACCGAGCGTCCCGGCGCGGTGTACCTGGCGGCGGTGCTGGCCGCCCACGCCCAAAAGGGCGTGCCTGCGTTCGGCATCTACGGCCATGACGTCATGGACGGCAAGGATTCCGGCATTATCCCCGAAGATGTGGGCGAGAAGCTGCTTCGATTCGCGAAGGCGGGCCTTGCGGTCGCCTCGATGAAGGGCAAGAGCTACCTGTCGATGGGCGGCACCTCAATGGGCATCGCGGGTTCGATCGTGAATCCGGAACTCCTTGAAAAGTGGCTGGGCATGCGCAGTGAGTCCGTGGACTCCTCCGAGTTCATCCGCCGCTGGGAAGAGGGCATCTACGATCCGGCCGAGTTCGAAAAGGCCAAGGCCTGGGTCAAGGAAAACGTCACCCTGGGCTGGGACAAGAACCCGGTTGCTGAGCAGCACACCGCCGAATACAAAGAGTGGGCGCTTGACACCAACATCAAGATGGCCATGATTGCCCGCGACATGATGATCGGCAACCCGCGCCTGGCCGAGTTGGGCTTCGAGGAAGAGGCCGTCGGCCACAACGCAATCCTGTCCGGCTTCCAGGGCCAGCGCCAGTGGAACGACCACTTCCCGAACGGCGACTTCCTGGAGTCCATTCTGTCCTCCAGCTTTGACTGGAACGGCATCCGCGAGCCGCTGCCGGTGGCCACCGAAAACGATCACCTGAACGGCCTTGCGATGCTGTTTGGCAAACTGGTCTCCTGCACCGCATCCGGCTTTGCGGACGTGCGCACCTATTGGAGCCCCGCCGCCATCGAGCGCGTCACCGGCTGGAAGCCGGAGGGCGACGCGAAGGATGGCGTCATCCACCTGATCAACTCCGGCGCGGTCTGCCTGGACGCCAGCGGCGAGTGCAAGGACGCGGAAGGCAAGCCCGCCATGAAGCCTTGGTGGGATATCAGTTCCGAAGAAGCCGCGGCCTGCCTGGACGCCACCCAGTACTGTTACGCCGACCTGGGCTACTTCCGCGGCGGCGGATACTCCAGCCACCTGCTCACCAAGGGCGGCATGCCCATCACCATGACCCGCCTCAACCTGGTCGACGGCCTCGGCCCGGTGCTGCAGATCGCCGAAGGCTGGTCTGTGGAGTTGCCGGAGCACGTCCACAGCATCCTGGACAAGCGCACCGACCCCACCTGGCCCACCACCTGGTTCGCGCCGCGGCTGACCGGCACCGACGCCTTTACCGACGTCTACTCGGTCATGAACAACTGGGGCGCCAACCACGGCGCGTTCAACTACGGCCACATCGGCGCCGACATCGTAACCCTGTGCGCCATGCTGCGCATCCCCGTGTGCATGCACAACGTGCCCGACGCGGACCTGTTCCGCCCCTCCGCCTGGAACGCCTTCGGCACCAGGGACCGCGAGGGCGCCGACTTCCGCGCCTGCCAGAACTTCGGCCCGCTGTACGGAAAGAGCCTGTAACCAAAACGTCCCCCCTCGGCTTCCGCCGGGGGGGCTTTTTTTACCCGCGCAGGCCCTTGGGCAGATGATTCTTGAGAAGCCCATTC
>CALGYL010000187.1 GCA_937934775.1 uncultured Clostridia bacterium
CGGCCCATCTCCCGGTTCAGCTCGGGCTTCGCACCCACAATGGAGACAGAGACGCCGCGCTCGGTCAGATGTTCGCGCAGTTCGCCCAGCGCGCTGAGCGCGCTCAGGTCGGCCGAGTAGGCGCTGGAAAGGTCGATGGTCACCCGGCTCGCGCCCTCGGCCAGCGCTTCGATCTTCCGAATGTTGCCCTGGGTCCCGAAGAACAGCGCGCCGCGCAGGCGGATCACCCGCTCGCCGCCAGCACGGTCCTCGCTGGATACCGCCAGTTGCGCGCTCTTGACCACGAAGGAGATCGCCGCGACCAGGATGCCCGCCGCGATGGCGATGGTCAGGTCGAATAGAACCGTGCAGACGAGCGTGACCGTGTACATCAGCATCGCGTGCTTCATGCGGGAGGAGAAAATTTGGCGAATGGCCGCCCATTCGTTCATGCGCCAGGCGGTCACCATCAATACGCCGGCCAGCGCCGCCAGCGGAATCCGGGACATCACCCCGCCCAGCAGAAACATGGAGGCGATCAGCGCCAGCGAGTGGATCACGCCGGTCAGCCTCGTCTGCTGGCCCGCCTTGATCGCCACCGACGTACGGGCGATGGCGGCGGTCGCCGGAACGCCGCCGATCAGCGGCATCAGAAGGTTGCCGATGCCCTGGGCCATCAGTTCGCGGCGGGCGTCCATCGTCTCGTCCTTCATGCGCCCCGCGCTCAGGCCGCACAGTAGGCTTTCAATCATGCCCAGCGCCGCGATCGAAACCGCCGGGCCCATCACGTCCAGCATGCCCCGAATGGAGAGACTGGAGAGGGTGAGCCGGTTGGCGCCGACCAGCGAGCGCGGAATATCGCCCACTTCGTTAACGATGGCCGCGGACGGGTTCAGTAGGATGTTGAGCGCCAGCGCCGCCGCGATGGCGACCAGAGACCCCGGAACCGGCCACTTTTTGGGCCAGAAGAGCATGATCAGGATTGCGACGCTGCCCATCATCACGGCCTGCATGTTGGGCGAGAAGCCCAGCTGGTGGTAGGAGAGGAGCTTGGCCACCAGATTCGCGCCGCTGGAATGTATGCCGAAGAAATTGTCCACCTGCCCCAGCGCGATCACCACCGAGATGCCCGAAGTGAAACCGGCAATCACCGGTGATGGGATGAACTGTACCAGTCCGCCGACGTTTAATAGCGACATCAGGATTAAAAGCGCGCCGGACAGCAACCCCGCCAGCAGTACGCCGTTGATGCCGTGGCGCGCGCTGACGCCAATCAGGATGGCCGACATCGCGCCGGTGGGGCCTGAGATCTGGAAGGAAGCGCCCGATAGTGTTCCGATCACCAGACCCGCCGCGATGGCGGTCACCAGGCCCGCCGCCGCGTCGGCGCCGGAGCTGACGCCAAAGGCAAGCGCAAGCGGCAGGGCCACCGACGCCGCGGTAAGTCCTGCCATCAGATCTCGCATGAATTTGTTCGTATTGTAGCCTGTGAACTCTTTGCCCAGGTCTCGGAAGTACTTGACAATCATCCGAATCTCCTTTAATAGACGCGCGGGCGAAATCTCCCGTGCATCATACGGCAAATGCCATCGCCGGTCAACGGAGAAAGGGATAAAAGACGGGAGGCTTTACTATGGCGAATCATGTGAAATTCACACGACGAAGCGGTGCGATTTTTGGCCATGCGCGCAGTGCGCGCATAAACAGTTACGCGGATATCGGCAGGTTGGTTTTCCGTGGTTGGAAAGGCCGGTTTTTACAGGAGTTGCGCGAAAAATGAAGCGGCGGTCGCCGTCAAAAGGCCGCAGACGGTGATGGCCAGTGAGCTCATCGCACCTTCCACTTCGCCCAGTTCCATGGCCTTGGCGGTGCCGATGGCGTGGGCCGCGGTCCCCAGCGCCAGCCCCTTTGCGATGGGCTTGTGGATGCGAAACAGCCTGAAAACGCCTTCCGCCAGGATGTTGCCCAGAATGCCGGTGACGATGATCACCGCGACGGTGATGGTCACGGTGCCGCCCAGTTCCTGACTCACGCCCATGCCGATGGCGGTCGTGATGGATTTGGGCAGAAGGGTTACATACTGCGTATGGCTCAACGAAAACAACTTGGACAGAACAAGGATGGATATCAGGCTTGCCAGAACACCAGAGACGATGCCCGCCGTAAGGGCCTTGATGTTGCGCTTGAGAAGCGCCATTTGCTCGTACAGCGGAACAGCGAGGCAGACCGTCGCCGGGGTCAGAAGGTACGAGATGTACTTCGCGCCGCTGTAGTAGCTGTCATAATCCACGCCCAAAAGGCAGATGGCCGAGATCGTGAGGATGATGGAGATCAGCAGCGGGTTGAACAGCGCCAGCCGGAACCTGCGCTGCAGGAGCCTTCCGATTTCATACGCCGCCAGGCTGAGCACCACACCGAAGTACACAGAATCGGTAAAAAAGGCCTTCATTCGCCCGACCTCTTTTCATCCAGCCGGATCATGGCCTGCGTCACGCGGCCGGTTACCGCCATCACAATGGCTGTACTGACCACCGTGATTACGCCGACCGGCAGCAGGATCGGCCGGAGGACATCCCAGGCGTTCAGGAGGCCGACCGCCGCCGGGATGAACATCACCGGCATGATCTCAATGAGGAATCTGGCGGCGTCGCGTACCTGGCACGGCTTGATGACGCGAAACGACAGTGCGGCAAACATCAGAATCAGCCCGTACACACTGGCGGGAATGGGGAAGGGGAGCAGCGCCTTGATGCCTTCGCCCAGAAAGGAAATGCTCGCAACCATAAGAAATTGTCTGACCAGCCGCACACGCCCACGCTCCCGCCGTCACACTTCCGTATGTTTGGCCATTATATCAGCACTATTTAAAGTTTCAACGCAGGAAGGCGGTCGATTCGGCAAAGTTTACGATCTGTTGGCGGGACGTCGGCAGAATGTTTCCGGTGGGAGGACGTGAAAAAGCACGCATTTGTTTCGAAATAATGATGAGAATTGGTAAAATTTTTCGGAAGGTAAAAAAACGACGGGGAAAAATGTTACACTCTAGAGGCGGATGTATGGACTTGGTGAAATAACGTGGAGGGCATTGGACGCCTCCCGTAGATGGAGAGAAGTTCGGCATGGATGCGATAACGATTAATCTTTTCGAAATCCTGCAGTGTTTTTCAGACGCTGTCGACATGGTTTTGCCGGAGTTCAGCAATCACCAGCATCAGGTGGCAACGCTGGCCTACCGCATCGCGCAGCATATGGGCCTTCAGGAGACTTCCCAGCGCAATGTGCTGATGGCCGGGTTGGTTCACGACGTTGGCGCGATTTCTGTGCGCGAACGGTTGGAGCTTGTCGAAAGCGAGCCGGTGACGGTACACAGCCACGGCTTTCGCGCCGCGCGGCTCTTGGAGGAGTATGGGCCCTTCGCGCTGACGGCGGACATTGTTCGATATCATCATCTGCCGTGGGCTTATGGGCAGGGGCAGCATTTCATGGGATGCGGCGTACCCATCGAAAGCCACATCGTGCACCTGGCAGACCGCACGTGCCTCAGAATCCGGCGGGAGATGGACCCACTGAATCAGCTGAATGGCATTGTTGAATGGGCGCGCCGGGAATCCGGGCAGGTGTTCAACCCCGACATTGTCGATGTACTGGTGGACCTTACGCGCTGTGAGCACGTGTGGCTCGAAATGCGCTACAATACGCCGCTGGATTCCAGACCCGTGGAGTCCACGAACCAGCGTCTGGAGATGGAGGATGTTCTGGGACTGGCCAAGATGTTTTCCCGCATCATCGACTTCCGCAGTCGCTTTACGGCCACGCATTCGGCCGGCGTGGCAAAAACCGCGGAAAAACTGGCGGAGATGGTCGGCTTCTCCAGGGCGGAATGTCTGCAGATGCTGATCGCGGGGTACCTGCACGATCTGGGCAAGATGGCCATCGACAGCGCGATTCTCGAAAAGCCCGGCAAGCTTACGCCGCAGGAGTACAGCGCCATTCGCTGCCATCCTTTCATGACGTATCATCTGTTGGGGCGGATCACGGGCTTTGAGACCATCCGGCGCTGGGCGGCGTTCCACCATGAGCGGTTGGATGGCAAGGGCTACCCCTTTCACCTGACGGCGGAGAACATCCCGGTGGGCGCGCGCATCATGGCCGTCGCCGACGTGCTTAGCGCCCTCACGGAGCCGCGCCCCTATCGGGAGGGAATGAGCCGGGAGCAGACAATCGAAACGATTTGCGCTATGGAAAAAGACGGCGCGTTAAATGAACACATTGTCTCGCTGGCGCTTGACAACATTGACAGCCTCCGAAGCATCTGCATGGAGAGCCGGGAAAAAGCCGGGGAAGAGTACCGCCGCTACTTCGACATCGAAGCATAGAGCGCGTAAAGAATTATCATACAGTCGAAAAGAATCATCATATCATATAGAAGACGCCTGAAGCGGCGCGGGTTCACCCCGCCGCTTCAGCCAATCAAACGCCTGGCTACTTCAGCCGTTCAAGAGATTTTGCACCGTTTCCCTGTGCTGGAACAGCACGCAGCCGCCCGCGTGATCTTCCGTCAAGAGCTGTCCGCTCTGAAGGAGCGTGAACAGGCGGGATTTCAACGCCTCCCGGAGGGAGGCCTCCCGCACGTTGACGTCCGAATAAGGCGAAAAGGGGCATGGCTCCGCGCCACCGAAGGCATTGATGTGGAAAAAGCCCCTGCCCGCCGCGAGGCAGCCGCCCGAAGACAGTTCGTCGCCTGGGAAAGCGATGAAGAGAAGATCCCCGTACCCCGCGCGCAGCGCATCCAGCCTCACGGCCAGATATGCCCGCTCGGGCTCCTCCGGCGCGAGATGCACTTTGCCGCCATCGACCGGCACGTAATCCACGTAGATGATCGCCCGGAAACCCCGCTCGCGCAGTTCGTCCAGAAAGGCCGCGGAGGTCACGGCCTGAAGGTTCATCCGGGTGACGGTAACCGACGCGCCAAAGAGAATGCCGTTTTCCTTCAGAAGGGCTGCGGACTGCATCAGTTGCCGGTAGACGCCCGCGCCGCGCCGTTCATCGGTCTGGGCTTCGTCGCCTTCGATGCTCAGGATGGGAATCAGGTTTCTGTACCGGTCCAGCCGCTCGACGTACGCGCTGTCGATCAGCGTGGCGTTTGTAAAAACCGGGAACAGGATGCCTGGGATTTTTCCCGCCGCCTCCAGAACACCCTTTCGCAGCATGGGTTCGCCGCCGGCCAGCAGTATAAAGCCGACGCCCAGCTCGGCGGCCTCTTCAAAGACCCTTTGCCATTCCCCGTCCGACAGCTGGCCGACCGCATCGTAATCGCCGCAGGCGTTGTTTGCCCAGGCGTAGCAGCCCGCGCAGCGCAGGTTGCACCGGGTGGTGATGCTGGCGATCAGAAAGGGCGGGATGTGTTCCCCCTTTTCTTCCGCCTGCAGCCTTCGCTCCGCGGACCTGCGGCTGAAGAGCGCATACCGGGCCAGAAACGCGCTTTCCCGAGGGTTGGATAGGGAAGCTTTCAAAATTCCCTTGACGATGTCCTCCACGCCGCGGGCAAGGTATTGTTCGAGGTCGAACGCTTCCGGCATATTGAATCCCCCTCAATTCATCATATGCGCCCCGACCGGTTTTTTCGCGAGCGGACCGGGCGGAGGGCGCTACCCGGATCACCTGATTCACGCATATCGCAAAACAGCTGGGCGGGTATATCCGATTTGTCGTTATCATAGCACGGCTGTGTTGAACGAACACGGCCAAACGCCCGGACAACACAGATTTTGCATAACTTGGGGACGGATGGGCGTCGTTTGCGGGATGAATCAACTTTTTTCTATACGCGCGCATATGTTTGGCGTATACTGTGAATTGGGTAAATAATCCAAATAATACTTGTAGAGAAGCCGGTAGGCGCCCAGCGCAAATGCGAGCGGACCATCCGGAACGGAGGGCATTATGAGCCAGAAAAACGACGTTGACAAACCGGAGATCAACAAGCCCATCGAAACCAATCCCGCTGGGAAAAAGACCACCCCACCTGGCACGCCCGGCAGCGGCGGCGCGCCGGTCGGCGGTCGTCCGGGCACCCCTTGGCGCTGGATAGCGGCTTTTTTCGTGCTCACGTTCCTGTTCAATATTGTGATTTCTCTGTTCACCGCCAACAACAAGGTGCAGATCGAGTATAGCCAGTTTGTGAAGCTGGTGGAGAGCGGCAGTGTCAAGACGGTGCAGATTCAGGACGATCAGCTTCTGCTCAAATTGAAGGATGACGCCGATAACGCTACGGTTTCGGAAATTCTGGGGATTCAGCAAAAGGAAGTCCAGCCGGGGCAGACCCAGGCGCCGGGGCAGGAATTGATCGACCAGATGGAGACCCAGCGACAGTTGAGTAACGTTTATTATGCCGGCCTGGTGAACGATCCTTCCCTGACGAAGCTTCTGCTGGACAACGGCGTAGCCTTCTATAAGCCCATTGACAAGGCCAGCCCGATTGTGGATTTCATCGGCACCTGGGTCATGCCGGTCCTTCTGATGTATTTTGTGTTTCACTTCCTTGGCAAGGGCCTCGCCGGACGCATGGGCGGCCTGGGCGGCGGAATGATGAGCGTGGGCAAGTCCAAAGCCAAGATGTACGACATGCAGACGGCGACCGGCGTATCCTTTACCGATGTGGCCGGGCAGGATGAGGCAAAAGAGAGCCTGATGGAAATCGTGGACTACCTGCACGATCCGCAAAAGTATCAGCGCATCGGCGCGAAGCAGCCAAAGGGCGCGCTGCTGGTGGGCCCTCCGGGCACCGGCAAGACACTTCTGGCCAAGGCCGTAGCGGGGGAGGCCAAGGTGCCGTTCTTCTCGCTGAGCGGTTCCGAATTCGTGGAGATGTTCGTGGGCGTCGGCGCCAGCCGTGTACGCGACCTGTTTGATCAGGCGGGAAAGGCCGCGCCCTGCATCATCTTCATCGATGAAATCGACGCCATCGGCAAATCCCGTGACAACCAGATGAGCAACAACGACGAGCGGGAGCAAACGCTGAATCAGCTGTTGGCGGAAATGGACGGCTTCGACGGCACGAAGGGCATTGTGGTGCTGGCGGCGACCAACCGCCCGGAGACGCTGGACAAGGCGCTGCTCAGGCCCGGCCGGTTCGACCGGCGGGTGATCGTCGAAAAGCCCGACCTCATCGGCCGGGAAGCGATCCTGAAGGTGCACGCGGCCAAGGTTCGGATGGGTGAGAATGTGAACCTGCACGAGATCGCGCTGGCCACCAGCGGCGCGACCGGCGCGGATCTGGCCAACATGATCAACGAGGGCGCGCTGCGAGCGGTACGCATGGGCCGGGAAGAGGTCTCTCAGGAGGATTTGATGGAGGCCGTGGAGGTCGTGATCGCGGGCAAGGAGAAGAAAGACCGCATCATGAACCCGAAGGAGAAGCGCATGGTCGCCTTCCATGAGGTGGGTCACGCGTTGGCCAGCGCGCTCCAGAAGAACAGCCAGCCGGTGCAGAAGATCACCATTGTGCCCCGTATGATGGGCTCCTTGGGCTATACGATGCAGATGCCCGAGGAGGAACGGTATCTGCTCACCAAGGGCGAGTTGCTTGCGCAGATCACCACGCTTTTATCCGGCCGCGCAGCCGAGGAAGTGGTGTTTGGCGAGGCGTCCACCGGCGCGTCCAACGACATAGAGCGGGCCACCCGCATGGCGCGCAGCATGGTAACCCAGTATGGCATGTCGGAAAAATTCGGCATGATGGGGCTGGAGAGTGTGCAGAACCAGTATCTGGACGGCCGGAATGTCTCCACCTGTTCGGAGGCCACCGGGTCGGGGGTCGACGAGGAGGTTCGCACCATCATCGCCGGGTGCCACCAGAGCGCCGTGGATCTGCTCGCGGCCAACCGCGCGGCCCTCGACCGGATCGCCGAATACCTGGTCGACAAGGAGACCATATCGGGCGAGACCTTCATGAAGATGCTGAAAGAATAGTAACCACAGGGTTGTTATGCCCGCGCCCGCCGGTCGCATTCCGACGGGCGCGGTATTATTTTGAGAAGGACTTTGTCAACATGCCCACCGCGCTAAGAAAGCGTGGCGGTTTTCTTTGGTTGAACCGAACCGCTGCGCGCCATCCAATGGAGAAACGCACAAATGGTTCCATAAAAAGACCAATTGACAGAAAAAGAAGTGGATTGATGTTTAAAAACCGGAAAAATCTCCGATCGGAGGTAAAATAATTATGGCAAACATGTTGACATTTCCGTATATGCTCGATATACTGAATCTGTAACAGGTTCTAAAATAAAACCAGTTTTTCGGACAAAAGATGGAAGTGAAAGTATGGAACTCGACCGGCAGGAACTGATTCTGATGCACGACTTTGAGGACCGGGCGCGCCATTACGGCGCGGTCGCGCCGCCTGTATACCTGAATTCCCTGCATGTTTTTCCGACTTTTGAGGAGTACGCCCACACGGACCCGATGGCAGAGGATTCGTATTTCTACGGCCGCGCCGGAAACCCCACGACCCACCTGCTGGAGCGCAAGCTGGCGGCGCTGGAAAATGGATCGATGGCCGCGGTGTTCTCCTCCGGCATGGCGGCGGCGACCAGCGCGATTCTGGGCACCTGCAAGGCAGGCGACCACATCGTCTGCATGCGGGACGCCTATCAGCCCGTCAAGCGCTTCATGGCCGCGGTCGGCGGTCCGCGCCTGAACATTGATATTTCGTTTGTCACTGGGTGCGACCTCGAGGAAGTCGAGCGCGCCATCCGGCCCAACACGCGCCTCATGATCCTCGAGAGTCCGGCCACGTTTGTCTTCACTGTGGTAGACCTCAAGGCAATCGCGGACATCTGCAGGCGCCGCGGGGTGCTTACCTATATCGACAACACCTATTGCACCCCCCTCAATCAGAATCCGCTGGAATTCGGCATCGACATTGTCATGCATACGCTTTCCAAGTACCTGGGTGGCCACAGCGACGTGATCGGCGGCGCGCTGATTACGAAAGACGCGGAACTGATGACCTACATCATCAAGAACATGCGCGAGTGGCTGGGCGGGGTATTGGGGCCGATGGAGGGCTGGTTGGTGCTGCGCGGCATGCGCTCGCTGGAGGCCCGGCTCCGCTGCCATCAGGAGAGCGCTTTCAAGGTCGCAACTTGGCTGGAATCGCAGCCTAAGGTGAAACGGGTGCTCTACACAGGCCTCGCCTCCCATCCCCAGCGGGAACTGATCGCGCGGCAGATGCGGGGACATACGGGCCTGATGAGCCTTGTTCTGGACCGGCCGGCCAAGGATGCGGTCCGCTTCATCAACCAACTGAAGCTGTTTGGCAAGGGTTGCTCCTGGGGCGGGTTCGAAAGCCTTGCGCTCTGCCCGCTGTACGAAGCCTCGGAGGAAGAAATCGTGTTTCTGGGCAATCCCGACCGCGGTCTGATCCGACTGCACGTGGGGCTGGAGGGCGCGGACAACCTGATCGGGGACCTTTCCCGGGCGTTTGACGAGATTTGACCGGCGCGTTACGCCTTTTGACGCGCCGTGCAAAAAATAAGGAGGGAAGATCATGAGGAAACTGCTGGGAACCATCTTGTGCCTCGCGATGCTGACAAGCCTGTTTACGGGCT
>CALGYL010000188.1 GCA_937934775.1 uncultured Clostridia bacterium
TGCATCGAAAACCCCTTGGCGCTTTGGAGTGATTAATGTTTTCCTTTAGTATCAGACGGCTTGCCTCTCGACCGATCGCGCGCCCGGCATGCTCTTATATGCGCCGCGGCCCTGCTCTTACAGATTGCATGCGCCGCGCGATGGAGATGCATTTATGGCCGGATGGCGGGCGAAGAGCTTTCGAAACCGGCAGATTCATTTCGGACTACGCCAGTTTCCCTGAAAACAAAAATATTTTCCCCGCGGGGCACTTCGGTTGTTGACAGGCGAAACCGGCTATGATATATTGATTCCGACATGAGGTAACGTTACCACATTGCCGCAGAACCCATAGCGGCGTGGTGACGGATATATCTGGAGGCTGCCCTATGAGCCATCGATCAACGATTCGAGACGTGGCCCGGGCGGCGGGCGTGTCGACGACGACCGTATCTCGCTATCTGAACAAGGCCGGCTATGTCGGTGCGGACGCGCTGGCGCGCATTGAAGAAGCCATCCGCGAAACCGACTATGCGCCAAGCATCATGGCGCGCGGCCTGAAAACCCTCAAAAGCAGCCTCATTGTTCTCATCGTACCTGATATATGCAATCCGTTTTATTCAAAGATGGCCAAAACGGTGCAGCGCATGGCGCAGCTGCATGGGTTTGGCGTTGTTTTGCTTGATTCGGACGAGCGGGAGGACAAGGAAGCCGAAGGGGTTCTGTTCGCGGCGCAGATGTATGCGGCGGGCATCATGCTGGCGTCGATCAACTCCTGCGCCCACGTCGCGCCGCTGGTTAAGGAGCACAAACTGCAGGCGGTGGGCTTAAGCTCCTACGACCTGCCGGAAGCCTTCGACCTGGTGACCGTCCACAAGACGGGCGGCACAAACCTGGCGGTCGAGCACCTGGCGGGCATGGGACACCGGGACATCGTGTTCGCGGGCGGCCGTCCGTCGTCGGGCATTGCGACCGGGCGGCGGGAGGGCTTTGAGCGCCAGATGGGGCGGCTGGGCCTGCCGCTGAGGGACGGCGCCATCTTTGAAACCGGCTTTTCCCAGGAGGACGGTTACCGCGCCGGACGCTACTTCGCAAACCGCGGCCCGCTTCCCACGGCCATCTGCTGCGCAAACGACCTGCTCGCCTTCGGCGTGGTGAACGCGCTGAACGACCTGGGCCTGCGCGTGCCGGAGGACGTTTCCGTCACCGGTATGGACGACGTACCCTACGCCGGCTTGGCAAAGCCTCGGCTCACCACCGTCACCAACGACGGCGCGCTGTTCGCCGGCAAGGCGTTTGAATTCCTTATGGACCGCATCGGCGGCTCGGAAGCGCCGCTTCGCCATTTTGAGGTGCCCAACGTACTGATCCTGCGGGAATCGACCGCCCCTGCGCGCCCGTAAGCGCCGATGACGATGATCTCGAAGGCCGCGTCCTTCGACCTCATACATTATTCTGTGGGAGGTATTCCGATGAAAAAGGTGTTTGCCCTCTTCCTGGTGCTGGCCATGATGCTCGGCCTCATGGCGACCGCCTCGGCGGAAACGAAGCCCGTCAAGGTGTGCATCGTCTTCTCTGGCCTGCTGGGCGACAAGTCCTACAACGATTCCTGCTTCGCGGGCGCGCAGAAGGCAATCGCGGACTTTGGCTGCGAAGTCAAGACGCTGGAAGGCACCGAAGCGACCGAGTGGGAAGCCAACTTCCTCTACGCTTGCGAAGGTGGTTACGACCTGGTCATCTGCTCCTCTTCCAACTTTGAGGAGTACATGAAGGAACACTGCAAGGACTACCCGGATGTGAAGTTCGCCATCATCGACACCAACGTGCCGGGCGACAACATCTGCTCCATCAGCTTCGCGCAGAATCAGGGCTCCTTCCTCGCGGGCGCGGCCGCCGCGATGTTCACCACCCACACCGAAGTTCCGGGCGTCAACGACAAGAAGGTCATCGGTTGGGTCGGCGGCATGGACATCCCGGTTTTGCATGACTTCTACACCGGCTTTGAGCAGGGCGCCAAGTACATCGATCCCGAGATCGAAATCCTGCAGTCCTTCGCCGGCACCTGGAATGACCCGCTCAAAGGCAAGGAACTGACCCTGAGCGATTACGACCTGGGCGCGGACGTCGTGATGAACGTGGCCTCCGGCACCGGCAACGGCGTTCTGGAAGGCGCGAAGGAAGCCGGCCACTACGCCATCGGCGTTGACCTGAACCAGGATAACGACCAGCCCGGCAGCGTGCTCACCTCCATGATGAAGCGCGTGGACACCGCCTGCTACCTCCTGATCAAGTCGGTCGCTGAAGGCACCTTCGCCGGCGGCACCACCGAGTACCTGGACATCGCCAAGGGCGGCGTCAGCCTGACCGACATGTCCGTCATCAAAGCCGCGCTGGGCGACAAGTTCCCGGCCGAAATCCCCGAGAAGATCAAGGAGCTTGAGGCCAAGATCGTCTCCGGCGAAATCGTCGTGGCCAACTACGAAGGCTTCGGCCCCGCGAAGTAATTTCATCCGGATTCCATTGTGCGTGCGCCGCGCTAAGCGGCGCACGCATGCCAAATACGCCGCGGCGGGGGAGTGCGATTCCTTTTGAAACCCATCATTGAGATGCAATCGATCATGAAGCGCTTCGGAGAGGTGCAGGCCGTCAGCGGCGCGCGCTTTGATCTCATGCCCGGAGAGATTCATTCGCTGATCGGCGAAAACGGCGCCGGAAAATCGACGATGATGAAGCTGCTCTACGGCATGTATCCGCTGGACGACGGCGTGATTGAGATCGGCGGCGAGGTAGTCCGCAGGCTGACGCCGAAAACCGCCATCGAGAAGGGCGTCGGCATGGTCCATCAGGAGTTCATGCTGGTGCCGGAACTGACGGTGCTGGAGAACATCATTCTGGGCTTCGAGCCGAAAAAGGGCATGACCATCGACGAGAAGGCCGCCCGCGCGATGGTGCAGGGGTACATCGACCAGTACGGCATGGACGTTCAGATGAACAAGCGCATTTCGCAGATTTCGGTCGGCGAGGCGCAGCGGGTGGAGATCATCAAGATCCTGTCCCGCGGCGCCAACGTGCTGATTCTGGACGAGCCCACCGCGGTTCTGACCCCGCAGGAGGCGCAGCGCCTGTTCGTCATCCTGGAGAACCTGCGCCGCTCCGGGAAGTCCATCGTGTTCATCTCCCACCGGTTGGGCGAGGTCCTGCAGATCTCCGACCGGATGACGGTGATGCGGCAGGGAAAAACCGTGGGCACCATCACGCGCGAAGAAGCCACCTATGAGACCCTTGCGCGCATGATGATCGGCCGCGAGGTGTTCCTGCATGTCGAGCGCCAGGTGAATACGCCGGGCGAGATCGTGCTTGCGGTGGACAACCTGTGGACGTCCGGCGAAAAGGAGCTTTCCAAGATCCGCGGCCTTTCGCTTTCGGTGCGCGCGGGCGAAATCGTCGGCATCGCGGGCATCGATGGCAACGGCCAGTCGGAATTGATCGAAGCGATCACCGGCCTTCGCCGGGTGGAACGGGGCAGCGTCCGCCTTCAGGGCAGGGATGTGACCAACAAAAGCCCTCGCCGCATCCGCGCGGCGGGCCTCGCACACATCCCGGAGGACAGAAACCTGCGCGGCCTCAACCGCAAGCTCACCATCTATGAGAACCTCGCCGCCGCGCAGATCGGCCAGAAGCGCTTTTCGCGCGGGGGCGTGCTGAATAAAAGGGCGATGCTGGATAATGCGCTGGCGCTGGCCAAGCGCTACGACATTCGCCCGCCGGAGCCTCTTCTGCCCACCAGCTCGCTCTCGGGCGGCAACGCGCAGAAGGTGGTGGTCGCGCGGGAGGTGGAGATCGGCGCAAATCTATTGATCGCGTCCCAGCCGACGCGCGGCGTCGACATCGGCGCGATTGAGTCCATCGAGTCGATCCTGCAGAAGGTCAAGGCGCAGGGCGTGGGCGTCCTTCTGGTATCGGCGGACCTTCGCGAGATCCTGTCGCTCTCCGACCGCATTCTCGTCATGTACGAGGGGCGTATCACCGGCGAAGTGGCCGCCGGCGCGGCCACCGAGGACAGACTGGGGATATTAATGATGGGCGGCGCCGACTCGGCGGCCCCGAAGGAGGCGGCGACATGAAGCGGACAGGGCAATCGGCGGCGGGAACGCTGCGGATTCTGCTGATTCTGATCGTCGCGATGGCGGCGGGCGCGGTGATCATCCTGCTCATCGGCCAGAACCCGCTGGACGCGTACGGCGCGCTTCTGAAGGGCGCGTTCTCCGGCAAGCGCAATCTGGGCACGACGCTTGCGAATTTTACGCCGCTTCTCCTGACCGGCATGGCGTTCGCCATCGCGTCGAAAGCGGGCGCGTTCAACGTCGGCGTCGAGGGCGAGGTATTCCTGGGCGGCATCGCGGCGGCCTGGGTGGGCATCAACGTGAGCGGGCTTCCGGCGTACGCGCACCTTTTATTGTGCTTTGCGGCCGCGACGGCCGCGGGCGCGCTCTGGGCGATTATCCCGGCGGTTCTCAAGGCCTATTACAAGGTCAACGAGATCTGTGTGACGATTTTGATGAACTACGTGGCGCTGTTCATCACCTCCTATCTTGTGACCGGGCCGATGAGTGCGGGCGTCGCCAACGCGCAGTCGCTGCCGGTTCTGGTCACGCTGAACCAGTTCATGAAGCCATCCAGTGTCAACACCGGCATTTTCATCGCGTTGGCGCTCTCCGTCGGGCTGATCCTGATGATGAACAAGACCCGGCTGGGCTTCAAGATCCGCATGGCGGGCACCAACCCGATGTTCGCGGAGTATGCGGGCATCGACCCGAAGGAAATCCTCGTCAAGACCATGATGATCTCCGGCGGCATCGGCGGCATCGCAGGGTGCATCGAAATCCTGGGCGTACACGGCTACTTCCTGAACAACTTCGCGTCCGGGCTCGGCTCCAACGGCATGCTGGCCGCGCTGATTGTAAAAAACGACCTCGCCCTCGTGCCGTTCATGGCGATGTTTCTGGCGGTTTTAAAGTCCGGCGCGATGGGCATGCAGCAGACCACCGGCGTCCCCAAGTCGATCGTGGACACGATCACGGCGCTGTTCATCATCTTCGCGACGATGGAGACGCTGTTCACCTTCAATCGCGTGCGCCTGCCCAAGGTGAATGACAACCGGGCGGTCAAGGGGGTGCTCAAATGATCTTCGAGCGGATATTCACAGCGTCCCTGATCTACGCGACGATCCGTTCCGCGACGCCGATCGTCTACGCGGCCCTGTGCGCGTCCATCACGCAGCAGGCCGACATCCTGAACATCGGTACCGAGGGCATCATGCTGGTGGGCGCGTTTGCGGCGGTGGCGGTCAGCTACCTGACCGGCTCGTGGCTGCTCGCGGTCGCGGTGGCGATGGTGGCGGGCCTTATCATGGGTCTGATCATCGCGGTGGGCCACATCCGCTATAAGGCGGACAACTGCGCGCTGGGCATCGGCGTGAACCTGTTCGCGCTGGCGATCACGAAGTTCCTCCTGAACAGCGTGCTGGGCAAGTCCGGCACCTTCACCGATCCGAACCTGGCCGGCATCCCGAAGGCGACGTTCGGCTTCCTTTCGGGCAACGAATTTCTGAATGCGGTCTTTAACAACTGGTCCGTCACCGAATGGTTCGTGATCGTCCTGATCGTTCTGATCAGCTTCCTGTTCTATAAAACCCCGTGGGGCCTCCGGCTACGCGCGGTGGGGCAGCTGCCCGGCGCGGCCCAGACCGCCGGCATCAACGTGAGCGCCATGAAGTACCAGGCGATCATCATCGCGGGGCTCATCGGCGGCCTCGCGGGCGCGCACCTGTCGCTGGGATATTCCAAGATGTTCACCGAGAACATGACCAACGGCCGGGGCTTCATGGGCGTGGCCGCGATGTACTTCGGCGCGGCCGACCCGGTCAGGACGGCCATCGGCTGCCTGGTGTTCGGCCTGGCGGACTCCATCGGCGGCAGGCTGCAGCCGTTCGGCGTGCCGTCACAGGTGATCCTTCTGATGCCCTACGTGGTGACGATCGTGGTGCTCTGGATCTCGATTTCCATTAAAAACGCGCAGGAGAAGCGGCGCAAGAGCTCTTTGGTAGCCAGGTGATTGCGGAAAGGCTTAACATAAAGCCGGGGAAACGGCGCGAAGATGCGCCCTCGACCCGCTCGGTAAATAACCGATCAATGGAGGCCATCATGGACAAGCGGAAAATCATCCTGGACTGCGATCCCGGCCACGATGATGCGGTCGCGATCCTGCTTGCGGGCAAGAGCCCGGCACTGGAGCTTCTGGGCATCACGGTGGTGTCCGGAAACCAGACGATTGAAAAGACGGCGCAGAACGCGCTGAACGTGTGTCAGGTCCTAGGGCTGGATGTGCCGGTCTACGCCGGCAGCCCGAACCCACTGGTGCGCGTCCGCCCGCCCATCGCCGACGATATCCACGGGGAGACGGGCCTGGACGGCCCGGTGTTCGAGCCGCTCAGGCGCGCTGTGCACCCTGGCCGCGCGGCGGAGTATCTGGTCGACACGCTGCTTGCCTCCGCCGGGGACATCACCGTCGTCACCACGGGGCCGATGACCAACCTCGCGCTTGCGATGCGGCTGGAGCCCGCCATTGTGCCGAAGATCCGGGAAATCGTTTTGATGGGCGGCAGCCACGGCTACGGCAACGTGACCCCGGCGGCCGAGTTCAACATCATCACCGACGCCGAGGCCGCGTATGTGGCCTTCACCTCAGGCCGCCCGATCACGATGGTGGGGCTGGATGTGACCAGGAAGGTTCTGTGCCTGCCGTCGGTTGTGGACCGGATGGAGGCCGTCGGCAACCGCGCGGGCAAGTTGTTTACAGACCTGATGCGCTTTTTCAACGCCACGCAGAAGCGGGTCTTTGGCTGGGAGGGCGGGCCGCTGCACGATCCCGTCACCATCGCCTACCTGATCGATCCGAGCGTTCTGACGGTTCAGAAGATGTACGCAAGCATCGACATCCGGGGCGTGGACAGCTACGGCCGCACCAACTGCGATTCCTTCGGCTACCTTAAGCGCGAGCCCAACGCGTTCGTCGCCGTCGACATCGACGTGGCGAAGTTCTGGGACATCATTGAGGCGGGGATCCGGAACTATGGATGAGTACGCGCTCATCCGAAGAACCCTTACGGCAAACCGTGACGCCTACATAGAGCCCTTGCGCGCCCTCGTCGCCATCGACACCCACTGCGTCGGCCACGGCATTCTGGGCGGGCTGGAAAAAGAGGGCCAGGCCAACATGGCCGGGCTGCTCAAGGGGCTCGGCGCGGAGGTGACGGTTTGCCCGATGGACGAGGCGGACATCCGGCGCGCCATCGAGCGCCACAACGAGGGCAACCCCGGCCACAACTACGAGGGGCGCGAAAACGTCTACGGCCGCTTTCCGGGCGGCGGCGGGCGCAGCCTGATCTTTAACGGCCACATGGACACCATGCCCGCGGGGGACGAATCGCTGTGGAAGCATCCGCCGCTTGGCGCGGTGGTGGAAGGCGGCAGGCTCTACGGCCTGGGCGCCGCCGACATGAAGGGCGGCCTGACGGCGGCGGTCATGGCGGTAAAGCTCCTCAAGGACGCCGGGATCAGCCTTCCGGGCGACGTGCTGATCGCCTCGGTCGCGGATGAAGAGGGCGGCGGCAACGGCTCCATTGCCGCGGCGATGCAGGGGCTGAAGGCGGACGGCGTGGTGGTCTGCGAGCCGACGGACGGAGGGCTGATCGCGGCCCATATGGGCTTTGTGTTCTTCCGCGTGAAGGTGGAAGGGCTCGCCAACCACTCCGGCGGCAAATGGCTGGGCGTCAGCGCAATTGAGAAGGCCATCCATCTGATCCGCGCCATTGACGAACTGGAGCACCGGTGGCTGCTCCGCTACAAACACCCGCTCCTGCCCGCGCCCAACCTGAACGTGGGCACGATCCATGGCGGCACCGCGGGTTCCACCGTGCCGGGAGCGTGCGTGTTTGAGGTGTGCGTCCACTACCTGCCGGGGCAGATGACCTACGATCAGGTGGTGACGGAATTTACCGAAGCCATCCGCTGGGCTTCAAACGGCGATTCCTGGCTGAACGAACACCGCCCCGACGTCGTGGTCTATCAGGCGGGCGGCGCGTTTGAGATGGAGACGGACCACCCGTTCACTTCCACGTTCCGGCGCGCCCATGAGGCGGCGCTTGGGCGGCCCGTTCAGATCGTCGGCAGTCCCGCTGGCTGCGACAGCCGCGTATGGCGCAACATCGCCGGATGTCCAACGCTGCAGTACGGTCCCGGACGTCTCAAGGAATGCCACGCCGTCGACGAATACCTGGCGCTGGACAGCTACTTCGACGCGATTCTGATTTACGCCGCCCTGATCCTGGAATGGGGCAGACAACAATAACGGAGGGATGCGACATGGCCAAGAAGATCCTGCTGGCCGGGGAATCCTGGACCAGCTACACCACCCACGTCAAGGGGTTCGACGCGTTCTACACGTCGGTCTATGAAGAGGGCGCGGACACGCTGATCGCGGCGCTCGAAGCGGGCGGATATGAGGTGACCTACCTCCCCAACCACAAGATCCCCACCAAGTTCCCCTTTACAATGGAGGAGCTTTCCCAGTACGCCTGCGTAATCCTGTCGGATACCGGCTCCAACACGCTGCTACTGCACCCGGACACGTTTTCAAAGAGCGTCAGAATGCCCAACCGCTGCAACCTGATCCGCGACTACGTGCGTGCGGGCGGCGCGCTCCTCATGGTTGGCGGCTACATGGCGTTCTCCGGCGTCGACGCCAAGGCCAAGTACGGCCAGACCGCGATTGCCGAGGTGCTGCCGGTCAAGTGTCTGGGCGTGGACGACTTGATGGAGCATCCGGAGGGCGTGACGCCGGTGGTTTTGCACGATCATCCGGCGCTTGCAAACGTCTCCGCCGAATGGCCTCACTTCCTCGGCTACAACAAGACGCTGCCGCTGGACGGCTATGACCTGGTGATGCGCATTGAGGGCGACCCGTTCCTCGCCTTCGGCGAATTTGGCGGCGGCCGGGCGGGCGCGTTCATGTCCGACTGCGCGCCCCATTGGGGCCCGCCGGAATTCGTCAACTGGGAAGGCTACAATCCGCTGTGGCAGGGCATTGTGGGATGGCTGACCAAGGCGTGATGGAGCGATTGCTCTTTGAAATTCTGAAGTTCGACACCCAGAACCCGCCCGGCCGCGAGCGGGTTCTGGCGGGTTGGATCGCCGGGTACCTGGCGGACACGGGCTGTATAACAACGGTTCAGCCTGTGACCGAAGGCCGCGCAAACGTCGTCGCGCGGATCAAGGGGCGGTCGCCGGAGGGCGCGCTGCTTTTAAACGGGCACTTGGACACCGTCCCCTACGGCTCCGCCGGTTGGACCACGCCGCCCGGCGTCGCGACCCGGTCGGGGGACGATGTGATCGCCCGAGGCGCCAGCGACATGAAGGGCGGTCTCGCCGCGGCGCTGTACGCGTTCCGGGAATACGCCCGCTCGGGTGTGACGCCCCGGACGGACATTCTCTTTGCGGGAACGGCGGACGAGGAGTCCGGCGGGCTGGGCGCAAAGGCGCTGTGCGAATCGGGTTTGCTCGCGGGCGTCTCTTCCATTGTCATTGGCGAACCCACCGGCAACGCACTGGGGCTTGCGGCCAAGGGCGCGATCTGGCTGGAGGCGTCCGTTTCCGGCCGCGTCAGCCACGGCGCGTACCCGGAGCGCGGCGTCAACGCCATCGAAGGCGCGATGCGCTTCGCGGAGGGTATCCGGCGCCTGTTGACGGGCGCGCATCCGCTGCTCAGTCCGCCCACCGCCACGGTCACCGGACTCACCGGCGGCGTCAAGCAGAACATGGTGCCCGATGCCGCCACGCTGCGGATGGATGTGCGCACCACGCCCGGCATAGAGCACGAGGCGCTGATCGCCTCGTTTCACAAGCTGGCAAGCGAAATGTCCCGGGACGGCCTTGCAATCGGCCTTCAGGTGCTCAACGACCGCATGGCGGTGACGGTTTCTGAGGACGCTCCGGTGGCGGCGCTGCTTTCCAAGAGCTTTGAAAGCGCGCTGGGCCGCGCTTTGCGTCTGACCGGCACCGCGTTTTTCAGCGACGCGTCGGTTTTTTTGCGGCACGGAACCTATCAGGCGGTGCTGTTCGGGCCTGGGGAGAGCGATCAGGCCCATACGCCGGGCGAGCGCCTGTCGCTTGCGGCATACCGTGATTCGGTCCGGGTCTACCGTCGGCTGCTTCAAGACTGGGGCGGCTGAAAAACCGCCGCGAACGCGGCAAAGTTATACCAATTTGAAACATAAATACATCGTCACGCCGAGTCTTTTCGCGCATAACTTCGTCGCTCTCCGCGTTAGCGTAGCGCGGCATTTCACACCGAAGGCGTATCCCGAAGGGTCGCCTCGCTCCGACTCCTTGTTCTCCATCGAAAATCCCTCGGCGCTTTGGATGCATTAATATTTTGCATTGGTATTAGGTGACGGCCTCTGGCAGCCCGCCGTTCCCCCTATGCGTTCCACGCCCCATTTTATATGAGAAACCAGCAAGGTTTTTGATGCTTTGACGCCCCCTTCCATTGCGAAGGGGGCGTTTTTCGTCCGCCGGACTGTGTCGATTCGGCATGGAAAATTGCATGAAAGGACCTTGCACATCAAGGATAATGTGGTATACTGTGTGCATGACGTGAGTGACAACTCACGTCATGATAACCTTTCCTGTATGCCCCCCCAGCGCGGACGAGGGCAGACATGTAAAGCTGAGGGCCGGCTCTCTACTTTACAAGATGTCCCCGCTTACGCTGGCGCTCGCAGTCGTGATTCTTTCCGATGTACCCCGGCGAGTAGGGCGGAATGATGTGAAATGGATGGTGCCCATGCTCAAGAAACTCAGTGAAGAGAAGCTCAACGAAATGCTGGAGACCGGCATCCGAGAGTTTGCGCTCAACGGCCCGGACAAGGCCAACATCAACATCATCGCCCATCGGGCGGGTGTCAGCATCGGCGTCCTGTACAAGTACTATGAGAATAAAGATGCGTTCTTCAAGGCCTGTCTCCGTCACGCGCTGCTCGCGCTGGAGCGCGCGATCACGGATGCGCTCGAGGGCGAATGCAGGCTTCTTGACCGGGCGGAAAAGCTGATCCGCGCCGTGCAGCGTACTGCGAAGGAGCAGGCCAGCTACAACGTCCTCTACCATGAGATCACGTCCGGCAGCTGCAGGCGGTATGCGGCGGTGTTTGCCAGGGAGATCGAGGGAATCTCCGCCAGGGCGTATACTCGGTTTATCGAGAAGGCGCAGGCCGACGGCGAAATCCGGCAGAACATGAACCCCCGGCTTTTCGCGTTCTTCTTCGACAGCCTGCTCATGATGCTGCAATTTTCCTACAGCTGTGACTATTACCGGGAGCGGTTCAAAATCTACTGCGGCGAGGAGATGCTCGCCGACGACGAAGCGGTCGTTGCGAATCTATTGAAGTTCTTCGAGTCCGCCTTCTGCGCGTAAAAATGCTCCCGGAATCCTCATCGAAACGGAGGAGGAAATGGTATGACGTTCGTCATCGCTTATGACATCGGGACGACCGGGGTAAAAACCTGCCTGTTCCGAATCGGGGACGAGATCTCCCTTATGGCCAGCGCCCAGCAGGGCTACCAGCTGTACGTACTGGACAACGGCGGCGTCGAGCAGGACGCGGACGAGTGGTGGGCCGCCATGTGCCAGACCACGGGCGCGCTCTTTGAAAAGACGGACGTGCGGCCTGAGCAGATCGCGGGGATTTCGTTCTGCTCGCAGATGCAGGGGCTGGTGCTGGTGGATCAGGCGGGCAACGCGCTCCGCAGGCCCATGAGCTACCTCGATCAGCGCTCGAAGGCGGAGATCCGGGAGGGCATGGCCTACGGCGTACAGATCGCGGGCGCGAATGTCCTGAAGCTGGCAAAAAGCCTTGCGATCACCGGCGCGGTCTCTTCCAGCGTCAAGGACCCGGTGTGGAAGTACAAGTGGGTCGAGAAAAACGAGCCGGAAATCTTCCTGAAGACCTGCAAGTGGCTGGACGTGAAGGAATACCTGATCGGCCGGTGCACCGGCCAATTTGTCATGACCGAGGATTCCGCGTTTTCCACCTTCCTTTACGATACGAGGAAGGGCCGGGAGGGCTGGAGCGGCGCTCTCTGCCGGATGCTGAAGGTGGATAGAAACCACCTGCCCCGCATCATCCGCTCCACCGATCCGGTTGGAGGGCTGACGCCGCGCGCCGCATCGGAAATGGGGCTGCCCGAGGGCACGATGGTTTTTGGCGGCGGCGGCGACGCGACGCTCATCGGCGTGGGCGCGGGCTGCACGAGGGTGGGCGATACCCACATCTACTCCGGCACCTCCGGCTGGGTTTCCACGGTGGTTGACCGGCAGATTGTGGATACCAGCGCGATGATCGCGGCCATCGTCAGCGCCGAGCGGGGCCGGTTCAACTACTTTGCCGAGATGGAGACGGCTGGCAAGTGCCTGGAATGGGTGAAAGATCACCTGGCGCTGGACGAGATCGGCATCTATCTTGAGAAAAAGCACATTACCGAAGGCCAGGAAAAGGTTTATACCAGCCTTTACGACTACCTGACCAGGACCATATCGCGCATACCCCCCGGCGCGGGCGGCGTGATCTTTACGCCGTGGCTGCACGGCAACCGCTGTCCTTTCGAGGACCCGAACGCCGCCGGCATGTTCTTCAACATCCGCCTGGAGACCGGAAAGACCGAGCTGATCCGCGCGGTGCTGGAGGGCGTGTGCTACCACCTGCGCTGGATGCTGGAGAGCCAGGACAAAAAGGTCAAGACATCCAACCCGATCCGCTTCGTGGGCGGCGGCGCGCTCTCTGAAGTGGCCTGCCAGATTCTCTCCGACATGACGGGCCGCACCATCGAGACGGTCGCGACGCCCCAGAACGTCGGATCGGTCGGCGCGGCGGCGGTGACCGGCGTGGGGCTGGGCGTGATCGAAAGCCTGGACCTTGTGCGCGGGATGATCCCCGTCGCCCGCACCTTCCGCCCGGACGAGGCGGCAAAGGCCGCCTATGACAGGAGCTTCCAGGTGTTTAAAAAGCTGTACAAAACCAACCGCGAGAACTTCAAAATGATGAACGCTTAGGAGGAGATGAACCCATGGAACCGCGTTACCGCTATGTGGACGCCCAGGCCGTGACCCGAAAGCTGGACGAACTGATCCAAAAGCCGATCTATAGCGTGGAAAAGGGCGCACTTGCGAATTACGAGGCCGATTATTATGGCAAGCGCTGTACGGCCTCCCGCCAGATGATCGACAAGGCGCTGAACGTTATCCCCGGCGGCGTACAGCACAACCTTGCGTTCAATTATCCGTTCCCGCTGGTGTTCACCAAGGCCGACGGGGACAAACTGTGGGATCTCGATGGCAACGTCTACTTTGACTTTCTGCAGGCGGGCGGCCCCACCGTGCTGGGCAGCAACCCCCCGGCCGTACGCCGGAAGGTGGAGGAACTGCTGGACACCTGCGGCCCGTCCACGGGTCTGTTCCACGAATACGAATACCTGATGGCCGACAAGATCGCGTCGCTCGTCCCCTCGGTGGACCTTGTGCGCATGTTCGGCTCGGGCACCGAGGCCTGCATGGGCGCGATTCGCGTGGCGCGGCTGGCGACCAAAAAGAAAAACGTGGTCAAGATGGGCGGCGCGTACCACGGCTGGAGCGACCAACTGGCCTACGGCATCCGCATCCCCGGCACGAAAGGCCTGCAGTCCCACGGCGTGCCCGGCTATGTGTTCAAGCACACGCAGGAGTTCTTCCCGGGCGACCTCAACGACCTGGAACGCGTCTTGCGCCTGAACCAGCTGCGCGGTGGCACGGCGGCGGTGTTTCTGGAGCCGATCGGCCCGGAGAGCGGCACGCGGCCGGTGGACTTTGCCTTCCCGGCGGGCGTCCGGGCGCTTTGCGACAAGTACGGTGCGCTTCTGATCTTCGACGAGGTGGTGACAGGCTTCCGCATGGGGCTGGGAGGCGCGCAGGCGTATTTTGGCGTGACGCCGGACCTGACCATCTTCGGCAAGGTGATCGCGGGCGGCTATCCGGGCGCGGGCGCGATGGGCGGCAAGAAAGAGTTCATGAAGTTCCTGGGCGCGGGGCTGGACGGCCACGGCAAGAAGGCGCTGGTCGGAGGCACGATGGCGGCGACGCCCATCAGTTGCTGCGCGGGCTACCACACCATCTGCGAAATCGAGCGCACGGGCGCCTGCGAAACGGCGGCCCAAATGGGCGACCGGTTGACAGACGGCCTCAATCGGCTGATCGACAAGCGCAAGCTGCCCTTCGTGGCCTACAACGTGGGTTCCATCTGCCACCTTGACACGGTCGGCACGATGCACTTCGCGATCCGCTGGTCGAAGTTCTGGCAGATTCCGGGCGTCCTCAAGGCGACGGGCGCGCGCAAGTCGGAAATGCAGCATATGGGCGCGGCCTACATGGCGGAGGGGCTTGTGACATTGGCCGGCAACCGCATGTACACCAGCGCCGCCTATACCGAGGAAGACATCGACCAGGCGCTGGCGGCGTTCGACCGGGTGTTTGAACACATCGAGGTGATCGGCGGATGAACGATCTGGAGGCAAGGCGGTCGGTCGCCGAGGCCGGGCGCATGCTCCTCTCGGAGGGACTGGTGGCGCGCACCTGGGGCAACGTCAGCTGCCGGACGGGGCGGAAATCCTTTGTCATCACGCCCAGCGGCCTTTCCTATGAAGGGATGACCGCGGACGACGTGGTGCCCTTCGATATGGAGACGGGCAAGTGGGAGGGCGAGCGCAAGCCGTCCTCAGAGAAGGGCATCCACGCGGCGGCGTACCGGCTGTTTCCCGGCGCGGGGTTTATCATCCACACCCATCAGACATACGCTTCGGCACTGAGCCTCGCGGGGTTTGACGGCCTCGCGATCCCGGAATTCGACCGCTGGGCGCTGGGCGGCGTCGCGCTGGCGAAATACGGCCTGCCCGGAACCAAGCGGCTGCAGGCAAACGTTACACGGGCGCTGTCCGCCGGAGCACACGCCATCCTGATGGCGCAGCACGGCGCGCTGATTATCGGCGCGAACCGGGACGAGGCGTTCGAGCGCGCGAAGCGGCTGGAAGCGGTGGCAAAAAACGCGTACAGAGGCGTACTGGGCGGCGCGTCCGGCAACGCGGTAATGGCGGTGTCGCTTCTCAAGACCATCCGGCGCGTCTACCCAAACGCGTCCTACACCATGGCGCCCGCCGTGGTGGAAGCGGCGGCGGATGGGAAGGGGTTCCCGGCGCAGCTGGACGATATGGCGCAGATGATCGGGCCGCGGATGGTTTCCGCCCACGCGGACCCGGACGCGCTGCTGCGGGCGCTGAAAAAGCGGGACGCGGCGCTCGTCCCCGGCGTGGGCGCCTTCTGCCGGGCGGAGACAGCCCGCGACTGCGAGGCGGTGAAACTGCTGGTGGAGAAGGCCTGCCTGGCTTATTTACATGCGCGCGCCCTGGGCGTTCGCGCCGCGCTGTCGCCCGTTGACGCGTTTCTGATGCGGGTGGTCTACCGTTTTAAGTATTCGAAGAAGGCGGAGGTTCCGCATGCCGAACGCGCATAACAAGGAATTTTGGCGGACGGTCAAGTTCGCGCTGTTTTCCGTCAGCGCCGGGGTCATCGAGATCGCGAGCTTTACGCTGCTTAACGAGCTGATCGGCTGCCCCTACTGGATCAGCTACCTGGTGGCGCTGATTTTGTCGGTGGTCTGGAACTTCACGCTCAACCGCCGCTACACCTTCAAATCTGCCAACAATGTGCCGCTGGCGATGCTGAAGGTGGCGGGGTATTACTGTGTGTTTACGCCCGTATCCACCCTCGGGGGAAATTACCTGGCCGGGACGCTCCTCTGGAACGAATACCTGGTAACTGGCATCAGCATGGCCGTCAATCTCGTGACCGAGTATCTGTTTGACAAGCACGTGGTCTTCCGAAACGCTCTTGACACCAACGTTCTGGCCCAGCGGGAGTGCGAGCGGGACGAGGCGCGGTAGGCGGGTAAAGATCCACAGGGGTTTTGGCGCGATAAAAGCGGCATGCATTTCCGGCAGGCTGTACGGATGGGCGGAGGAGGCGCGTTTATGGATTTTGCGGAACTGGTCGGGCGGCAGCGGGCGTACTTTCTCAGCGGGGCGACCAGGGGTCTTTCATTCCGCCTTGCAATGCTCCGGAAGCTGCAGTCCGCGCTTCGGCAGGGGGAGCCGCGGCTCAACGAAGCGCTGAAAAAGGACATGAACAAGTGCCCCACGGAAGTCTACATGACGGAGTTGGGCCTCGTCCTGGACGAGATTCGCTACCACATCCGCCATCTGCCCCGGTGGGTGAAGGACAGGACCGTGCCCACGCCGCTGGCGCAGTTTTACGCCAGGTCCTTCGTCTCCCCGGAGCCTTATGGCGTGGCGCTGATCATGTCCCCTTGGAATTATCCGGTGCAGCTGTGCCTGGAGCCGCTGATTGGTGCGATCTCCGCGGGCTGCACGGCGGTTGTGAAGCCCTCCGCCTACGCGCCTGCGACCAGCAAGGCGCTGGCCGAGATCCTCTGGGACGCCTTCCCGAGCGAATACATCGCGGTGGTGGAGGGCGGACGGGCGGAAAACGCGTCGCTTCTGGAACAGCGGTACGACTACATCTTCTTCACCGGCAGCCCGGACGTCGGGCGGCTGGTGATGGAGAGCGCCGCGAAGCACCTGACCCCGACCACACTGGAGCTGGGCGGGAAGAGCCCGGTCATCGTCGACGAGACGGCGAACATCCCCGTCGCCGCCCGGCGAATCGCCTTTGGCAAGGTGCTCAACGCCGGACAGACCTGTGTGGAGCCGGACTACCTGTTCATTCACGAGAAAGTCAAGCCTGCGTTCATCGAGGCCTACCGGTCGGCGCTTTCCGGATTCTTCCCGAACGGCGACATGTCGGATATGAACGTAATCATCAACGACAGGCACTTTCAGCGGGTTTCGGCCCTTCTGGCCAGCGGAAAGGCGGTCGTGGGCGGCGGGACGGACCCGGCCCGGCGGTTCATCGAACCGGCGCTTCTGGACGAGGTGGACCCGGATTCTCCCATTATGCGGGAAGAAATTTTCGGGCCCATCCTGCCGATTTTGACGTACCGTGACCTGCGCGAATGCGTCCAATACATTCAGGGCCATCCGCGCCCGCTGGCGCTGTACCTGTTCACATCCAGTCCCGAGGCGGAACGGCTGATCCTTGGTACCTGCTCCTTTGGCGGCGGCTGCATCAACGACACCGTCATCCACCTTGCGACGCCGCACATGGGGTTTGGTGGCGTTGGCGCTTCCGGCATGGGCAGTTATCATGGGAAACTCAGCTTTGATACCTTCACCCACCACCGGAGCATCGTCAAAAAGGCCACCTGGATCGACCTACCGATCCGCTACCGCCCATATTCCGCCATCCGGGACCGGCTTCTCAGGCTGTTTCTGAAATAACCGGACGATAAGCCTCGAACGCGCAGAAGCCCTCCTTATCGGGGGGCTCTGAGCATCAAAAAAACCGTATGGTTTTTTGATGCGATGGAAGAAGTGCTTCGTGCGCCTAAAATCCTGCCGGATTTCCGAGCGGCGCACTGACTTAAGGTACTGTTTCTACCACCAGTGTGCGCACTGATGGTAGAAACACGCTTCCGGCGCACAGGTCGCCGGAAGCGAATGAAGCAGAACGAGACTTTGTTGATGGTCTGAGCCCTCCTTATCGGGGGGCTTCTGTTATACCAATTCCAAGTATTATTTACCCGCCGAGCCGGGTCTTTTCGCGCAAAACAGCGTCGCCTTCCGCTCAAAATAGCGCTGCCATTCCTCGCTCCGGCTCCTTGTTCTGCATCGAAAATTCCTCGTCCCTTTGGGGGAAATAATACGCTTCATTGGTATGATACCATTACTGCGGCGTGGGGGCATAATACGGGAACTCGGAGATCCGCAGCTTGGTGCATCCGAACGGGATCAGCCGGATCTCCTCCTCTGGCGCGGCGGGCGAGACGGGGCTCGCCGGGAGATCGCCCGCGTTGCCGCCGTCCAGGAGCCAGGATTCGAGGCGCTTCCCGCGGGCTTTGAGCGTTACGGGCGGATGCGCCTTGGCAAATGGCGTTGCGGAAAGCTCGCGCTCCTCGGCCTCGATCGCGCCATCCCCCGGCAGCGCATAATTCCAGGGCGTTTCGGGGTAAACGCAGTAATCCTTGACGCCCGCCGTCTCGCGCAGCGGCGTCCAGCGCTCTTTGATGTCCAGACCGAATACCAGCGGCCCGCGCTCCACGGCGATGCTGTCGTGGTACCAGCGCGTGCGCCGGACGGACATCGGCAGCGTCACATGGATCTCGTCGCCGTCCCGGAAGCATCCGGAGATGTCGGCCATGCCGTTCCGGACCGAGACGGACGCGCCGCGCGCGGCGATAACCGGCTCATCACACCATCCGGGGACGCGCATCCGGAGGGTCATCTGTTTCGGGCTTGCTTTCTCAAAGCGGTAGACCAGCTCACTCCGGAACGGGTACTGGGTTTCCAGCCGGATGGACACCGGTTCGCCGCCGACCGTGGTCGAGACGAGGGAGGGTGCGAAGACCATTGAGACGAGCGCGTCCTCGCCCTGCCTGTACCACAGCGCGTCCACGAACTTCGGCCAGCCCTGGTGCATGTTGGCCGTGCAGCAGCCGAAATTCGGCTCAAGACCGAAGATGTTGGCGTCCGAGCCATTGTTGAACCAGGGACGCTGTTCGTCGGTCACCAGCACCTGGTTGGCCTGCTGCAGGTACTGATGGCCCATGAAGTCCTCGGTGATGGTGGCTGGCAGCGCGTTGAAGGCCAGCTTTTCCATCAGGTCGCCCAAGTAGGGCTCTCCGAAGGCCTCAATCAGAGACTGCAGGCTGAACATGTACTCGACCACGGAGCACAGCTCCGAACCCTGGTTGGGGCTGTTTCCGGCCAGGTGCTCGTCGCCGTTGATGCAGCCGGAGGCCACGCCGTGGCTGCGTGTAAGCTCGGAAATGCCTCTTTGGGCGATGGCGCGGTATTCCTCGCCGCCGCTGAAGAAGTACGCCATCGCCGGATGCTTCAGGCCCATCGCGACGTTGACGATGTGGGTGCCGTGGTAGGGGAACGTCTTGTCGTACTCCTCCGGGGCCAGGCGCTGGATCTGATCCCAGTTGATATAGTGGCGCGCGGGGCGGGGGAACGGCAGCTCGCTCAAAAAGTCGTTCCAGTTGTACGACTGCGCGCCGATCTTTTCCGCGAGGGCGGTCAGAGTGCTGTCTCCGGTCTTTTCATAAGCCCATTTCACGCAGTAGAGCAGGTCGGGCACGCGGGCGCTGGACCAGTTTTTCATCGGGCGCTCATCCACGGCCTGGGCCACGTATTCAAAATACCGGATCATGAACGGCGCGACGCGCTCGTCGCCGGTGATCTCCTGGTACTGGATCAGCACCTTGAGCATGACGTAGCGGGACCAGTAATCCTCCTGCGTGGCCTGCGGGCCGAAGTTACCGTCCGCGTTCTGGCTTTTCAGCGTCCAATCGATAAAGCGCATGCACAGCGCCCAGCGCTTTTCATCGTGAAGATAATGGGCCAGCGGCAGGAGCCCGTCCAGATAGTAGGGCGCCCGTTCCCAATTTTCGCCCGTCCCGCCCAGCCAGCCGGAGTAGCTGCCCACGCTGTCCCAGATTTCATGCAGATGCCCGCTGAGCCCGTCCATCTGTATTTGCAGTTGGCGCTTGAGCCAGCCTTCCGGCATGATTTCGGTCAGTTTCAGCCTGTCAAATGTTTTGTGCGTTTTCATATGTCCTCCTTGATCGGCCGGCGCTATTTGACCGCGCCGCTCATCATTCCCTTGACAAAATACTTCTGGAGGCAGAGGAACAGCGCCATGATGGGGATGAGGCTGACAATGGAGCCGGAGGTCATCATTCCCCAGTCCAGCACGTCGCTCATGTTGGCCAGGTCCGCGATCGCGACATTGAATGTCTTCCAGGCGGTGCCGCCAAACGTCAGCGCGATCAGGTAGTCGTTCCAGGTCGTATAGGCGGTGTAGACGATGGTCGTTACCACGCCGGGCATCGCCAGCGGCAGGTATACCTTGAAAAAGACCGTTAGGCTGCCGGCGCCGTCTATGGTGGCGGCCTCCTTCAGCGCGTTTGGAACCATGTCGAAGGTGTTTTTCATCATGTACACGCAGAAGGGGGATTGATAGGTCGCATAGATCAGCACCATGCAGGGAAGCGAATTGAGCAGTTTAAGCCCGGACATCGTGCTGTACAGCGGCACCATCAGCGCCTGGAACGGGACCATGATGGTAAAGAGGATCAGCGTCAGCCACAGGCGCTTGCCGATCAGCTCCAGCTTTGAAAACGCGAAGCCCGAAAGTACGCAGATCACCGTGACCAATAGCACCGTGCACAGGTCGATGACGACGGAATGGAGAAAGCAATTGAGGTACGCCCCGTTCTGCGCGGTGAACAGATTTGTGTAGTTCTCCCAGGTGAAGGCGTGCGGAAACAGGGCCGGCGGCGACGCATAGATTTCACTCTTGTTCTTGACGGAGGAGATGAACGTCCAGTACAGGGGCGCGAGAAAGACCAGTGCCAATAGGATGTTCGCGGCAATCGTACCCGCCTTTCCGCGGTCTCTGTCCGCGCGGCGGGCGGGTTTCGTCCCGAATGTCATGCTGTTTCCCTCCTTATTCGGTAGGATCCTGCAGGAGTTTGAACTGGAAATAGCTCAAAATCCCCAGGATGACCAGCAGCACCATCGAAAGCGCCGCGCCGTACCCGAATTTGAAGTATTTAAACGAGGTGTTGTACATGTAGTTCACGGCCGTCATCGTGGCGGAGGACGGGCCGCCCTTGGTCATGATGCGGAACTGCTCGAAGGCCAGCACGCTTCCGATGATGGAGATGACCAGCGCGAGTCCGACGTGCGCGCGAATCATCGGAAGGGTGATGCGGAAGAAGCGCTGCGCGCCGCTGGCGCCGTCGATGGAGGTGGCCTCGTGGATGTCATCGCCGATGCCCTGCAGGGCGGAGAGCAGCATCAGCATGTTGAAGCCCGCCATTTTCCAGGTGATCATGAAGCAGACCGCCGGCAGCGAAGTGCTTGCCTGGTTCATCCAGGTGATGTTTTTTGAGATCAGCCCGCAGGAGGACAGCAGGTAGTTCAATACGCCGTACAGGTCGTTGTAGATCCACAGCCAGATGAGGCTGCAGGTGGTCATGGAGATCACGACCGGCGCGAAATAGATCGTGCGGAAGATGCCGATGCCCCGCACACTGTGGTTGACCAGCAGCGCCAGCGCGAACGCGAGGAGGAACAGCATCGGCGTAACCATCAGCGCGTACTCAAATGTAAAGCCCAGCGAATTGAGGAATGTCTTGTCCTGGAACGCGGTGACGTAATTTTTCAGGCCGATAAACGAGTGGGTGCCCAATAGCTCCCACTTGAACAGCGACATGAAGAACACCTTGACAAACGGGATCGCGAAGAACAGGATGTTGATGACGAGAACCGGCAAAATGAACGCCGTATTGAAAACTCGCCGCTTCAGCGCGGCGCCTTCCAAACGGCCTGTCGTTCTTACCGTCACTTTTCCGCTCATCTCCTTTGCGCCTTCTACGAAGAACGGGCCTCCCCCGGCCCCGCTGGGGCGGGAGAGGCCCATCGTTCGGGGGTTAACCGGCCAGCAGCGCGTTGATGTTCTGCGCGGCGGAGGTGAACGCCTCCTGCGCGGTCATCGTGCCGTTGATGGCGGCCTGCACGCCGTCCAGGAACGGCACATACATTTCGTTGTACTTCAGGCTGTAGGGCGCTTCGCCGACGCGCAGCGCTTCCTGCAGCACCTTGAATTCGGGGTTCTGGTTGAAGTACTTATTGTCAAACAGGTCGGAGCGGGCGGGAAGCTGGCCGTACTGCGCCATTTCTTCCACCTGTACGTCCTCGCTGAGGCAGTACTGGATGAAGTCCCACGCGGCGTCGGGATTGCTGCAGCCCTGCACGATCGCGATGCTGTCGCCGCCGCTGAAGGAGGAGTAGGTCTTGCCGTCCGGCGAGGGGATTAGGCAGATGCCCGCGTCGATGTCGTACTTGCCGGAGATCATGCCCCACACCGCGTTGCTGCCCAGCACGATCATGCTGGATTTTCCGCTGAGGAAGGCGTCCTGGGACTCGGTCCAGCCGTAGGATGTGATGCCCTCGGGGCAGACCTTGTACTTGTTCTCCAGATCGCACATCAGCTGCAGCGCTTCGACCGCCTTCGGCTGGTCGAGCATCGACTTGGTGCCGTCTGCGCTCATCACGTCGCCGCCGTTGGCCCAGATGTAGGGCACGAAGGTGAACATCATGGTGCCGGAATCGCCCGCGCCGTAGATGTAGCCGAAGTGGTCGGCGGTCGTGAGCTTCTGGGCGTAGTCGACAAGTTCGGCCCAGGTCGCCGGGCCGGCGTCCGGATTCAGACCCGCCGCTTTGAAGTGCGCCTTGTTGTACAGCATTACGGACACGTCCGGCGCGAAGGGCACCGCGTACTGCGCGCCGTCATACTTGGCAAGGTCCAGAAGGCCGCCGCTGAAGGTGTCCTTGTAGGGCAGCGCGTTGAACTTCTCGGTGATGTCGGCCAGCGCGCCGATGGAGGCGTAGTAGGGGATCAGCACGCAGTCCATCGAAACGATGTCCGGGGTGTCGCCGCTGGAGAGCGCCAGCGCGAACTGGTCGGACATATCCGAGGGCTGAACCACGTTCAGCTGGATTTCGGGGTGGAGCGTCATGTACTTCGTGGCGGCCTTGGAGACGATGTCGTAGAAGCTGGCGCGAACCCAAATCTCCAGGCTGACCTTGTCGGTGGTCTCCGCGCTCGCGGCGAAGGCGGTAAGGCTCAACGTCATGATGATTGCCAGTGTGAGACACAGTGCTTTCTTCATTCGGGGTACCTTCCTTTCACTACGGTTGAGGCGGCCGCTTCGCCTGAAATCCGCATTGCCCGCTGCGCATCGGCGGTCGCGGCCTGGACGGGTGCCGGGCGCATGGTGCGGGCAACCTCTGATCTTCTTTTATTATAGAAAGACCCGGAGCAAATTGGAATAGACCGGATTAGCGGAATGTGTTATAATATTAGCATCCAAAATAATAGATTCTAAGCGGTGCAATTGTTGAAAAAACCATAAAAACCCCGAAAAATATGAACTTGCGATGTAAAATAATTAGCTTTATGGAGGCTGAAAATATGGAATATATTATTCTGGACGCGCCGCCTTATCCGTATTTCGTGGTTTCGGGCAACGCCACCTACCGCAAAGGCGACCGGCACCGGAAGCGGGCGGGGATCGGCTATTTTGACATGATTCTCGTGGAGCACGGCACGCTGTACATGGAAGTCATGGGAAATTCCTATGATGTATCGCGGGGCGGCGTGCTGGTCATCCCGCCTGAATGCGCCCACAGCGGCTACAACGCCTGCGACGAGACGACCCGCTTCCATTGGCTGCATTTTTTTACCGACAGCGCCTACAAAAACGCCGATTCGCCCAGCGTGTCCAGACGCACGACGTCCTCCACCTTGACCGTGAACAACCACGACCTGAGCATCAGCTTCGCGCTGCCGATTTATCAGATGCTTGACAGCCAGCGCGCAAAGGACGTGCTGGCGCTGATGACCATGCTGGAGTCCGTGACGATCAACAAATTCGACCAGATCTTCTCCGCCATTGAAAACCCAAACGGCACATTGCAGCAGCAGGCGTACTTTCACCGGCTTCTGTCACTGTTGGTCGTCTCCTCGGAGACGTCGGCGGTCAACACCATCGCCTTCTGTGTGATGCAGTATATCTCGCTGCACTATGGCGAGAAGATCCTCCTTCAAGACCTGGCGGCCGTTGCCAACTGCCACCCTACCCACGTTATCCGATGTATGAAGCAGAAATACGGGCTAACCCCCGCCAAGGCGATCCTGAACACCCGGCTGCAGCGCGCCTGCATCCTGCTCCGGACGACCGAAACGAACGTCGCGGACATCGCGGACATTGTCGGCTTTTCGACGCCCGCGTATTTCGGCAAGGTCTTCCGGAGCAGTTATGGCGTGACGCCGCTGCACTACCGGCAGCTTGAGACGCAGCTGTAGTGACCGGGAAGGGCAACTCCGCCTTTCCTTTGCCTTCCGATAGGGCTTTGAATACTCAGCGCGCGTCCTGATCCGGCAGGAGGAACCGGAATTCGGCGCCTGCGCCGGGCGTGCTCTCCACCTCGATTTTGATGCCGTGCCGCTCGGCGATGCGCCTTGCGATGGCGAGGCCCAGGCCGGAACCGGAAGTGTTTCCCGTGGCG
>CALGYL010000189.1 GCA_937934775.1 uncultured Clostridia bacterium
AGATGCCTAAGTGACTGGAGTTCAGACGTGTGCTCTTCCGATCTCGTCCACGATCTCCACAAAAAACTCCGCTTCGCGTTTTTTCAGCGCTTCCAGCACAAACCCGGACAGCTGCTCCCGATTCTCCAGCAGCTCGTCCAACCGGTGGCCGCCGATGTATTCCCTCAGGATCAGTTGCGCCGCCACATGCAGCTGTTCCTCGAAGTCGCTGATCTGGGTCACCACGCGCTCGCAGTCGGTGATGCGGTAGCGGCACACAAAGTTGGCGCGCACGGCCACCTTGTCCAGCGACAGCACCTCCTGACCCTGGATGTTCAGCTGCTGCAGCCGCATGTCCACCGCCTTCATCACCACCTTGGCGCCGGAGACCGGGCTGTTCCAGAACCAGTGCACGCCCTCGCCCAGAATCTTGACCAGCGCGCCATCGTAGAACAACAGGCTCTTCTGGTATGGCTGCACCTCCAGCGGCTGAACAAAGGGGCGCATCTTCTCCAGGATGCCGCGGGAGATGCCTGTGATCTCCGGGTCCGAAGTGCCCACCAGCTGGAACCGGTGTTTCCCGCCCGCTTTCCAGAAGGCGTGGGTTCCGCTCGTCAGCAGGCCCTCGAAGCGGTCGTTACGGAAGTGCAGCGCCGCCTGGTCGTCGCCCACCTCGACCAGCTGCAGCGATTCTTCCAACTCCGGGTGGTCGATGTACCAGGAAACCGGCCCGATCTCAGGCCTAAACTCCTCCTCCAGATTCATGACCTGCACGCGGCAGTTTGCGCCGATCCGCCGGTGCGCGCCCGGCTCCAGAACCTTGATGAAGCGGCCGTTCCGGTAGAACAGTCCCCGCTGGTTGATGTTGACGATGGTTTTCATGTTTTCTCCTCCTTCGCTTGGATTGCCGGCCGGGGGTCCGCGCACCCCGCGCGGCGGGCGCGTACCGGTAAGTTCACCCATTGGCGGGAGTTCCCTCTGGCCAAAGAGATCGTTACCAGGTTCCCGCACCCGGCATGGCGCGTTCCTCGCTGTGCGGCTGTTCGCCGGCACCGGACCGCTCCGGCCGGTTTCCCTTGAGATCGAGCGCCTTCATACGCTTGCCCTTGCGGGCGGTACCAAACCAACTGGACTGTCTTTGGGACAGTGCGGGACTTGAACCCGCGTCTTGTCGCATGAACGGTATACCCTGACGCAGCGCGCCGGGCACCTCGGACGCCTTTCGAACGCCCCGCGACGGATTCATCGTATCATCCTCGTCTGGAAAAAGCATGGAAAAAAAGTTGCGGGAACGAGGAAAGACGAGGAAGTACGGCTGGGACTCCGCCCCCGCACCCTCCGCCAAGGGGGATCATCCCCTTGGAATCCCCAAAAAGAAGAGGGAAAAAAGCGCCCTCCTGAGGAGAGCGCCGCGCGTCAGAAGAGTTCCATCTGGTTTGAGAGGCGCTGAACCACCTGCCGCCTGAAGTCCTCCGGCGCGATCACGCGGATCATCGGCCCGAAGGACAGAACCCGGATTACAAGCTCCGTTTCATCCTCCGACCGGTACCACAGCCGCATCCGGTACAGGGCTTCTCCGGTGCGCTCGGTCTCCTTGCGGAGGTGCGAGAAGTGCAGCATCACCCGCTCCAGCGCCTTGCGTTCGTCGGTGATCTCAAGATCCAGCACAGCCTGCCGGGACGCCTCACGGTAGTTTTCGGGGCGGAACGGCTCGTCCAACTCGCACAGCAGCACAGACTGGAGCCGGATCACATGCCTGCGCCCGCCCAGCGTGATCAGCCGGAACTTGTCGTCCTTCTGGGAGTATTCGAGCCGCCCCGGCACGAACGCACCCCGGACCCTGCGCCCCTTGTTGCCCTCATAGACGATGAAGAGCTTCCGGTGTTCCCGGAGCGCCAGGAGCACCGCCCGGAACCGCTCTCCATAGGCCGGGTCGCCGTAGGGATCGCCGTCCAGATACTGGTCGAACCAGTAGACGTCGTTCGGATCGAACAGGGGTTCCACATCCTCAAGGCCCTGGGCAGGCGGATCGAACAGCCGGATTCTGGGGTCCTGGAGCAGCGCTTTCAGCCATCGCTTTTCAAGCAGCGTCAGCGGCATCGAAGGCACGTGCTTAAGGGGAGTTCTGCCGTCCGGGGTGAGAAGCGGCCACTCGCCGGAGCGAAGCGCCGGACCGATGGTCAGCACACTCTCGGCAAACGCCTTTTCCCGAACGATTTCGTCGATCCTGGCGGGCGTGACGGGCCCGGAAACCGCCTCTTTGAGGATCGCCGCCACCGCGCCGAAATAAGCGCTGTACACCTCACTGAACAGCATCTTTGTAGCCCTCCATCGCCTGGCGTACATCGGTGCGCAACCGCGCCGCCACCTCGGCGTCGTCGCACTGAAAATCGGTGATCCGTCCGATGAACGTCCGGATCCAAGGCAGCATCTCATAGGGGTCATACACATCCGCCGTGAAGCGGAAGTGGGCGTCGTCCACGCGCTCGACACGTCCGCAGCGCTTCTCACGCTCCAGGCGCTGTGCGATGTAGTCCTCGCCCTCGCCGACAAAGACAGTCATCTCCACATGGCTGACGCGCCGACTCGGGCCAAGCCCCACACCCCAGAGGTGGGTCCTGACCGCCTCAAACCGGGCGGCCCGATCGGCAAAGCGCGGCTCCACGTCCAGAAACTCAATGGCGCGCAGGTGGTCCATCCTGTAGCAGACGATCCGCCCACGACGAATGTCAAAGCCGCAGAGATAACAGCGCCCGGTCTGGGTACTGGCCAGCACCTTGACGGGCGTCACCGTCCAATAGACCTCCTGCGCGGCTCCGCGAGAGCTGACGATCAGCTTGACGTTGCGCTTCTCCCGGATCGCGCCCAGCGCGTTAATCAGCAGCTCACTCTCCAAAATCCGCAATATATAGTGGTGCTTGAACCGGAAGATGTCGGGTGTTTCCTCCAGCCGGTTCAGAAGGTATCCGCCGATCACGCCCAGGCTGTCCGTCTCCGAGTAAAAGGCGATGGCGTCCGCCCACTTGGAGAGGTCGATGAAATCCACGCTGCGCGAATACATAAGTTCCTGCCCTTCGCGCAGCGCCGAGAGAATCCCCAGGTGAACGTACTCGTTCAGCTTTTTTCGGACGGTGGACTCGTCGGGCATCTTCGCGTTTTCAAAGTCCTTCAGGTACTCCGAGACGACCTGGTCGGCAATCTCGCGGGCGGACAACGCCTCGCCCTCCTGCAAAAGGTCCAGCAGGATGAAATGCAGTGCGATGTCGTTCTTTGTAAAGCTCTTGGCCTGAAACGTCCTCGCCAGTGGATTGCGGGCGATCCCGCGGCTATCCACCGACAGAAACACCGCCTTGCCCTCCGCCGTGCGGCGAAAGCCCATCCGATCGCCCAGCCAGCTCTCGATGCGGCGGCGCTCGTCGTCGTATCCGCGCACGCTCTTAAGGTCGTACTCCTCCCGGCTTTTGAAACCGAAGACGTAGAACGCCCTCATGTACTCACGGATCCGATCGAAATTTTTCATCAGTTCGCTGTAGGCCATCGTATACCCTCACAAACAGGAAGACTCTTCGCAGCCCGCCGCATCTTGGCTCATCAGGAAATCCCGTACGCCGGGGTGGGTCCGGCAGTACTCGCCGAAGAGCCGCCGCGCCGGCTCCAGGTTCTTCGTGCCACGCCTGCGGAGGGCGATGTCCCGAAGCAGCCGCGCCGCGTCGCCGTCCGAAAGGCAGCGGAAGAGGCCCGTTCCCCACTTCTCGTCTTCGCCGGGTACTGAATTCCGGTAGTAGTTCCAGAATTTCGTCGCCCGGGCCTCGGCGGGCGTCAGCATGAGGCGGTATTCCGGCGAGGCGTAGAAAACCCCGCCTTTTGAAAAATCCGGCGTCGCCTGGTAGCCGCCGATGAGGTAAACGGCAAAGATGTACCTGTCCCTCTCCTCATCGCCCGGTTGCCGGGTGGTCAGGATGGCGAGGCTTCCGCCGTAGCGGGCGCTGCGTTTGGCTTCCTGCTCACCACTGTCGCCCGGCATTTCGGCGTACATCTCCCAGTCCCGAAGCACCTTGGAGTCGGAGCAGGGCGCACTCCCCTGTGCATACTCCCGGCAGAGCGTCCGGTAGTCGAATTGGCCGTCCAGATAATTCCGGCAACCAGAGCTGTCAGCACAGAACAGGTACTTGCGAACATTCATGTTATAAAGCATGTTCTCCTTTGAGCACACGCCCGCAAAGCCCAGGCCGTTGTCTCTGACGCCGCCGTCGCAGTAGCAGCATTTGAAGGCCAGATTGGTGCGCTCCGCCTCCGCCGAGCGCGCCCGTCCGCCAGGGCGGCCGGGGCGTAGACCATTCACGTTTTGAAGCGACTGCTCGATCTGATGCGTCCGCAGGCGCTGCCGCTCATCCTCGGACGCCTCGCCCATCCGGGCAAGCTCCGCCTGCAGCACCCCATCTACGGCGGTCAACGCGCCCGAAAACGCCACCGGGAACAGAAATACCCGCTCGTCCCCGCCGAACGACACTCGGACTTTTCCGCCGTCCAACACCGTCACCACGCCCTCGCCGAACCTGCTGTGGATCACCTTTTCGCCGATCAATTTCATATCGCTCACCACCCTTGGATGTCCATCTTTTCGCCCATCGAATAGAGGAACGCGCTCAGCTCATGGTAGGCGGGATAGAGCGCCTCCCGGCGGCGGAACTCCGTGCCGTGGCCGTGGATCGAAAGGTGCAGCATCTCGTGATAGACCACCAGCTTCACCACTTCCCGGGGCACGTCCGGGGAGTTCAGCACCCTGTTGACACGGATCAACCCATCCGAATAGCACACGCCGAAGTAGCCGCGGTAGGGCCTGTCCGTCCAGGAAATGTCCGGCATCCCGCACTTTCCGCCGAACATCTCGCCGATGACTTCCTTCGTCAGCGCCATGAGGTCGTAGACCGGTTCCATGCGGTGGGGAATGCGCTCGGCTTCGAGCTCCGGCACACGCACGCCGTAGGTGATGCGGTCCGAATCCTCGTAGGAGTATTCAACGATCTTCAGCGCGTACTCCTTCAGCGATCCATAGAGCTTCTGCACGACCTCATACTTCGTGTAGAGTTCCTGTGCGACCGCGCGGGCGTCGAGGTTCTCCCACATTACCCGCGCTCCGACGGTGACCGGGTCGATCTCCCGCCGGTCCTCCAGCATATACCGGGGCGGCGGGCCTTCCAGATTGCGTAGCGCCTCGGCGAACAGAAGGACGTCCCGCGCGGCGGGGATGAGGCCGAACCCGCCGAAGTATTTTTTCAGCAGCGCCTTTGGGTCAATTCCCCCGTCGGACAAGGCCTCGCGGTCCTGGATCATTCGCTCGTAGCCCTCCAGCTGGTCTTCATAGACCAAGAGCGGAAGGTCGTTCCCCTCCTCATCGAGTACCGAGAACCACAGTATTGGTAGTGCGGTCAGGATATCCACATTCACTGCCTTTTCAGCGATGGCGTCGTAGACCTGTTCGATGATCTCCATCGGCACACCATCTCGCGGGGCATGCTTCACCTCCCGCGGTTCCGGGGGAGTATAGGGCGCTTCCGGCTGGAACAGCCACTTGGGGTTCAGCCAGCGGTTGAAGGTTTGCCACTGGTCGTGAAAATCCACGATGTTTAGCTTTGGGGTACCCCCCGCCTGTGGACCGCGCATGCCCCGGCCGATCATCTGCATCAGGAAGCCTTCGCTTTGGGTGGGCCGGGTCAGCATGACGGTTTCGATGTCCGGCACATCGCTGCCCTCGGTCATGATGTTGACGTTGACCAGCGCTTCCAAGTCTCCAGAGTGAAACTTCTGGATCACCGCCGCGTTGTCCTCCCGCCCGGCGTACACGCAGTCACAGCGGACGCCTCGCCGCTGAAGCTCCCGGGTGAGCAACTGGCAATGGACTACGTTCAGCGCGAAAATAAGCGTCTTTCCATACTCCGCGCGCTTTTTGAGGTAGGTCTCGACGATGACGGCGTTTCTCGCCTTGTGCTGCGCGATGCGGTTCACCACCGACTCCGGCAGGTCGTGATTCCGGCGGATATCGGCCCTCTCCTTGTCGCTCAGACCTGTTTCGAAGTTGGCGCCGGTGGACACCGGGTCGTCCACCACCGGCTCGGCCAGTACGCCCAGCGCGATCAGCTCCGCCAGTGACTTTTCAAAGACGACGGTATCGTCGAAAATCTTTCGAAGCGTTACGCTGCCCGCGTCGGTCATCCGAACCGGCGTCGCCGTCAAGCCGAGAAGCTTCGCGTTCGGGCGCGACTTCCGGATCGCTTCGATGGTATTCTGGTAGGAATCCGCCAGCGCGTGGTGAGCCTCGTCCACTACGATGATCACATTCTTTTGCAGGATGCGCTTAAGGTGCGGAAGGCTTCGGCACACCGAGGGGACGTTTGCCACCAGCACGGTGTCATCCTTTTCCGCGGCGACGAGGGCGCGGTGCGCGCCGGAGACGCACAGGAGCCTGTACTTTTTAGCGATGGAGCCGCTCCTGAGCTTAATCAACCCGGCATGGTTAAAGAAGTTGTCCGCCGCCTGGTCCAGCAGCATGTACCGGTGGGCCAGCCAGATCACCTGATAGCCGCGGCTGACCATCTCGCGAAGAAGAAAGTAAACCGCCGTCCGGGTCTTTCCGCTGCCGGTGGGCATCACCAGAAGCCCCGAGGCCCTGTCCTCCTCCACGAAGTGCCTCGTCAACGCGGCCACCGCATCCTTCTGGTAGTCGTAGAGCTTGATGTCCGCGGCCGCCAGCGCCTTAACGTCCACGATGACCCGGTTCAGGTAGCGCAGCTCGTTTTCAATGCTCACTTCCACCTCGCCCGCCAGCGAGTAGAGCACCCGGCCGTAGGCGGTGATCAGGCTGTCGGACAACTTCAGCTTACTCAGCTCGTTGATCGTGCTCCGATCGTTGCGGCCATCGATGTGCATGTACTTGCCCACTTCGTGAACCGCGTCCTCGTGGAGGGGCAGCAGGTGGTCTTCGATCTCCGCCCGGTAATCGCGGATGAACCGCACGTCGGGGCGCGGGCAGATGTTCAGGATGGCGGGGATCAGAAACTCCGGCTCGTCTACCTGCGTGCGGGGGCGGATGGCGTCGTCTGTTTTCCCGGAATACGCCACGGCTTTCAGGAATTCCAGATCCAGCTTGCTCCAGTCAAAGGCTTTCATGAAAAATCACTCCTTCTTTGGTGGTGCGCCCATGATAGCAGATGGCGCGCCTCCAAAGGGATATTTAAAATATCCGCCTACAGCTTCCGCCCCAAGAGGCGCTGGAACTGATCAATCAGACTGTCGATGTCGTCCCGGTCCTTGAGCGCGTTGAAGGCGATTAGTTCCGCTTCCTCCGCGTCGTCCCGCAGACGCCCGCCCTGCAACTCGAAGTATTCCTGCGCCCGCTCCAGCGTCAGCCCCAGTCCCACGGTGTATTTGTACAGGAATTCCCGGGTAACCGCGCACTGACCCAGCAGCACCTTCTTCATTGTGGCCGCGGCGATGTGACAGCTGGCATCGATAAAATCAAAGGCCCGAATTAAAATCCCGCCGCGATCCGCCTTGAGACGCGCAACGTCCTGGCTGATCATCAGCAGCAGCGCCGCTTTTCTTCCGGATATCTCTTGCATGGCTGGATCGCCGGCGCGCGTCATCCAGTCCGGATGCCCCTCAGGCACGCTCTTATCCGCGCGTCCGGCGAGCTCCTGTAGCATTTTCTTCGTCGTCATATAATCTCACATATCTCATGGAATAAAAATCAAGACTCACGTTAAGAGATCCAGCGCCTTGCGCACCGCATCAAGGGGGTCCACCAAAAACACCGGCTGCAGCGCGGATAGCGCGACAATGCGCATCGCTCGGAAGCGAAACCGCCCACGTGTCCGTGCGCCGTTGTACCGTTCGCTCCTTGAACTCACTTTGCTCACTGCCCGCATCGAAAAAAGATGCGTTAAGGGAAATTCCGCCTTTTGATTTTACTATATATTCATGAATTTTTCAATGTGAAAGCACAATTGGTTTTCTCGTTCCGGAAGCTTCGATTTGTTGCATCAAATTGATCGGCATTCTCCGTGAGGCCGAAAATTTCGCTCAACATCCGCTCTCTGCTCAGTCTTTCCGCAACGCCCGTTGTGTTGCTTATACCAAGGAAAAACAATAATGATTTCAAAGAACCAAGAGATTTTGATGCAGGATAAGGAGCTGGAGCGAGGCGATCCTTCGGGATACGCCTTCGGCGTGAAATGCGGCGCTACGCCAAAGTGGAGAGCGACACAGTCCTGTGCGAAAAGATCTGGTTCGACGAATGATTGCTGTTTTGGATTGGTATTATCAACGCACACCGAACACCGTGTTGCAGGTCGTCCCATCCAGTTGGAACAAGGTCGCTGTCCATGAAAAAAAGGCCGGAGACCGCCGAAGCGCTCTCCGACCTCAGACCATCAACAAAGCCTCGTTCTTCTTCATTCGCTTCCGGCGACCAGTGCG
>CALGYL010000190.1 GCA_937934775.1 uncultured Clostridia bacterium
TACGTTGAACAGCAGACCGACGCGCAGCTGAAGCTTGGCGGCAGCGGCACCTATGTGACCAAAGCCCAGAAGCAACTGACCAAGTTGGGCTTTTACTCCGGAAAAATCGATGGCAAGTACCGTACGCCGACGATGAATGCCGTGAAGTACTTCCAAAAAGCAAATTCGATTGGCGATACCGGCATTGCGGACCGGGCGACCCGCACAGTGCTTTACGCGACGGACGGGACGACAATCACCCGCGCACAGTATGAAGACGCACATAACCTGACGCCGCTCAGCTTCGGGTCGAAGGGCACGCAGGTCAAGCAGCTGCAGGAGCGCCTGTCCGCCAAAGGCTATTACTGGGATGAGCCTTCGGGCGAGTACAATGCGCAGACCAAGTATTCCGTCAAGTTCTTTCAGGAAGCCAACGGCCTTTCCGCAAACGGCGTGGCCAGCAGTTCGCTTCGCGCGCTGGCCAATACCGACAGCGCGGTATCCTTTGACACCTATACCAAGAACATGAAGCTTCTCCAGCTCTCCTCGCAGGCCAAGCAGGGCATCAGGGTCGCCGTACTGCAGCTGCAGCTTAGAAATCTGGGGTATTACAAGGGCGTGATCGCCGGCGCGTACACCAGTTCGGTCATCAGCGCCGTCAAGACTTTCCAGGTCTTCAACAATATGAAGAGCACCTATGTGACGGGCAAAGCCAACACGGCGACCCGTACGCTTTTGAACAGCACCGGCGCGCTGGCCTACAGCGCGGTGTGCGGCGATGATACGCTGAAACCCGGCGACAAGGGAACCGCAGTTGAAAAACTACAGGCCCGGCTCGAGAAATTGGGCTACTACAGCGGAAGCGTTGATGGAAGCTATTCCAGCAGTGTAGCATCGGCTGTCAAGCTGTTCCAAAGGTACAACAGCTTCTACCCGACCGGCATCGCCTATACGAACGTGCAGACCAAGCTCTATGATGATTCTGCGGTTTCCTATACGAATTCGAAGATTGAAAAACTGATCGAAGTTGCAGAAAGCAAGTATGGTTGCGAATATACATCCGGAAAATCTGGTCCCAGAGAATTTGACTGTAGTGGCTTCACGGCATATTGCCTACGGCAGGTTGGTATATATGTAACAGCGGAAGTGCAGTCTCAAGGACGCAGTAAGATTGGTTTGGGCAAAAAGATAACCAATTATAAAGAACTGAAGCGTGGCGACATTGTATTTTTCTGGTCTCCGGATCATAAGAAGAAACCCGGCCACGCAGGAATTTTCCTGGGTATTAAGGGAAAACAATATAGGATGATCCATGCTTCATCGTCGTATGACAAAGTAACGATTACAGATATCAACGACAGCAGTAGAAGAGATTACTATCTGACGGGTGATAAACCTGCATTCCTGTGGGCAATTCGTGTTTGGGAGTAAAGTGTGATGGATGGCATTCAGGCGGCGCGAGGGGACTCGGGCTGCCTTTTCTGTAAAATGGACGGCGAGCGGCTGGACGATCTGAACCGGAACGGCCTCCAAATCCTGCAAAAGGAGAAGGGCTTCCGCTTTGGCACGGACGCGGTATTGCTTGCGGATTTTGCCGCGGCAAAGCCCGGCGACCGCGTGGCCGATCTGGGCGCGGGCGGGGGCATTCTGTCCATTCTGATGGCGGACGCGGAGCCGCTGGCGGTGTTTGACGCAGTCGAATGGCAAGAAGACATGTGCGATATGGCCTGCCGCAGTGTTCTTGGCAACAATCTGCAAGAGAGAATAAACGTGCGCGCGCTCGATGTGCGCCATGCGCCGAGGATACTCGGGCACGCCGGGCACACGCTGGTGGTCTGCAATCCGCCCTATCACCCGGAGGGCACCGCGCCCCGCAGCCCCGAACCGGCGCACCACCTGGCCAGGCACGAAGGCGAAAGCACCGTAGTGGATTTCGCGGAATGCGCCGGAAAGCTATTGAAAAACGGGGGTCGCGCGGCGTTTGTCTACCCGGCGCCCCGCGTGTTCGACCTGATGTGCGCGCTCCGGGCCCGGCGGCTGGAACCCAAGCGCATCCGCCTGATTCTGGGCAAACCGGGCGCAAAGCCCAAGCTGGCGCTTGTGGACGCGGTGAAGGGCGCGGGTTCCTGGCTGGACTGGCTGCCGCCGCTCGTCCTCAGGGATGCGGACGGCGCTCCCTCCGCAGAGTACCGGCGAATTTATCGGTTGCCGCTTGACGAATCCTCCGGAAAGCCCCATAATATGATGGGAGCTGAATGCCAATGAATCACCGGATCAGACGAGTCGAGCCGGGCAGTTTGGCCGGACGGCTGGGCCTGAGGGCCGGCGACCGGCTGGTTTCCATCGACGGACAGAGCATCCTTGACCTCATTGACTATCAGGCGCTTTGTTGCACGCAAAAACTGCGCGTGGTTGTCGAACGGGGCGGGAAACAGACGGAGTATTCGATCGAAAAGGACGACTACGAGCCGCTGGGGCTGGAATTTGAAGGCCAGTTGATGAGCGGTGTACGAAACTGCTGCAACGAGTGCGTTTTCTGCTTTGTTGACCAGCTGCCCGGGAATTCCAGAGCGACGCTCCACGTCAAGGACGACGACTGGCGGCTCTCGTTGATGATGGGCAACTTTGTCACGCTGACGAACGTTGGCCCACGGGAATTGGACCGGATCATCGCCCGGCGCGCGTCGCCCCTGTACATTTCAGTACACGCGACCGATCCCGCTTTGCGCGCAAGGCTTCTGGGAACGCCTCGCGGAGCGAATATTCTTTGGCAGTTGAACAAGCTGTCCAAGGGTGGCATCCGCTTTCATCTGCAGGCGGTCATCTGCCCCGGCCTCAACGACGGCGAGGCGCTGGACAGGACCCTCTCGGATCTCGCCGCGCTGCACCCGGCGGCGCTTTCACTGGCACTGGTGCCGGTGGGGCTGACCACGCATCGTCTGGGCCTGAATGCGCTCAAGCCCTTTGACGCGGCGGGTGCAACACGTCTATTGAATCAGGTGTATGCGTGGCGGGGCAAGCTGAAAAAGGAACTGGGTACCGGCTTTGTGCAGGCGGCGGACGAATTCTATCTGATGGCCGGGCGTCCCTTTCCGGATGAAGGCGACTATGAGGGCTATCCGCAGATTGAAAACGGCGTGGGCATGTGCAGACTGCTGGAGCGGGAATTTGACGAAGCGTACAGAGCGGCTGGCTGGACGGCGAAAAATGCGCGTCTCGCCATCGCCTGCGGTGTTTCCGTTGCGCCGTTTCTGGAAAAACTGATTCAGAATCATCCGCTGCAAGGCGTTGAGACATGCGTGATCCCGGTGGAAAACGGATACTTCGGTCCGACGGTCACGGTATCCGGCCTTCTGACCGGGCAGGATCTGATCCGTGGGCTGCAAAACATCAAAGCTGACCGAGTCCTGATCACGGAGTGCATGCTGCGGGAGGGCGACGACGTATTTCTGGACGGCATGACGCTGAATGATGTCAGTAAAGCGCTGGGCCTTGAGTTCCTGCCCGTCGGCAGGCGGGGCGACCAGCTTTTGGACGCGCTGAGGGGCGCATAACGCCGTACAAGCGGCGATGGGAGGAATCCATGGCTAGACCACTCGTGGCCATCGTAGGCCGACCCAACGTGGGCAAATCCACGTTTTTCAACAAAATCGCGGGGCGCCGTATCGCCATTGTGGAGGATACGCCGGGCGTTACCCGTGACCGCGTGTACGCCGACTGCGAATGGCAGGGCAGGAACTTTACCTTAATTGATACCGGCGGCATCGATCCCAACTCCACCGATCCGCTGCTCAGGCAGATGCGCTATCAGGCGGAGATCGCCATCGAAACCTGCGACGCGATCCTGTTCTTTGTGGACGGGCGGCAGGGCCTGACGCCGGATGACCAAACCGTGGCCGATATGCTGAGAAAGAGCAAGAAGCCCATCATGGTGGTGGTCAATAAAATCGACAGCATTGCGCAGGCCAGCAATGCCTATGAGTTCTACGCGCTGGGACTGGGCGATCCGATCGCGGTGTCGTCGGTCAACATGATGAACTTTGGAGATCTTCTGGAAGATCTGATGAAACTCTTGCCGCCCGAGGATGGCGAGCGGGCAGAAGGCCAACCGATTCAGGTGGCTGTGGTCGGCAAGCCCAACGTGGGCAAGTCCTCGCTGGTCAACCGCCTGCTGGGTGAAAACCGCGTCATGGTGTCCGACATCGCGGGCACGACCCGGGATGCCATCGACACCCGCTTTGTGGACGAGGGCGAGGAGTATATCCTGATCGATACCGCGGGCATTCGCAGGAAGCGCGCCATCGAGTACCAGTCGCTGGAGCGATTCAGCGTGGTTCGCGCGCTGGCGGCCATCGATCGGTCGGACGTGGTGCTGCTATTGATCGACGCCGAAGAAGGCGTCACCGAACAGGATACCAAAATCGCCGGCTATATTGACGAGCAGGGCAAGCCCGCCATCATTGTTGTCAACAAATGGGACGCCGTCGAGAAGGAGACCGGCACGCTGGAGAGCTTTACCAAGCAGATCCGCGAGCAGCTCAAATTCATGGATTACGCGCGCATCCTGTTTATTTCCGCGCTGACCGGCCAGCGTTCCGACCGCATCATGCCCATGGTGCGGGAGGTGTACCAGCAGGCTTCCCGCCGCATTACCACCGGCATCCTGAACGACGTGCTGGCGGACGCGCAGAACGCGCTGTCGCCGCCTTCGATGTCGGGCCGCAGGCTGCGCATCTATTACGGTACCCAGCAGTCCGTCTGCCCGCCGACGTTTATCCTGTTCGTCAACGACAAGACGCTGATACACTACTCCTACGAGCGGTACCTTCACAACCAGTTCCGAAAAGCGTTTGGCTTTGAGGGCACGCCCATTCGGTTTGTGCTTCGAGAGAAGCAGAAAGAGGACTGACGAATGAGCATTGCGCTGAAGTGGCTGATCGTCATCGTCGCAGGCTACATGATGGGCAATTTCTCGTCAGGCATTACCTCCGGTATGGCGTTTGGCAGTCTGGACATACGAAAATACGGCAGCAAATCCACCGGCGCGACCAACGTGCTGCGCACGCTCGGCTGGCTGCCAAGCGTACTCACACTGCTGGGGGACGTGCTGAAGGGACTCCTTGCCGCGCTTCTTGGCCAGTGGCTGCTGGGGGCGATGGGCGCCTACGCGGGCGGTCTGGCCGCCATCGTGGGCCACAACTGGCCTGTGTTCTATGGTTTTAAAGGCGGAAAGGGCATTGCCACGTCCTTTGGCGTGGTCCTGATCGTCGAGCCTTGGTTTGGCCTTGTGTTGGTGGTAATCCAGTTTGTGGTGCTGTGGCTAACTGGATACATGTCGGTTGCGTCCGCGGTATCCGCTGTCTTCTTCTCTGTGCTGGTTTTGATCTTCCGGTTTGGAAACTGGCCGGAAATCGCCTTTGCGCTGATTCTGACGGGCCTAGCGCTCTATACGCACCGGAAGAACTTTGCAAGGCTGAAGCGGGGCGAGGAGCACAAGATCAAGTTTTCCGGAATCCGCAAGATCAAGAAACCTGAAGCGTAAAACCCGTTTATACGGTATCATACGTTAACGCGTAAGGGGGAGGCCTTTATGAAAAAACGCTATCTGGTCGGACTGGACATCGGAACCTCGGGCGCAAAGTGCATCATTGTGGATGATGAAGGCGCGGTTGTTGCGTCGTCCACGCAGGAGTATCCGCTGTCCACGCCCAAGCCGGGTTGGGCGGAACAGAACCCCGCCGACTGGTGGATGGGTATCGTCAACGGGTGCCGCGCGATCATGAAGAAGTTTCAGGGCGACCCGAAGGACATCGTTGGCGTCAGCTTTTCTGGCCAGATGCACGGTCTGGTGGCTTTGGATAAATATCGCAATGTCGTTCGCCCGTCGATTCTGTGGTGCGACCAGCGCACCCAACCCCAGTGCGATTGGATCATCGAAAAGGCCGGCGGCCTCGAAGGCCTTCTGAAGCTGACCAACAACAACATGCTGCCCGGCTATACCGGCGGCAAGATCGTCTGGCTGCGGGACGAGGAACCGGAGAACTTCGAGAAGATGGACAAGTTCGTCTGCCCGAAGGATTTCATCCGCTACATGCTGACGGGCGAACTGGCCACCGAGGTGTCGGACGGTTCCGGCACCGGCTTCTTCGATACAAAGAACCGCAAGTGGTCGGATGCGCTGATCGCAAAGTGCGGGCTGGATAAGAGTATCTTCCCGACGGCGCTGGAATCTACCGATCGCGCGGGCTATGTGACGCCGCAGGCGTCGGAGATTACCGGCCTGCCTGTTGGGGTTCCGGTTTTTGCGGGCGGCGGCGACGCGGTTATCCAGACCACCGGCGCGGGCCTCGTCAAACCCGGCATTCTGGGCGTGGTCGTGGGCACCGCCGGCAACGTGGCGATGGGGCTGGACGGCTACAACGACAATCCCGAGGGCAAGCTTCAGATGTTCTGCAACAACGCGCCCCACCTGTGGCACGCGCTGGGCTGTACGCTGGCCGCCGGCGGATCGCTGCGCTGGTACCGCGACGCGCTGGGTGAAGAGGCCGTCCGGACCGCAAAGGAGCTCGGCCGCCACACCTACGCCTACATGGAGGACGCGGCCATTCAGGACTCCCGCCCCGGCTCCAACGGCGTGGTTTTCCTGCCATATCTGGCGGGCGAGCGCTGCCCGTACTCCGATCCCAACGCCCGCGGCGTATTCTACGGGCTGTCGCTGTCCACGAACCGCGGCGACATTACCCGGTCCGTCATGGAGGGCGTTACCTTCTCGCTCAAACAGGTGATCGACCTGATCGCCAGCATCGGAAAAACCGAAAAGGTGTACGCGTCCGGCGGCGGCTCGGCTTCCCCGCTGTGGCGGCAGATGATGGCGGACGCCTTCGAGCTTCCTGTGTTCACGATGAGCGCGGCCAGCGAAGGCGGCGCTTACGGCGCGATGATGGTCGCGGGCGTGGGCGCGGGCGTGTGGGGGAGTCTGGAAGAGGCGATTCAGGTGCTCAAAGTGGAGACCGAAACGCTGCCCGACCCGGCAAACCGCGCGGCTTATCAGGACGCGTTTGGGAAGTATTCCGCGCTGTACCATGCGCTGAAACCCGTTTACGACATGTGATTTCTTGTACCGAACGCAAAATGCCCGCGAAATCGCGGGCATTTTGCGTTCAGTCGACTTTGCGCGGGGGTTGAAAGACCTCAGAACCCTTTGCGGGCGGAATGTGGAACTCTCGGCGCTACGCCGATTATTTTACATGCTCGCAAAACTCCAGGCGTTCACCGTCCGGGCCGGCGAGGAAGATGTTTCGGATGCCCATTTCGGGGACATCGACGATGTGGTCGCTCTCGAAGCGAATGTTCTTTTCAATCAGCTTGCACACGAGGGTTTCGATGTCCTCCACTTCCAGGCACAGGTGATCGAACAGCCCGGCCTGGCGCGGTTCGCCGGTGAAACGCTGAATCAGTTCCACCACGCAGGACCCGGCGCGGACAAAGGAGATGGAGCAGTTGGGGAACTGGTAATCCCCGGCGGTCTCAAAACCCAGAGTTTCCACGTAAAACGCTTTGGAGCGCGCAAGATCCGAAACATACAGTCCGATGTGGGCGAGCCCTTGAACGCGGCCGCCGCAGTTTGCGCAATTGCAGGCCATAATATCCCTCCATTCTGACGATACCAAAGAAATTATACCATGGCTGGGGTGTTTCAGGAAGAGGAATTTACCCAAAATAACTTTTACACCGGAATGCGGGAAGTATAATTAAATTGGTCGGCATTTGCCCTTGAGCGGAGTCGAACCGAAGGATTTCCCCGGTATCCCTGGTCGTCGGGTATCTCAATTGGAACTCGAACGGAGGTATTTCCCATGAAAATCACAACCCGTCAATTGGCCCTCACCGCCGTCTTTATCGCGCTGATTCTGCTCTTCGGGTCCACGCCAATCGGCCTGATCCCGCTGGGATTTGTCAACGTGACCATTCTGGCGATTCCCGTCGTCATCGGCACCATTGTGCTGGGCCTGGGCTCTGGCCTGATCCTGGGCTTCAGCTTTGGCCTTGTCAGCATGCTGAGCATGTTTGGCATGACCATGACCGCGCCGTCGGCGCTGGCATCCGCGCTGGCTGCGGCGAACCCGGCGCTTGCCATTCTCATGTGCTTCGCGCCGCGCCTTCTGGTGCCGGTTGTTACGCATGTGGTGTTTCGATCCGTCTCGGGGCCGGATGGGCGAAAGAAGATCGCGCTCCCAATCGCGGCGATTGCGGGCTCCGTCACCAACACGGTCCTTTATCTGGGCCTGATGCTGCTGTTTTATACGATGGTCGGTCTGGACTCCACCAAGCTGCGCGCAATCATCGCGGGTGTCGGCCTGATCGCCGGCGGCAGCGAGGCGGCGGTCAACGCAATCCTGACCACGCCGATTGCGATGGCGCTGTGGAAGGTTGAACGAAAGATCGGAAGAGCGTCGTGTAGGGAAAGAGTGTAGATCTCGGTGGTC
>CALGYL010000191.1 GCA_937934775.1 uncultured Clostridia bacterium
TACCGCGTGCGCTCGTCGAGCAGGTGCGCGGGGATGGCCTCGCGGATCACCTTTTCGATCATGTCGCGTTCGATGGTCTCGTGCTCGGCGTCCGGCGCGTGCTGGGTGGACAGGACCACCGTGTCCACGCGCACGGGGAGTCCGTCCACGTACTCAACCGTCACTTGGGCCTTGCCGTCGGGCTTAAGGTAGGGCACGAGGCCGGCCTTTCGCACCTCGGCCAGCCGGCGCGTCACGCGGTGTGCCAGCGCGATCGCCATGGGCATGTACTCGGGCGTCTCGTCGCAGGCGTAGCCGAACATCATGCCCTGGTCGCCCGCGCCGATATCGAAGCGGTTCTCGACGCGCCCCTCCAGCGCGTTGTTGACGCCCATCGCAATGTCCGGGGACTGCTCGTCCACCGACACCATCACCGCGCAGGCGTTGCCGTCAAAGCCGCAGTCGGCGTTGTCGTAGCCGATCTGCTTGATCTTCTGGCGGGCGATGTCGGAGATCGAAATGTAGGAGTTGGTCGAGATCTCGCCCATCACCAGCACAAGGCCGGTGGTCGCGCAGCACTCACAGGCGACGCGGGCGGCGGGGTCCTTTTCGAGGATCGCGTCCAGCACCGCGTCCGCGATCTGGTCGCACACCTTGTCCGGGTGGCCCTCGGTCACCGATTCGGACGTAAACAGGGTCTTCATGGGGCACCTCCTGAAAAAACTCCAAAAGAATAAGCGCATTCGTGAGAACGCACTTTCTATCATGCGCCTCATCTTCCGGCATGGTTGCCCACACCGCGGGAATTGGCACCGGATTGCTTACGCGCCGGTTGCCGGGTTTCATCGGGCCCGTCCCTCAACCACTCTTGATAAGGCCTATTCAATTGTGCCTAGAGTATATACCGCGATTGTAAAACTGTCAATCACACACGACTTTCGTGGGGCGGAATTTTGTAAATTGTGTGGAAAAACGCGCGCGCGCTTGCTCCCGCCGCGCGATGCCTATATAATATGGACGATACTTACCGCCCCAATGCAATCTGGAGGTACAACGAATGAAGAAGTTGATCGCAATCCTGGCGCTTATGCTTGCGCTGTCCCCGGTCGCCTCTTACGCCGCACTGGCGGAGCAGGCCACGGCCAGCCCCGATTCCGACTGGCTATACGCCGAGGATGCGGGCGACAAGGAAAACTGGACCGAAGCCACCGATGAGGACGCCGAGGACGCCATTGAGGAAACTGAAACCGACGAGGATGAAACCCTCTTTGAAAACGCGCTGCAGGTCTACGGTTGGTTTGAATCCCAGCCGCTGGATGTGGACTCCGAAAAGCCCAGCCCGGACGGCAAAAAGTTCCAGGTGCTGGACGACCGGCTGAACACCATGCGGGCGCTGGAGGCGGAGGTGCATACCTATTTCTCCGATTCCATCGCCAAGAAGCTTTTGGGCAGCGGCGTATATGAGGACATCGACGGCTATCTGTACACCGACGCCCAAGACCGTGCCATCGACGAGACCATCGGCGAAACCGAGCTGACCGTCGAAAAACGCACCGAGAAGAAGATCACCTACACGCTGGCTGTCAACCATGTGGACGCGGACGGCAACGTTACCTCCACCGACAACCTGAAGTACGTGCTGGAGATGATCGACGGCATTTGGAAGTTCACCGAATTCCCCTACTACCTGTGACCGCGGGAGGAGAGCGTATGACAAATCCGGTTCTTGAGGCCATTTCCAGCCGGCGGTCGGTCCGCGGCTATGCACGGGAGCAGATCACGCTAGCGCAGCGGGACGCGCTGATCCGGGCCGCGCAGGAATCCCCCAGCGCGGTGGACCGCCAGCCCTGGCATTTCTCGGTGGTTCAGAACCAAGCGCTTTTGACCGAGATCAACGAGGCCGCTCGGGATCATGCCCTAAAGGACCCCGGCAGCTACGCCGCCGCCCGATTCGGCCAGCCGGGGTACGACGTGTTCTACGGCGCGCCGACGGTGTTCTTTCTCTCGCTGGACAAGGATACGCCCGCCGGGTTCTACGTGGACGCGGGCATCGCTTCGGAGAACATCGTCCTCGCCGCCATGGGCCTGGGCCTGGGCAGCGTGATTCTGGGCATGCCTCGGGAAGCTTTCTTCTCCGAGAAGAGCGACGCGTTCCGAAAAGCCCTCAATTTCCCGCCGAATTACGACTTTGTGATCGCCGTGGCGGTGGGCGTGGGCACCGTGACCAAGCCCGCCCACGAGCACAAGCCGGGCAGGGTCAGCATCATCGAGTAGCTTGGAGGAAAGCCCGGAGCCCCGCCCTGCACCCCGCTAGGCACGGTGCCCAGGACCTCCGCAAAAGGTCCATGTCCGTTCACGGCATGCGTCCTTTCCTCCGAGCCCTTTTCCAGCATCGTCGCACAATCAAGCGCCCGCGCAATAGCGCGGGCGCCAACTGTATAATAGAAGACCTGCTATGCTTATAGGATCTGTAGTGCCTTCGCGGACTCTATTGCCTTGCGCTTGACTTCCTTTTCGTCGAAGGTCAGGAACTTCCCATCCTCATAGAGCACCTTGCCGTTGACCATGGTGAGCGCCACGTTCATTCCCTGCGCGGAATAGACCGCGTCGGAGAGCGGATCGGGGCCGGGCAGCATGTTCTCCGCCTGACCGTCCAGAAGGATCATATCGGCCCGCATGCCCGCCTCGATCAGGCCGCAGTCGGAATACCCCAGCGCTTCGGCGCCGGTCCGGGTGGCCATGGCAAGCGCTTCCCGCGCAGGCAGAAGCTTCGGATCGCCGAACACGCCCTTCTGCATCAGGGAAGCGAGACGCATGTCGCCCAGCATGTCGAGCACGTTGTTGCTGGAAGGTCCGTCGGTGCCCAGCGCCACGCGGACTCCACGGGACAGCATCCTGGAAACCGGCGCGACGCCGGAGGCCAGTTTCAGGTTGCTGGCCGGGTTGTGGGCCATGAAGACGCCGCGGCGCGCGAGGATTTCAATGTCTTCGTCCGTCACGTGCACCAGGTGCGCCGCGATGGTGGGCCGCTCGAAAAGGCCCAGACGGTCGAAGTATTGAACCGGCGTGACGCCATGCCGCTCGATGCAGCCGTCGGTCTCAAACCGGGTTTCGGCCACATGCACATGGATGCCGGTATTCAGTTCCCGAGCCACCTCCAGCGCATGGGCAGCCACGTCCGGCGTGGTCAGGTACTCGCTGTGGAGACCCACATACACCTTGACCAGCCCGTCCCCTTCGCCTTCGTGGGCCTGATACAGCGCCCGTGTGGAATCCAGCCCTTCGCGGCTGGTGCAGCCCCGGTTGATGTTTGCCCGGATGCCCATCTCGACCGCCGCCCGCGCGACCTCGTCCATGTAAAAATACATGTCGGCAAAGGCGACGGTGCCGCGCCGGAGCATCTCAAGAATCGCAAGGCGCGTACCGTTGTAGACGTGCTCCTCGTTCAGCCGATCCTCGATGGGAAAGATCTGGTGCAGCCAGTCCATCAGGTTGAGGTCTGAGCCGACGCCCCGCTCCAGCGTCATCGCCGCGTGGCAGTGGGCGTTGTAGAAGCCTGGCATCAGAAGGCCGTTACGGCCATCAATCACGCGCGCGCCGGAGGCATCCGGACAGTCCGCGGCGTCGCCCGCATAGCGGACAAAGGCCCCGTCGGTCGCTACGCAGCCTGTGGGAAAGTATTCCTTGCCGGTGTACAGCCGGACATTTTCAATTTTCACCATCGCCGCCTCCTATTCCCCGGTCGAGCGGATGTAGGCCTGCTGCGCGTCCGAAAGGCAGTCGATTCCGAGGCCCATGGCTTGAAGCTTCATGCGGGCCACCGCCTCGTCGATCTCCTTGGGCACCTCGTAGACGCCGGGCTTCAGGCTACTCCGGTTTTTGGCCACGTACTCCGCCGACAGCGCCTGCAGGGAGAAGCTGATGTCCATGATCTCCGCCGGATGGCCGTCGCCCGCCGCCAGGTTGACCAGCCGTCCCTCGGCCAGAATGTAGACTGTGCGCCCGTTCTCGAGCTCCAGCGCCTCGATGTTGTTGCGGGCCTCGTAGCGCCGGACCGCCGCTTTTCGCATGGCACTGACCGCGACCTCCACGTCAAAGTGGCCCGCGTTGCACAGAATCGCGCCGTCCTTCAGGTTCTGAAGGTGCTCCGTCGTGACCACATCCTTGCAGCCGGTGACGGTGATGAACAGATCGCCCACCTTCGCCGCCTCGTCCATGGGCATCACATCGCAGCCGTCCATCGCAGCTTCTACCGCGCGGACCGGATCGACCTCGCACACCACGACGCGCGCGCCCAGCCCCTTGGCCCGGAGCGCCACACCCTTGCCGCACCAGCCGTATCCGGCCACCACCACGGTCTTGGACGCCACCACCAGGTTGGTGGTGCGCAGAATGCCATCCCACACCGACTGGCCGGTGCCATAGCGGTTGTCAAACAGGTACTTCATCTTCGCGTCGTTGACGCAGAACATTGGGAAATGGAGGCCGCCCGCGGCAGCCCGCGCCCGGAGGCGCATCACGCCGGTGGTCGTCTCCTCACCGCCGCCGAACAGGTTCTTCGCAAGGTCCGGCCGCTCGTCGCAAAGGATCTGAGTCAGGTCGCCGCCGTCGTCCAGGATCAGGCTGGGGGCGGAGGACAGCGCCTCGATCAGGTGGGCATGGTATTCCTCCGGCGTCGCGCCGTGCCAGGCGAACACTTCCACACCCATCTCGCTGAGCGCCGCCGCCACATCATCCTGGGTGGACAGCGGGTTGCAGCCGGTTGCCCGCACCCGGGCTCCACCCGCCTTGAAAAGAAGCGCCGCCCGGGCCGTCTTGGCTTCCAGGTGGATCGACATCGTCAGGTCAAGACCCTCAAAGGGTTTCTCCTCGGCAAAGCGCTTCTCCAGCGCATCCAATAGCGGCATATGACGCCGCACCCATTCGATCTTCTTCGCGCCCTGGGGCGCAAGGGCGATATCCCGGATGATGCTCATCTGGTTCCCTCCGTTCCTTGTCTGGTGAATTGGCCCAACGTCCGGCGCAGGCGTTTCGCGCCGTGTCGTCATCGGGTAATGGTGGCCACCGTCAGGGCGCTCATGCCCTCGCCCCGACCCTCATAGCCCATATGTTCGGTGGTGGTCGCCTTGACGGACACCCGGTCCACCGGGATGCGCAGCGCGCGGGCGGCGTTTTCCCGCATGGCCTCCCGGAACGGCATGAGCTTGGGCGCCTGGGCGACAATGGTCACGTCCACATTGTGCGGATACCAGCCGTTTTCCTTCAGAATCTGCGTTACGCGCCCGGCCAGCCGCATTGAATCCGCGCCACGGTAGGCCGGGTCGCTGTCCGGAAAGTGGTGGCCGATGTCATGGAGCGCCGCCGCGCCCAGAAGCGCGTCCATCAGCGCGTGGGCGGCCACGTCGGCGTCCGAATGGCCCAGAAGGCCCTTTTCATAGGGGATCTCAACGCCTAGAAGCACGAGCTTGCGCCCCTCCACCAGCCGGTGGGCATCGTAGCCCTGGCCGGTGCGCATTTCCGAAGCCAGCATCGCCTGGACGGAACGCATGTCCTCCGGCGTGGTCAGCTTGGGGTTGGAGCCCGCGGGCGTTTCCACCAGGCAGACCGGCCCGAACGCGCGCTCCATCAGCGCCGCGTCGTCGGTGGCATCCTGATAGCCCTGTGCCTCGGCCATTAAGTGAGCCTGCCGGATGCGATCCACCCGGAAGGTCTGCGGCGTCTGCACCGCCCGGAGCGTATCCCTCGGAACGGTGGAAACGGCGCGCCCCATTTCATCAATCCGCTTGATCGTGTCGCTAACTGGCGAGGCCGCGACGCCGCTGCCGTATAGAAGCGCGGATTCCACCGTGCGTCGCACCAGATCCGTTGAAACAAAGCAGCGCGCCGCATCGTGAATCGCCACGACGCGCGCGCCTTCGGGCAGCATCCGGAGGCCGTTCCATACGGATTCCCGCCGTGACGATCCGCCCCGGGCAATCGCGCGGACGAGGGGGCTTACGCCCTCGGAAGCCGTCAGCGCCTGATAGCGCGCCTCGTCCTCGGCGCCGATGACCAACACCGCGCCTTCAAAGCAGCCGGAAGCCTCCAACACGTCCATCGTGCGGGCGATCACCGACCGGCCGGACAGCACATGCAGCGCCTTGTTGTAGCCAAGGCCCAGCCGTTCGCCCCGCCCGGCGGCGACCACCACCGCCCAAACGCCCTCCATTATGGAATGACGCGGTACATGCCCGCGGCGTCCGCCTTCAAAACATGCTCGTTGAGCGTCACGACCTCGTATTGGGTCAGCCGCTCGCCAAAGCGAACCGAAATGATGTCCCCCACCTTGACCAGCGCGCTGGGCTTGGCTTCTTTGCCCCCCAGCATCACGTGGCCCGTGTCGCAGGCGTCGCTGGCGACGCTGCGCCGCTTGATAATGCGCGAAACCTTCAGGTACTTGTCCAGCCGCATCGACGGGATTTCCGCCTGGGCGGGCTTATCCTGTTCGTGCTTATCCCTGCTCATTTGTCTCCTCCTTGTAAGGTCCAAACGGAGTCGTCAGGCCGCGCCTTACGGATTCGTGCGCTCCACTGCGCAAAAACGCCCCGGTGGGGCGTTTTTTATGAACCCAGGGCGACGCGACGCGAGCCTTCCGATTGGGCAAAAGCCATGGCCTTCGGCCCGCCAATCTTTGCGTTTTACAGCGCGTCCTTGAAGGTCTTGCCGGCTTTGAAAACCGGGATTTTGGACGAGGGGATCTCGATGGTTTCGCCGGTAGCGGGGTTACGGCCGGAATGCGCGGCGCGCTCTTTGACTTCGAAACTGCCAAAGCCAACCAGCTGCACCTTGTCCCCCGCCTTGAGCGCCGAGGTCACGGTATCGACAAAGGCGTCGAGCGCCTTTTCGGCCTGCTTGCGCTCGAGCCCGGACTTCTCGGCAATCTGCGCGATCAGAGTAGCCTTGTTCATGAAAGGAACACCTCCACAATATGATTGCAATCTACAGCGTTAAGGCAACTGTTCCGTTATCCATTCGACCCGTCCTGCAGGTTTTCCTGCCATTTGGGCGATCAATTGGCATTTTTTACATTGTTCCGCTTTACCCGGTCCCAATAGACGTCCATCTCGGCCAGCGACATGTCCTCCATGCGCTTTCCATCGTCCAGAATCAGCCGCTCGGTGGCTTCAAAGCGCCCAACGAACTTCTCGGTCGCGGCACCCAGCGCAAGCTCCGGCTGGATTTTGGCAAGCCTGGCAACGTTGACGGCGGCGAACAGAAGATCCCCCAGTTCCTCCTCCACGCCCTGGCCCGTCTTCAACGCCTCCAGCACTTCGCCCGCTTCCTCAATCACCTTGGGCAGGGCTTCGGCCGCGTTTGACCAATCAAACCCGACGCCCGCGGCCTTTTTCTGCACCTTTTCGGCGCGCATCAGGGCGGGCAGGCCGCGCGTCACGGCGCGCATGGCCTCGGCTTGGGTATTCAGCTTCTTTTCCTGTTTTTTGACCTGCTCCCACAGAACCAGCACTTCGTCAGGGGTGGCGGCGCTGGCGTCCCCGAACACGTGGGGATGGCGGGTGATGAGTTTCAGGCAGATGGCGCTGGTCACGTCGTCGGAGGAGAATTCACCGTGCTCCCGGGCAATTTCCGCATGCAGCGCAACCTGCAGCAGCAGGTCGCCCAGTTCGTCGTACAGCGCGGCCGAATCGCCCCGGTCGATGGCGTCCACCACCTCGTAGGCTTCCTCCACCACGTTGGTGCGCAGACTTACGTGGGTCTGCTTAATGTCCCAAGGACAGCCGTCCGGCGCGCGCAGCTTTCGGACGATGGCGTTCAGCTGGTCGTAACCGAAGCGGGTCAGCCCGGTCAGCTCCGTCGCGGCCGGGGCCAGGACCGATGTGCGGTGGTCGTACTTTTGCAGCCTGTCCAGATCGCACAGCGGGATTTCATGGATCCCAGCGCCGTCCGACACCAGAACTTTTGTCTCTTCAGGGTATCGCTCCATCAGCCGGAGCTTGACCTCGGACGCCAGTTCCCGGGAATCCATCTCACGAATCAGCGCGGCCTGATCGGAGGACGGCTGCCATAAGGAACAGTCGCAGGCGGCGGCGCAGTCCGCCGGGCCCGCGGCATAGGCGGTCAGCGCGCCGTCCACCGGCACGCCGGGAACCAGGCAGGTCAGCGCCGGGTGCCCCACGGCGAGCCGCCGGACGCTTTCATCCCGGAGGTCCAGTACGCCGTAAACCAGTTCGCCCTCTTCCGAAAGGCGCTCGATCTCGGCCGCGATCCTATCTTGAAGGTCGTCAAAGTCGTCCGCCTGGTCGTATAGCGCGTCCAGATTGGAATATGGAAGGCCGCGCTCATCCATCCAGCCGGCCGCGCCGCAGCGCGCGGTGCGCAGGAGGACGCGCGCCGGGCCGGACAGCAGCGTTTTTGCGCGGTCCGTCAGGTCCTGGGCGTCAAGGCCCAGGCCGACGATGGTCATCGGGTGCAAATCCTCGTCCCCTTTCGCGTGTTGACAGGCTTCATTATACACGTTCGCCCGCCGGCACGCAATCGGGGAGAAGGATTATTGTTCCATCTGCCTGCCGACGATGGTGGCGGTGGTCTCGGCCACCTTCATGTCGATGTCGGTCATCGCCACGCCGTTCTCCCGGGAGAGAAGCATCAGCGCGCCGATCACCTCGCCGTCCACCAGGATGGGCGTCAGAATCTGGGCAGTGTAGCCCTCGGGGGTATCGCCCACGGTGATGGGCAGCATCTTGGCGCCGTCGGCCTGATTGAGCAGCAGCGTCTGCCGCGCCTGCACCGCCTGGTCGATCTCCGGGCTGAGCGCCTTTTCCCACAATTCTTTCTTGGGCGCGCCGGAGGCGGACACCACCATGTCCCGGTCGCAAATGCAGGCGATGTGCCCCAGCGTCCGGTGCAGGGAATCGGTGTAGTCCTTGGCGATGGCGGCAATCTCGCCGATCGGGGAATACTTTTTGAGCACGACCTCGCCGTCGTGATCGGTAAAAATTTCCAGGGGATCTCCTTCGCGGATACGGAGCGTCCGCCTGATTTCCTTGGGAATGACCACGCGACCCAGTTCGTCAATTCTGCGAACGATGCCCGTTGCTCTCATGTCCAAAACAATCCTTTCCTTCCATTGGCGCGCCGCCTGTGAGCGCTTTTGTCAGGGATAGTATTTTGTGGAGGTAGGCTTTTTATTCGCTCTCCCGCGCGCGGCCTCGGGGTGAAAGCTTTGCGGCCGGCGGCAGGAAAGCGCGGGCGCACCGTCGAACTAAGTATGGAAAACCCACATTGGAGGAAATTGCATGCGTCTTTTGCACATGGCCGACGCGCATTTTGGCAAACGCTTTTCCTCGTCCCGCTTTGGCGCGGAAAGCGCTTTAAAGCGGCGCAAAACGCTGGAAGAGGCGCTCCGGCTGACGGTCCGGTACGCGAACGAGAACGAAGCGGACGCGATTCTGTGCGCGGGCGATCTGATCGAATCCGGCGAGATCCGGCCAAGCGACCTGAAAACGCTGGACGACATCCTGTCGGGGCTTTCGCGCGCAAAAATGTACGTGGTCGCGGGCAATCACGATCCGCTGGACGCCTTCAGCCCCTACCGGCGGCTTGAGACGGACAAGCTGGTCCTCCTGCCGCCCGGCTACAGCCGAACGATGCTGTCAGGGGACACCGCGCTGCACGCCTACTCCTTTCCGGAGGCGGTACAACGCCTGAACCCGCTGGAGGGCCTGCCGCTCGACATGGACGCGCCTAGGAACCTTCTGATGCTGCACTGCGACGCCATCAGCCCGACCAGCGACTACCTCCCGGCGCGGATGGACTTTCTCCGACGGTTCGACTACTGCGCGCTGGGCCACGTGCACCAGCCGCTGCTGCTTGCGCCGGGCATCCGCTACGCGGGCTCGCTTCTGGGGTTGGATCGGAACGAGACCGGCCCCCGGGGCTTCGTCGTAATCGATCTGCGGGATAAGATTGCGGATCATTTTCATCCGCTGCCCTTGCCGACCTATGAGAGCTTTCCGGTCGAGATTGCCGCCGGTATGCGCGACGGCGCCGTCGAGGCGCGCATCCTGGAGGCGCTTGCCGTGCTGCCCGGGGACAGCCTGTGCTCCGTGACGCTGACCGGCGCCCACGCAGCCGGGCTCCGGCCGGACACGGAAGCGATGGCCGAGCGCCTCCGAGGCCTCGGTCATCCCGTGTACCTGATCGATCAGACCCGCCCGGCCTACGACCTTTCCGCGCTGGCCGGAGAGCACCGGGACGACCTGATCGGGCAGGTTGTCGCCTCCTTCGGTCCGGAAGACGCGCTGGATGAAAAAGGAAGGCTGGCGCTGGAGTACGCGCTGACCGCGCTAATGGAAGGGGGCCGCAGGGCATGATTGTCAGAATGCTGTCGCCGGTGTCCTTCGGCCGGTTTCAAAACCGGGAAATCCCGCTGGACCCGGGTGTCAACCTGATCGAAGCGCCCAACGAAGCGGGAAAATCCACGCTGGCCGCGTTCATCAGCGGCATGCTGTACGGCTTTTACCGGCGGGACGTGAAAAAACGCCTCTACGCGCCGGCTTACGACCGCTACCTGCCCTGGAACAATCCCGGCAAGTACTTCGGCGCGATGATTCTGGAGCACGAGGGCGCTTTGTACCGGCTGGAGCGCAACTTTCTGAGTGGCGACGTCAAGCT
>CALGYL010000192.1 GCA_937934775.1 uncultured Clostridia bacterium
CCGTCGGAAAGGGCGCGTCAGGCACCGGGAGCGGCACGGGCAAAGGCTCCGGCTCAGGAAACGGCGGCTCTGGTAAAGGGGGCCAGGGGCAGGGAGCGGGGAGCGGCGCGGGCATGGGCACTACCAACAAGGATTCCGGCTACCAGGAGGGCGGTGCGAAGCGGACGGGCTCGGGCGCCGGTGCACCGGTCAATAAAACGGGCGCGTATGAATCCATCTACGAACCTACCCGCCTGGGCGACGGCGGTGAAATCAGCCAGTCAACCGGGAAGGTTTCGGAAGGCGACGTGTTCCAGACGGAACTCGCGCCGGGGCTGGGCACGGCGGGCGGCGCGGTCCCCTTCGCGCAAGGCGCGCGCTCCTACGGCCAGGCGGCGGCCAAAGCCGCCAGCCAACCCGGCGTACCGGACGATGTTCAGAAGATGGTGAACGCGTATTTCAACGCCCTGATCGACGAAAGCGAGGGATAACCTTGACCGAAACGGCGACAAAACAACAAATTCTTTCCTTTCAGGAAACCATCGGCGCGATCCGCGCGGAAGTCGCGCGGGAGATCGTCGGGCAAAGAGATACGGTGGATCACCTCCTGATGGCGCTGGTCGCGGGCGGCAACGTGCTGCTTGAAGGCGTGCCGGGGCTCGGCAAAACGCGACTGGTTCGCGCGCTGGCCGGTGCCGTCAGCCTCCCCTTTTCCCGCATCCAGTTCACACCCGACCTGATGCCCGCCGACATCACCGGCACCAACATCGTCGAAAAGGGCGAAACGGGCAACGTCTTCCGATTTCAGAAGGGGCCTCTGTTCGCGCAGATTGTGCTGGCGGACGAGATCAACCGCGCGACGCCCAAGACGCAATCGGCGCTGCTGGAGGCGATGCAGGAGCACTCGGTGACGGTCTCGGGCGAAACGCGGAAATTGGCCGAACCCTACTTTGTGCTGGCCACACAGAACCCCGTCGAGCAGGAGGGCACCTATCCGCTGCCCGAAGCGCAGCTGGACCGGTTTCTGTTCAAGGTGATCGTAGGCTTCCCGTCGCTGGACGAGCTTCGGGAAATCGTCGACATGACAGTCACCAAGGCCGTTCAGGTCGCGCGGCCGGTGGCATCCGGCGAGGCCATCCTCGCGATGCGGGAAATCTCCCGCCAGGTCCCGGTGGCCAAGGCGGTGCTGGAGTACGCGCTGCGCCTTGTGATGTCCACCCACCCGGAGCTTCCCGAAAGCCCCGCGCGCGTCCGGAAATACGCCCGCTTCGGCGCAAGCCCCCGCGCGGCACAGGCGCTCATCTCCGCCGCACGCGTGCGCGCGCTGATGGACGGGCGCTTTAACGCCGCCTTTGACGACGTGCGCGCGCTGGCGCTCCCCTGCCTGTGCCATCGCGTGGCGCTGGGCTTTGAGGGCGTAGCGGACGGCGAAACGGTCGATGGGCTGATCCGGAGCATTCTGGACGATGTAAAGCCATGCTGAGCGAAGCGTTTTTAAAGCGGCTGGACGCACTCACACTGACGCTGGCCGACGCGGCGCGCGGAGCATCCGGCGGCGCGCGTCGGTCACGCCTTCTGGGTACCAGCGCCGAATTTTCCGATTTCCGGGAATACGCGCCGGGCGACGACATCCGCAGGATCGACTGGAACGCCTACGCCCGGTTCGACCGGCTCTTTCTGAAGCTGTTCACCGAGGAGCGGGAGACGGTTCTCACGGTACTCCTGGACGCGAGCGAATCCATGGCGCTTGAGGGCAAGTGGGACGCGGCAGTCAAAGCAGCTGAGGCGCTTCTCTACCTCGCCCTCGCGGGCGGCGACCGGGCCCGCATCGTGCTCCTTTCGGAGATGCCGCGGGAGAGCGCCGTCTACTCCGGCCGTGCTTCCTATCCCCGGGCGGCCGCGTTTCTCGCGGGCGCGCGGCCGGAAGGCAAGCTCCTGATGGACCGGGCGCTGAAGCGTCTGCCCTTTCCGGGCGGACGGGGCCTGTGCGCGGTGATTTCCGATTTTTTATCGGAAGATGGGTTTGATACCGGGATCGCGGCGCTGAAGTTCCGCGGACAGTCCCCGATGCTGTTGCAGGTGCTGTCCGGGCAGGAACTCAACCCCGCATTTGAAGGCGCGCTGCGGCTGATCGACTCGGAGGATGGACGCGAGGTCCGGATTCAGGCGGGCAGCGCCGCGTTTCAGGCTTACGCACGGGCGCTCCAGGCGTTTTTATCGGAAGTGGCGCGCACGGCGTCCAAATATGCCGCGCCCCGCGCGCTCCTGAACGCCTCCGACGATTTTGAACAAACCGCGATGCGCGTCCTGGTTCAGGGCGGCATCGCGGCCCCGTAAACGGGGAGCGGAGAGGATCATGCAGTTTATCAATCCCACAGGGGTATGGGCGCTTGGCTCGCTTCTCTTCATCGCAGCGCTGTACCTGCTGAAAAGGCGATACGTCGACCAGACGGTGCCCAGCGCGCTGCTTTGGCAGCGCGCGCTGAACGATCTGTCCGCGGACAGGCCCTTCCAGAAGCTCAAGAAGAGCCTGTTGCTGCTCTGCCAGCTTCTGATGGCGCTTCTCCTCGCGCTCGCGCTGATGCGGCCCGCGCTTCCGGGCGGCGGCGGCTCGGAGGCCGCCTTTGTCTTTGACGTATCCGCCAGCATGGGCGCGATGGACGCGCGCCAGACCCGGCTTGAAAAGGCGGCGGCCGACGCCTGGACGCGCATTCAGCACATGGGGCCGGGCGCGCGTGTCTCGATCGTCACCGCCGGACGCGAGGTGCATCAGCTGCTGGCGCGCTCCACCGATTCCGCAGAAATCAAGCGCGCGCTGGACAGCCTCGCGCCGGAGGATGGTGGCGCGAAGGTAAACAGCGCACTGTCGGTGACGAACGCGCTGTCCCGGGCTGCAAAGGGCATGACCACCTACCTCTACTCGGATACACCCGCACCCGGTGGCACGGGCGCGGTTCTGATCGCGCCCTTTCACACGGCGGACAACCACTGCGTCCGCTCGCTTGCGGCCAGCGGCGACAAGGCACTCTCGCGCATTGTAAACTATGGCGCGGCCTGCCGCCTGACGGTCGAATGCTATGCGGACGGCGCGCTCTGCGACGTGCGCAAGGTGGATCTGCCCGAAGACGGCGAGGAAGGCGTCAACTTCCAGATCCCGGATGACGCGCTGCGCCTTCGCGCGCGCATTGTGGAGGACGACGCGCTGATCGCGGACAACACCTTCGAATCCGCTGTGCCGAAGGCCACCCAGAAGGCCATCGCGCTGGCCGGCGCGGACGACGTGTTTTTGGAAAAGGCGCTGGCCCTCCGGACGGATGTGACGGTAGTCCGGTCCACGGTTCAGGAGGTTACCCAGGAGGGCGGCTTCTCGCTGTACGTCTTTGAAGGCGGGATCCCGGACGAACTGCCGGAGGGCGTACCGCTGATCCTGATTGACTTTCAGGCCGCGAAGGAGCACCCTTCACAGATCGCGGCCGCAAACAGCGCGCTGGCCCGGCAGCTAACCGCCAGCATGCCGCTTAAGGATCTGGCGGTGCGGACCTACGCGGCGCTGTCCGGCGGCACACCGGTCCTGACCGCAAACGGAGACGCGGTGCTTTCGGTGTACGAGGAGGATGGCCGCCGCGTCGTGCGCGTCGGCTTTGACCCCCACGAGAGCAACCTCCCGGCCAAGATGGACTTCCCGGTGCTGATCGGCAACCTCTTGAACTGGCTTTTACCGGAGGAAGACGCACAGCGGGAGGCGGTACACAACATCCCCCTCGCGGAGAGCGACCTGAGAGCCGTTCCCACCTCTCAGGAAGCGCCCGCTTCCGAAGAGAACCCCGGCGCTGGCCAGGGGCTTACGGAGATTCTGCTCCTCCTCTTCTTAGCGATGCTCTTTGTGGAATGGGAGGTGCGCGCGCGTGGCCGTTGAATTTACCAAACCGTTGTTCCTTCTTTTAATCCCTCTGGGCCTAGCGGCGCTGTGGCTGCTTGCGCGAAGAGGCGGCGTCCGGGATCCCAAAAAGCGCATGATGCTGGCGCTGCGCATTCTACTGATCGCGCTTACGGCGCTGGCGCTCTCCCTCCCCTCGATGGTGTTTCAGACCCGGGACAGCCAGACCTGGGTGATTGTGGACGCGTCGGACTCGGCGCGCGGCGCGCAAAGCGACATGGAGACGGCGCTGAAGACCGCCATGAGCGCCGCCCCCAAGGACATCCAGATTGGAGAGATCGCCTTTGGGCAGGGCGCGCAGGTGCTGACGCCGCTTTCGCTGACGCGGACGGCCGCAAGCCCCGACCTGAGCCTGAGCGGTGACGACAGCCAGCTCTCTGAGGCGCTCTCACTGGCCGCGTCGCTGACGCCGTCTTCCGGACGCATCGCGGTCCTGAGCGACGGACGGGTGGATGAAATCGCCGAACAGGCAGAACTGCTTGCCGCCCGCGGCATCCCGGTGGACATCATGTCGTTTCAAGCGCCGGACGCTCCCGATGCGCAATTGTCCCGACTGACGCTTCCCGGCTCGCTCCGGGAGGGCCAATCCTTCCAGCTTGAGGCAACGGTCGATTCCTCCTTTGCGACCTTCGCGACGCTGGCCCTGTACGCCAACGGCAAGGTGGTCGCGACCCGCGACGTCACCCTCCGGAAGGGTGAGAACAACTTCTCCTTTCAGGATGTGGCGGGCACGCCGGGCCTGGTGACCTACGATGCGCGCCTGGTTGCGGACGGCGATCAGGAATCCCGGAACAACCGCCAGGCGGCCTATGCACGCGTCGATGGCCGCGCGGGGGTGCTGATCGTAGAGGGCAAGGCGGGCGAAGGCCGGGAACTGGAAAAAATGCTGAAAGCCACCTCCTACGAAACGCAATTGACGACCCCCGCCGCACTCCCGGAGTCGGCGGAGGCCTTACGCCAGTATGACGCCATCGTGCTCGCCAACGTGGACGCCGAAGACCTCTCGGACGCGCAGACCGCCGCCCTGGACGAGGCGGTGCGCTCACTGGGAAGGGGGCTTCTGGTGACGGGTGGCGACCAGAGCTACGCGCTGGGCGGTTACCTGGGCAGCTCTCTGGAGAAGATGCTCCCGGTCACAATGGACGTCAAGGGCAAGCTGGATATGCCGTCGCTTTCGCTGGTGCTGGTCATCGACAAGTCCGGCTCCATGACCGAAGGCCAGTTTGGCGTTACCCGGCTGGAATTGGCCAAGGAAGCTGCCATGCGCGCCTGCGAGGCGCTGACGGGCGAAGATTCCATCGGCGTGATCGCCTTTGATGACACGGCCAAATGGGCAGTGCCGCTTCAGAAGGTCGAGGATGTGTCGTCGATCCAGTCGCTGATCGGAACCATTCGCCCCGGCGGCGGAACCGCTTACTATGGCGCGCTGAACGAGGCATACCACGCGCTCAAAGCTTCAGACTCAGCGCAGAAACACGTGATCTTTCTGTCGGATGGCGAACCGGGCGACGGCGGATTTCAGCAGCTTGTATCCGCCATGGCGCAGGAGGGCATTACGCTGACCAGCGTCGCCATCGGCACCGGCGCGAACGCTACGCTACTGGGCCAACTGGCCGATCTGGGCGGAGGCCGCGCATATGCGGCGGGAGAGTTCGACAGTCTGCCCAAGATCTTCACCAAGGAGACCTACATGGCCTCCGGGAAATACGTCCAGAACCGCACGTTCACACCCGCCGTGACCGCGAAAAACTCCATGACCGGTTTCCACGGCTTCCCCCAACTGACCGGCTACTTGTCCGCGACCGCGCGGCCGCTGGCCACCCTATCGCTTGCCAGCGATACGGACGAGCCGGTGCTGGCCGACTGGCGCTACGGCGCGGGCCGCGTAGCCTGCTGGACCAGCGACGCGGCGGGCGCGTGGACACGCGGCTTCCTTGCCTGGGATCAGGCGGCGCCGTTCTTTGGCGGCCTGGTTTCCGCGGTCCTGCCGGGCGTCCGGCAGGAGGGCGAATTGACGGCCCGGATCGCGGACGGCACACTGCATCTGCGCTATCAAGCGGAGGACACCGCATCCGGCCGCCAGATTGCCGCAAGCGTGCTGTCCCCAGAAAACCAAGAGGCAAGCGTAGCTCTTCCGGAAACCGCGCCCGGCGTTTACGAGGCGGATGTTGCCGCGCCGGAACAGGGCGCGTACGCCGTCACGGTGTCGCGCACGGAAGGCGGCAAAACGGTTTCCCTCGCCGAAGGCGGCGCGGTTGCCGCATGGCCCGGCGAATACGACCTGAGGCTGCGAGCGGAAGATGGCAAACTGGAATCCCTCGCCCAGGCGACAGGCGGACGGGTGGTGACCGACGCGGCGCAGCTCCTGACCGCCCGAAGTCAACCCGCGAGAACCCGCGCCGACCTGACGATTGCATTGATGTTGGCCGCGCTCTTCCTGTTTCTTCTGGATGTGGCGCTTTTCCGGCTGCCCTGGGAGCGTGCGCTGGAAAAGGCCCGCGCGTCGACCCGGAATATCGCGGCCAAGCGGACAAAGGCCGTAAAGCCTGAGAAAACTGGGGGCGGGCGCAGCTCGCCCGTGCGAAGCGCGCCGGATACGACCTCCCAACTGCTGGCGGCAAAAAATAAAAAAAAGCGGCTGTAAACAGCGGAGCGTCCTTTGGGGGAGAACTCGTACCGAATCGCAGTAAAAACATGCCGGAAGGATTGTGAGCCATCATGAAAAGCGTCAAGCCGGGGCGCGGCCCCTCGTTCATGGAAGGATTTGGTTCGATCATCATTGCGGTTTTGGGCGTCTGTTGGATCCTCGCCGCCCGCTGGATGGGTGCGCCGTTCATCTTTACGCTTTTTGGCGTGGGGTTTGTGATTCTCGCCATCCTGCAGGCGGTGTTCAGCTTTATAAACGCCGCCGGAAAACAGCGCTTCTCGACATTCGATATCGCCGATAATCAGGAGGAACCTGATCCGCTCAACGAGCGGTTTGGATCGCCCGCCAAGGCGGAGACCAGCCGGGACGAGGAAACAAGCCGTGGCAAAGGAACCGGCCAAGACGAAGAACCCGCCTTCTGCCCGTATTGCGGGGAAAAGGCGGAGAGCGGATACCGGTTTTGCAGCAAGTGCGGTCGGGAATTGCCCCATCCGTAACGCGCTTACGTAGGCCCATCCGAACCATACCGGGATGAGATTTCTATAGGCCATACCGTTCGCGGCGCACCTGCGCTCGAACGGATTCAGCTTGTCTTCCGGGCATCCGCCCGTCGGGTTTTGTCGGCCTCCCTGCGCCGGTTCCGAAAATCAGGCGGCTTCCAGCCA
>CALGYL010000193.1 GCA_937934775.1 uncultured Clostridia bacterium
TCTTCTACGACGACTACGACCGCGCCGAGTGGTTCATGGAAAACGGCGGCCCGCAGAACGACCCCGACTACCAGATGGGCGTTCTGAACTTCCTCCAGGGTGCGAAGGGCAAGGTGCTGCCCGTCACCGCCAGCACCCGCTACAGCGACGAGGCCGTCACCGCCATCAGCGCCAAGGTCGGCGAGGAGAAGGCCGCGACCATCCTCGGCTTCATCGACTACTTCTACTCCGACGAAGGCATCGCCCTGGCCAACTACGGCGTCGAAGGCGAGAGCTTTAGGACCAATGCCGATGGCACCAAGGACTTCATCGTGGACTACGCCACCGAAGAATCGAAGCCCGCGGGCGAGAAGAAGTGGTCCTTCCTCAGCGACCGCTTCACCGTCTGCAAGCCCGTGGACAACACCGCCTTCTTCAAGTGGAACATGCCGCTGATCTCCGAGGCCGCGGAACGCCTGCTGAAGCCGGAAAACCTGATGACTGCCTACACCTTGAAGTTCACCAGTGACCAGGCCAAGCAGCTTTCCAACATGGCCGCCGCCGTCTATGACGCGCAGGTTGCCGGCATCATCTCCTTCATCAACGGCAGCCGGGACTTAACGGAAGCGGAATGGGCCACCTTCCAGGGCGAGATGAACGATCTGGGCCTCAGCCAGATCGAAGACATCCAGCGGGACGCCTGCCGGGCGACTTACGGGAAGTAATACCCTTTTGAACGAGGAACGCCCCGAGATGTCGGGGTTCATCGCGTAGGACTGTGCCGATCTATCGCAGACGCAGCGCCGCGTTTTACGTGTAAAGGCGTATCCCGAGGAGTCACCTCGCTTCGGTTCCTAGCCTCGCATAAAAATCCCTCGGTTCTTTGGAGCAGTTGTTGTTTTTCCTTGGTATAAAACATATCCTTCATTGGGATTACCCTGCAAGGTCGAGGCCCGGCGCGATTGCGCCGGGCCTCGACCTTTTGGATCGTGTCCGCCTTTTACATCAGCCTGTACTTTATGAGGAGTTCCTCAATAACGGTGCCGGACAGCTTGCGCTGGGCGATCTTTTCGGCGAGGGATGCGAAGAAGGGCAGCTTTACGTCCGTCAGTTTTTTGCCGTCCAGCATTTTGCCGGTGGCATCCAGAAGTGCGCGCATATCGTAGGCCGAGCCGAACACCTCCGGCACGCCGCGGTCCACGTTCAGAAGGGTGTACACGGCTTCCATCGCGGTACGCACAGAGTATTCCGTGGTGAACACCGTGTCCCGAATGGTCTGGGTGAACTGGCCGATGAAGGCGAAGTTGACCGATCCGTCCGGCACCACGTTGGGCCGGTCGCCCGCCGCGCGGGGCATAAAGAAAGCGGTGATGTAGGGCATCATGCAGGGTACACAGGTGGCGGAATGGGCCGCGAGCGCCGGGATTTCGGCCTCCGGAACGCCCAGATGATACAGCCATTCCTGGGTGATTTCCTCGCCGGTGCATTCGGCCATTGGTTTTTTCACATAGTCGCCGGGCCGGTCGGTGTACAAGCCGTAGACCCACACCACCAGCTGGTCCTTGGGCTGCTCCTTGAAGTGGGGCTGACGGTTGATCGTCCAGCTCATGTACCAGGACGAATCCTTGACCGTGACGATGCCGCCGGTGACGACATGGCCGGAAAACGGGTCCCGCCCGCAGATTTTCTGGATGTAGGGCGGAATTTTGCCGTCCAGCGTGGTGACGGTGGCCGATTCCCAGTTGCTCCGGTCGATGCGGGTGCAGAACTTCTCCGGACGCCCAAAGGCGGGGTCCTGCCGGGCAATGCTCCGCCAAAGTGACCACGAATCGCCCTCGCCGTCCTCAAGGGTGAGCTCCGCCGCCTGATGCTGCCCGCCCAAAGCGGCGCGCTCGGTGCAGCTGCCGTTGGTGACAAACACCAGGTCGTCTTCGATCAGATCGATGGCGTCCGGCTGGCCGTCCCGAAGGCACTCGATCTTGCGGGCCACCTTGCGGCCGCCGGAAATCTCAAAGATTACGTTGGTGACCTTGGTGCCGTACTGAAACTGGACGCCGTGGGCCTTCAGGTAAGCGACCATCGGTAGGATCAGGGACTCGTACTGGTTGAAGCGGGTGAACTTCAGGGCGGAAAAGTCCGGCAGACCTCCGATGTGGTGGATGAAGCGCTGCAGGTACAGTTTCATTTCCAGCGCGCTGTGCCACGTCTCGAAGGCGAACATCGTCTGCCAGTAGAGCCAGAAGTTGGAAGCGTAGAAATCCTCGTCGAACACATCGTCCAGCGTCAGGTTATAAAGCTTTTCGTCGGGCGTCATGAACAGCTTGATCAGTTGCATCGACGCCTTTTCCGACAGGGTGAACTTGCCGTCGGTGTGGGCGTCCTCGCCCCGATTGACGGTTGCGCGCACTAGGGAAGAATTGGGGTCGCGCTTGTTGAGCCAATAGAATTCATCCAGCACGCTCGCGTCCTCTACCTCCAGGGACGGGATCGAGCGGAACAGGTCCCACAGGCACTCGAAGTGGTTCTCCATTTCACGCCCGCCACGGATGATGAAGCCCTTCTCCGGGTCGCGGATGCCGTCGCAGGCGCCGCCGGGTAGCGGGGACGCCTCCAGAATGTGGATGCGCTCGCCCTTCATCTGGCCGTCCCGGATGAGAAAGCAGGCGGCGGCCAGCGACGCAAGGCCCGAGCCTACCAGATATGCGGATTTCCGTTCCACGCCCTCCGGCTTCAGCGGGCGGGCGAAGGCTTCGTAATTGCCATTGGAGTAATACATTGTTATGACCTCCTTGAGACTTTCGGCGGGCGGTTTCCTGTCCCCGTCGTATGGCATCATTGTAGCCCAGGCCGCAGCCTTCCGCCATAGACAGCTTCGCCCCCGCGTTGCACTTTTTGGCGCGGGGGCGAAACTGTATAAAATTTGGACAGATGCCATCCATTGTATGGCTGGACGCTTAACCTCTTCACAATTGCGGTCCGGTTAAAAATGGACGCCCCCAAATACATCAAATCATTGCGCGGGGTCAAGGGGCGCGGCCTCCTTGCGGAGGGCCTGAGGACGAAGCCCCGCAGCGGTCTATCACGCGCCTTTTTATCGGTGCGCGGCGTATTTCTCCAAGGCCCGCCGCACGTCACCCTGGATCAGGACGCTCAGGCGGGCGATGATCTTCTCCGGCTCTTCCTTCATGCCTCCGCGAATCCAGTCCAACATCAGCCCGACAAAGGCAAACTTATAGAAGCTGGCGATGAACTGCTTGTCTTCCTCCCGGACGGAGAGACCCGCGGCCTGCTCCTCCACCACATCAATCAGCAGTTTCATCGTGACCTCGTACAGGTAGCGTTCCATCTGCTCCCGGCTGACGGAGCGGTAGGCGTTCAGAACCAGCGAACGGTTTTTTTGCACCCATTGAAAGGTCTGCAGAAAACCCTGCTGCCAGGTGTCATAGCTTTTCTTGCCCAGGAGCGCCTCGGAGGCTTCCGACGCAAAATACCACTCCAGAAGGTCGTAGATGTCTTGAAAATGGTAATAGAAGGTCTGGCGGTTGACGCCGCAGTCCTCGGCGATGTCGATCACGGTGATCTTGTCCAGCGGCTTTTCGTTCAGAAGCTTTTTGAGCGACGAGGCCAGCGCCCGTTTGGTGATCTCGGACATGCGTTCCTCCTTCATCAGGCCTGTCAGGCCGGTTTGATCTGGGCCTCGGGGACGGATCTGGGCCGGGCGATGTTCCGGGAGAGCAGGACCATGCTCTCCGCCAGCTGGGCTATCTGCTCGGGTGTCTCCGTCATGCCCTTCCCGAACCACGCGTCGAACAGGCCTACGAAGCCGGATACGATGAAGCCGGAGAAGTATTCGGAGTACTGCGCCGGTCCGGCCGCGAAGATCTCCGGCCAGGCGTCGACGCACTTGTCCCGTACCAGCTGTTTGATCTGGTTGATGAACTTCAAATCGCCGTTGGGCCCGACCAACACGCTGACGATGTCCTGGTTGTCCTGGATCAGCTCAAAGATCTGCACGAACAACTGCCGCGGGTGTTCGACCACTTCCGCCGAAGTGAAAGTGGACAACACCCGGCCGAAGTCCCCGATCAGTTCGTTCTCGATGGCATCCACCATGTCAAACACATCCTTATAATGGATGTAGAACGTGCCCCGGTTGAGGTCGCAGAGGTCGGTCAGTTCCCGCACGGTGATGTCCTGCACACGCTTGTCCGCCATCAGTTGCGCCAGGCCATGGCGCAGCAGACGGCGGGTCTTGCCAATGCGGCGGTCGACTTTTCTTTCACTCATATTTAACGCTTCCAATCCTGAACAAAATAATGAACTCGTGTTGATTAATAAACCATAGTGAAGTTTATGTCTGTTGTAAATCTCTTCCACCAATATTATAATAGGCTCGCCTCTAAAAATCAACTGTTGTTTATTAACTGAAAGGATGTTGATGGAATGCGGCGCATCGCACAGGGCGTTCTCCGGCATAAATGGCTGGTGCTGACTGCGTTTGTTATGGCGCTGATCGTGAGCTTTTTGGCCAGCCAGTATGTGAAAATCAACTTTAAGCTGACCGACTACCTGCCGGACAGCGCGGAATCCACGGTGGGCCTGCACTTGATGGAGGACGAGTTCGCCTCCAAGCCGGCAAACCTGCGGGTTCTGCTTGAAAAGGTGACGATCCCCGAGGCGCTGACTTACAAAGAAAAGATCGCCCAGATCGAGGGTGTGAAGGACGTCACCTGGCTGGACGACAGCCTGGACGTCAAAAAGCCCCTCAGCATGCTGGACCCGGACACGGTGGACGACTGGTACAGGGACGGAAACGCGCTCATCACCGCCTATGTGGACGACGACGTGGCCGACGGCGCGCTGAAACAGGTTCGCGCGATCATCGGCGAGAAGAACAGCATGTCGGGCGACAGTGTGCAGATCGTGGAGACCCGGCAGCGGGTCAAGGAAGACGTGGCCAAGATCATGGCCCTGATCATCCCGATCATCTTCGTGATCCTGATCTTTACCACCACCTCCTGGTTCGAGCCGCTTCTGTTCCTGGCGACCATCGGCGTGGCGATCCTGATTGGCAAGGGCACGGACCTGATGCTGGGTGAGATTTCGTTCATCACCAACTCCTGCTCGGCGGTTTTGCAGCTGGCGATCTCGATGGACTTCGCGATCTTCCTGCTGGACGCCTTCGAGCACAACCGGCAGAAGGGGATGGACACCGAAGCGGCCATGGTGGAGGCGATGACCAAGACCTTCGTGATCATCCTGTCCTCCAGCTTCACGATCATCTGCGGTTTCGCGGCGATGCTCCTGATGAAGTTCAAGATCGGCTACGACATGGGCATCGTGCTGGCCAAGGACATCTTCATCAGCCTGATCTGCGTGATGGTCATGCTGCCCGCGCTGACGATCCTCTGCAACCCCCTGCTGGAGAAGACCCAGCACAAGCCCTTCATCACGCAGATGCCACACTTTGGCAAGTTTGTCTCCCGCACCGCGATCCCGCTGGCGATTTTGATCGGCGTGCTGGTGGTGGTGCCCAGCTACCTGGCCAGCAAAAACAACGACTTCCTGTATGGCAATACCGAGATGATCACCGACCCCTCCACCAAGATCGTTCAGGAGGAGAACCGGATCAATTCCCTCTACGAGAAGTCGGATCTGATGGTTTTGATGGTCAAAGGCGGCGACCAGGCCCGTGAAAAGGAAATGCTGGACGAGATCGACAAGCTCTCGGGCATCTCTTCCATCATCTCCTATTCTTCCATGGTGGACGCCACCGTGCCGGTGGACTTTGTGGGAAGGTCCGCCGTGGAAAAACTGGTCGGCCCCAACTACGACCGGGCCATCTTGTCGGCCGATATCGATCTGGAGAGTCCAGAGGCCTACAAGTTGGTGGAGGACGTTCGCGCGGTCGCGCAAAAGTACTACCCCGGCGACAGCTACCTGACCGGCGGTACCGCCAGCATCTATGACATCCGGGACACGGTGCAGAAGGACGACGTCCTGGTGGACAAGATTGCGCTGCTCTCCATCGGCTTCGTACTGCTCCTCGACTTCAGGTCGCTGATCCTGCCGTTTGCGCTGCTGGCCACGATCAAGTCCTCGGTGTACATGAACCTGGCGGTTCCCTACTTTTCGAACGCGCAGATGTACTACATCGCGTCCTTGATCATCAACGCCATCCAGTTGGGCGCGACGGTGGACTACGCCATCCTCTTCACCGCGAGGTATCTGGAGGCCAGGCGGGAGATGCGCGCCAGAGACGCCGTTCGCGCGGCCATCGCCCGGGCCACGCCTGCGATCCTGACCTCGGCTTCGATCCTGGCGGTGGGCGGGCTGACGTTGGGCGCCCTGTCCAGCGTGGACATTGTGGGCCAGCTGGGTGTGCTGGTGGGGCGAGGCGCGATCATCTCCACCGCGATGGTGCTGTTCATACTGCCCGCGCTGATGATGATGCTGGACCCGCTGATCCGCGTTACCACCATCCATGCAAACTTTTACCGGAAGGGGAAGGACCAAAATGCGAAACCTGAAAAATTGGAAGCGGCCGCTGATTCCGGCGCTGATTCTGGCGCTCACGATACCGCAGTTTGCGGCGGCGACTGAGACAAAAAGCGAGGTTGTCTACGCGAACCTGAAATCCACCGGTGCGGTCAGCAGCGTGGTCGTGGTCAACAAATTCGATCTGACCGATGCTGAGAAGATCATCGATTACGGTCGGTATGATGGCCTGACCAACCTGACCAGCCTCGAGCCGCTTACGGTGAACGGTGATACCGTGACCGTGAAGGCGGATGCCGGCTCCTTCTACTACGAAGGCGTGCTCTCCGCTTCAGAACTTCCCTGGACCGTCGCCGCCACCTACATGCTGGACGGCCAGGAAGTCGCGCCGGACGCGCTGGGCGGGAAAAGCGGGCATCTGGTCATGGAGATCGACGTCCGCAAAAACCCGGCGGCGAATTCCATCTACTACGACAACTATACGCTGCAGATGCAGGTGGTTCTGGACGGCAACAAGTGCAAGAACGTGCTCGCGCCGGACTCCACCGTGGCCGACGAGGGCAGCGACATCCTGCTGACCTGCCTGGTCATGCCCGGCAGCGATAAGAAGTTCGAAATCACCGCTGACGTCACGGACTTCGAACTGGAGGCGATCTCCGCCAACGGCATTCCGCTGAACGTGGACGTCAACTCCATCGATACCTCCGACATCAAGGATCAGGTAACCGAGCTCAAGAGCGGCATCCGCCAGCTGAACGACGGCGCGGGCACCCTGGACGACGCCGCCGGCAAGCTGAACGCGGGCACCGCCACCCTGAGCCAGAGCGCCGGTCTCATCGGCGGCGGCATCACCAAGCTCTCGGCGGGCGCGGGGCAACTGGCTTCCAAATCCGCCAGCGTGGTGACCGGTCTCAAGACCCTGGCCGCGGGGCTGACCCAGCTGGGCGCGTCGGCCGGAACCATTGGAATAAGCGGCGCAAAGCTTGCGGACGGTGCGGGGCAGGTGGCGTCGAACCTGTCGGCTCTCAGCACACAGTTGGACGCGCTGATTACCGGCTCCGGCGCGATCGAAGCGGCCATCGGTTCCCTCAAGGACGCGGCGGCGGGGTGCTCCGGCGATATTTCGAACGTTTCCCAGCTGATCTCGGTGGTGGCCAGCGACTCGGATCTTTCGGGGAAGTTCTCCAAGTACATCTCCTCGGGCCGGACGCTGATCGGCACGCTGCAGGGGCTGGAAAGCGGGCTCAGTTCGCTCTACAGCCAGTACGACGCGTTCCACAAGAGCCTCGTGCAGGTCAAGGCTGCGGTCGACGCGCTGCAGGCGGCCGCAAGCTCGATTTCCGGAAACATCACGGCCCTGGTTACCCCCATGCAGCAGTTGGCGGGCGCGGTGTCAAGCTCCGGCGCGGCTGGCTCCGCCTCGAGCGCTTCGGATCAGTACGCCGCCTTCGACAGCGCGGTGCAGAGCCTGAGCGCAGGCCTTTCCAGCCTGGACAGCAGCTACGCCGCGCTGGAGGCTGGCATTGGCAAGCTCGACGAGAGTATGGGCAAGATGGATAAGGGCACGGGCAAGCTGACCGCGGGCACCAAGGAATTGAAAAGCCGGACCGGCGACATGGATACCCAGGTGGACGACGCGGTCGACAAGGCCGTTTCGAAATTTGAGAACAGCGACTTTACGCCCGCATCGTTCGTCGATTCGCGCAACTCGGTACGTCTGGTGCAGTTTGTGCTCCGGTTTGACGAAATCAAGTCGCCCGAGACGGAGGAACCCTCGGCCCAGCAGCAGCCGGAGGACACCAGCTTCTGGGAGATCGGAAGAGCACACGTCTGAACTCCAGTCACTTAGGCACCTCGTATG
>CALGYL010000194.1 GCA_937934775.1 uncultured Clostridia bacterium
CTCAAACGGCCACTTCCCGGTTCTTCCGGAAAGTGGCTGTTTGTTGATGGTCTGACAGCTCCGTTTTCTTCAACGGAGCTGTTTTGCGATGCGTGGCAGGAAAATATCCGCAAGATCCGGAAAGCGGAACGGTTCTGAATAACTGCAGGTCTAGAGAATTGTCACCAGATCCCTGCCGGCGCTCTTGCTGGCGCGCACCGCGCCGGCAATCCGGTCCTGCAAGGACGAGGGCGTATCGCCCCTGCGGGCGATGGTGGAGCCGATCGAAATGGTGACGCCGATGGACTCGTGCTCCATCCGCAGGGTGGAATGCTTGACCAGATTCCGAATCTTTTCACAGATCAGGTTGAGGTCGTCTTCCGAAACGCCGACGATCACCACCAGAAATTCTTCCCCACTCCAGCGCCCGATGAAATCGTTTTTCCGGAACGCGCCGCGCATCGCCTTGGCGACCATTTTGATGATCCTGTCGCCGACTTCCATACCGTATGCGTCGTTCACCTCCTGGAGGCAGTCGATGTCCGCCATGATGGCGGCAAAGGAAATGTCCAGATTTTCCAGCTCAGCCAAGCGGTTTTTCAGGTAGAAGTCAATATAACGGCGGTTTGGAAGCCCAGTGAGCACGTCATGCAGCGACGCGTCCTCGGACGGACTGGCCGCGGCGGCGGCCGCTTTCTTCTGAAGCGCTTCGGTAAAAACCTCCGCGGCGCCGATGATTTCTCCGCGTTCGAACAGAGGCATCGTCTTGACCGATACCTCGACGTGCTGTCCGTTCCGGTGGCGGAGACAGACGTTTGCCTCCCTGCGCTTGCCGTCAAGCAGCGTCCTGTGCACGGGACACGCCGCGGCGTGCATGCGGGTATTTTCGTTTTCCATGTGGCTCAGCAGGCTGTCGTTGCAGTATTTGCCGATGATCTCGCCTGCCTTGAAGCCCGTGATCCGCTCCGCGCTCTTGTTCCAGTAGGTGACAACCCTGCTCGCGTCAATCAGATACACGCCCTCATACAGGTTGTCCAGAATGCTCTGATACAAATTTTCCATGGTACATTCACCTTACCCAATCTAGAGCGTCTTTTACGTAGGGCGCAGCGGGCGGTTAACAGCCCGGGGTTGCGCGTGCAGCCGAAACAAAACCCGATTCATGTACAGCGGAATGCGCACTTATAATTTAATGAGCGACTGAGAAAATGTCAATAGTGAATTGTGTGAATTCCAAAGACTCTGCCGGACGCCGGGAACGGGTGCGGTTCAATGCCCAATAAAAGAGTTGCGGCTTTTTCGTGTCCGAAACGTGAAAAATGGTTGTACGAAAGGGGATGTTTGTTGTATACTGAATATGATCATTACCGAAGGAATGGGGAAATCCCATGATCAGACGTCTTCAGGCAATGACCCGATACCTGCACATGCGGAATCCTCGCATTCGAGAAGGATTTGCGTCGGGCACCGCGCACAACCCGAGCTTTGCCGCGCTGCAAAAACAACTTGATCGTTTGCAGGAGAGCGAGCAAAGTCTGCGCATCACGCTCATCAGCATGGGGGACGGCGTCGTCGTTACCGACGAGCAGGCGCGCATCACATTCTTGAACCCCTCCGCGCAGGAGCTGACCGGCTGGACGCTGGAGCAGGCCGTGGGGCGGCCTTTTTCCGATGTATTCCGGATTTACAACAGCATCACGAATCTGCCCGGCGAGAATATCGTGCAAATCGTGTTGGACACGGGCCGAAAAGTGAACCTTGCCAATCATACGGTGCTGATCAGCGCCGACGGTGCGCACCGTCACATCAGCGACAGCGCCGCGCCGATTCGCAGCGCCCACGGAAACATTGTGGGCGTTGTTCTAATTTTCAGCGATGTGACCGAGCGCTATCTGCTCCAGCAGCAGCTTCGCCTTTCCGAGGCGCGAAGTACCGCGGCGGTGAACATGGCCGGACTCGGGGCCTGGGAGATAGACCTGAAAACAAACGCCATTGAATGGTCGCCCTTCTACAAGCACATCATGGGCATACCGCAGGATGCCGAGCCGTCAACCGACCTGTGGAGCGCGCTGATACACCCGGACGACATGGATTTGACCAACAGTGTAAGAGACAAAGCGATAGATTCAGGCAATCCATATTCTCATCAATACCGGATCCGCCGGATGAACGACGGCGCGCTTCGCCACGTCAAGACCTACGCCAGAATTGACCGGGACGAGGCTGGCGTAGCGCTGAAATTGGTCGGCGTGCTTCAGGATATTACCGAAGAAGTGGAAGCGGACGAGCGCATCCGGGAGAGCGAAGCGTTGTACCGCACCGCGTTTGAGCAGGCGGTCATCGGCATGGCGCACATCGCCCTGGATGGCCGTTTCCTGCGGGTGAACCGGGCGCTGTGCGCCATCCTGCAATACTCCGCCGAGGAAATGATTGCGCTCAGTGTGCAGGATCTGGTGCACCCCGAGGATGCGCGGCTCACGGAAGAAACCGTCGGCAGGATCATCCGGGAGCATATCACCACGGCGGAAGCCCTCCGGCGTTTTATCCGAAAGGATGGCACGGTGGCGTGGCTGTCCGCTTCTTCAACGGTGATCCTGAACAGGAAAGGAGAGCCGCTCTACATCCTCTCCTCCATTCAGGACATCACCGTCCGGATACAGGCGGAGAGGGCGCTGGCGCAGAGCGAGCAGCGGCTGCGCCGGGCGCAGGAAATTGCGCATACCGGAAACTGGGAGATCGACCTGGACAGGCGGCAGATGTGGGCGTCCGATGAAGCATTCCGCATCTATGGTTACGACAAAACCGAGGACAACCTGCTGCCGCTGACCATCCCGCAGGGTGCCGTGATCCCGGAACACCGGCCGATGATGGACGAAGCCTTGGCGCGGCTTCTAAAATCGGACACCCCGTATGATCTAGAGTTCGACATCCGCCGCGGCGAGGACGGAAGCCGCCGCACCGTACACTCCATCGCAGTCACCGAGCGGGACGACGGCGGGCGGCCGCTTCGCGTTATCGGTGTTTTGCAGGACATGACCGAGCGCCGGCGGCTTGAAGAGGAGTACGTCAAGGCGCTCTCCACCACGCCGGATGGCTTTTGGATGTGCGACAGCGAGGAACGCGTCTGCCTGGTGAACGACGCCATCTGTGCGATGATGGGATATACGCGGGAGGAGCTCATCGGCGCGTTCATTGGCGATCTGGAGGCGCAGCCGGACCCCGAGGCGCTTGACGCCCGGCGGCATCGGGTGAGGCATGTCAGCGCGGAACGGTACGAAATCCAGATGCGGCGCAAGGATGGGTCCGTCTTCGATGGAGAGGTTTCGCTGAGTTACATTCCCAGCACGGAATCCACCTGCGCGTTCGTACGGGACATTACCGAGCGGAAGCGCAAGGAAAGCCATATCCGCTACCTCAGCTATCACGACGTACTGACGGGGCTCTACAACCGCGCATTCTACGAGATGGAGTGCGAACGGCTCGAGAACGCGGGGCGATTGCCCGTCACGATCGTCATGGGCGACATCAACGGGCTGAAGCTGACAAACGATGTGTTTGGACATGCGCAGGGGGACAAGTTGCTGCGCACCATCGCGCGGATCATGCTAACCTGCGCCCGGCCGCAGGATGTCGCGGCCCGCATCGGCGGCGACGAGTTCTGCCTGATCATGCCCGGCGCGGAGCCTGAGGTCGCCAAGGCGATTGACGAACAGATCCGCCTTGCCTGCGAGCGCGAATTGATTGAGCTGGACGACGGCAGCACGCTGCGCCCCAGCGTATCCATCGGCTATGCGACACGGTGGACGATGACGCACAGCTTCAACGAGGTGTTCAAGGAAGCGGAGGACGCGATGTACAGGCGCAAGCTGCTAGAGCGCAAGAGCATGCACAGCTCGCTCATCGCTTCCATCCGCACGACCATGTTTGAAAAGAGCCGCGAAACCCGGGACCATGCGGACCGCCTGGCGGACATGGCCTGCCGCCTGGGCAGAAGGCTTGAACTGGATGAAAACCAGATATCGGAGTTGGAGCTTCTGTGCTCACTGCATGACCTGGGCAAGATCGGAGTTCCGGAGCACATTCTGGACAAGCCCGGACCTTTGGACGCGGGAGAGTGGATCGAGATGCGCAAGCACCCCGAAATCGGCTACCGCATCGCCCAGGCGTCGCCCGAGCTGATCGGCGTCGCGGAGGGGATTCTTTGCCACCACGAGCGGTGGGACGGCTTCGGCTACCCACAGGGGCTGAAGGGGACGAACATCCCGCTACTTGCCCGCATTCTCAGCGTTGTGGACAGCTTTGACGCCATGACGAGCGAGCGCGTTTACCACAAGGCCATCCCTCGTGAGCAGGCGCTGGATGAGATCAAGGCCTGCGCGGGGGGACAGTTTGATCCGTACATCTGCACACTGTTTCTGGACGTGATGCGGTATATGGAGTAACCCGGAGGTTTCTGGAGTGGGTACGATCAGGATTTTTTCGCATCAAGCGCCCGTTCGTGGGCGTTTTTATTTCGAATGGCATGCTTTGATCGGCCGCAGGCGAATCTCGGATTGCGCTTCAAACGCTTTGCGCGACAATTTGGCCACGGTTAGACACATTTTGCGAATCCTCCTATGGATTTTGCCCGGATTAATGATATAATGACGAAAAATAGAAGCGCCGACGGGAGAGAAAATCCATGCGAAAAAAATGGCGGCGGGTGGCGGGGCTGGTGATGACGGAGGGCGTGCTGCTGGCCGGTCTTGTCCTGCTTCTCACCATCAACCGGACGGAGTGGATCATCCGAACCGACATCCTGACGGCCGATCGCCTCATCCGGTTCAGCTGGATTGCGTGGGCGGCGGTTTCTGTGATTGCCAATGCAGTCCTCCTGCTCGCGCATTTTCAGCGTATCCGTAGAGCGAAGGCCGCCGCGATCAAGCTGACCTTCTCGCCGGACAAGGTGCAGGACCCCGCGGCGATCCGCGGCGAGCTGACACGCTTTATGACCGCCCGACCGCAGCTGAGGGAACTGCTGCAGCAGGGGCTGGACCAGCTGGACAGCATCGCGCGCACAAAGGAAAAGATGCGTGAAATCCTGGAGCGCAACCAGCTTTCGCAGCTCGACCAGGCGGCGCAGGCGCTGGACAGCGCCGAGCAGACGCTCTGCCGCAAGCTGGTCCTAATGCTCAATCGGGCGCTACTCTGCGATCCGGAGGAAGAAAACGCCCGACGCCGGGAGCAGGTATTCCAGCAGCACGTCCAGTACATGCGGACCTTCCTGGGCGAAAACGAGAACGTGCTGAACCGCTGCGAGAAACTTCTATCGGAGACCGTGCGCTATGTGGAGGAGAAAAAGGCGGGCCGGGATACGATGGACCTGCAGATCATGACGGGCGTGATCCACTCCCTGTACGACGAAGGCATCCACATGGAGATCAGGCAAGGAGGAACCGGGGAATGAAAAAATACGCGGCGCTCGCGCTCATTCTGACACTGCTGACAATGATTCTGTCGGGCTGCGGCGGTTCGGAAAACACCACGCTGACGGCCGATCAGGCCCATGAAACGATGAATGCTCTTTTGACCAAGGTGAATGTCAGCACGGTGCCGCTCCGGCTGGACATCAGCGAAACCGAGACGACCAGCGCGGCCGATCAGCTGCCGGACATCTCCAACTATCCGCTCAGCGTCACGGGTGACGGCGTGGTGGACGTGGAAATCGTCGCCTCCACCGAAAAGGCCGGAACCAACATGGACGGCTGGCTGAACCTGGAGGCGGAGAACTTCAACAAAGCGGGCTATGCCCTGAACGGGCACAAGGTTTCCGTTTCCATCCGGCCCATCGCCTCGGGGCTGGCTACCGAATACATCACCACCGGCAAATACATTCCCCCCGCGTTCTCACCCACCAACGAATTGTGGGCGGAAATGCTCACCGCCAGCAACGTTCCCTACGAGCTGACCGTAAAGCGGTTGGCTGGAAACACCGCGGGCATCCTGATGAGCAAAAAGGCGTATTCCGATTTTACCGCGAAGTACGGCGATGTGACGCTGGATAAAATTCTGAACGCCGTGTTGGAGGGGAACCTGCTCCTGGGCTACACCAACCCGTACGCCAGCTCCACCGGCCTCAACATCCTGACGGCCATGCTGCAGGCCTTTGACCCGGCCGATCCGCTCAGCGCCAAAGCTGTGGAAAAGTTGCAGGCCTTCCAGGCGCAGGTACCGCCGGTTGCGTATACCACGGCGCAGATGCGCGAAAGCGCTAAGAAGGGCGTTCTGGACGCGATGATCATGGAGTATCAGGCCTTCTCATCCGAGCCGACCCTAAGCGACTACGTCTTCACCCCCTTCGGCGTCCGGCACGACAGCCCTGTCTACGCCATGGGCGGCATTACGGAGGATCAGAAGGCCGCGCTCAAGATGTTCACCGATTTCTGCCTTCAGTCTCAGGCGCAAGCCGACGCGAAGCGCTACGGCTTTAACGCGCTGGACGATTACCCGGGCCAGACGCTCAACCTGAATGGCGCGCAGCTGTTCGCGGCGCAGAAGGTCTGGAAGGAGAACAAGGACGGCGGTCAGCCGGTGGTGGCGGTCTTTGTCGCCGATGTGTCGGGCAGCATGGACGGCACACCCCTGACAGAGCTGAAAGAGTCGCTCCTCAATGCCTCCCAGTACATCGGCGAGGGCAACTACGTCGGCCTCGTCAGCTATGATGACAGCGTGTACGTCAACCTGCCCATCGGCGAATTTACCGGCAAGCAGAAGGCCTACTTCAACGGCGCGGTGAAAGACCTGGCCGCGGGCGGCGGTACCGCCACCTACGACGCGGTGCTGGAGGGGATCAAGTTGTTGCTGGACAAGAAAGCCGAACTGCCAAACGCCAAGCTGATGCTGTTCGTGCTCAGCGACGGCGCGCAGAACCGGGGTTTCTCGCTGGAGCAGGTTTCGCCCACGGTTCAGGGACTGTCCATTCCGGTGCACACCATCGGCTACGGTGACGGCGCGGACATGTCGGGCCTAACGGCGCTCAGCAACATCAACGAGGCGTCCAGCACCAAGGCGGACGAATCCAACGTGGTGTACAATCTGCGAAATATCTTTAACTCCCAGATCTAGGGAACCGCCGAAGCTTCGGAAGCTTCAAATGGCGTGATCCTGCCCGCCGAGGTTTTGGATTTCACTTGAATTCACGCCCTGCGAAAACGCTTCGCGGGGCGTTTTTTTGTCTGCCGGGTATTGTTTTATTGAAAACGCGGCGGTCCGGGAGGCCTGGACCGGTGGCATCGGCGGGATAGGTCCCTTCGAGATTGGACGAAAACAGCCGGACCGCATACTGTATATAGGAGCGGATTGAGGCGCGCCGCGGGTTGGCGGCGGCCGAGCGAATCTGTGCTCGTCAATTTTACGTGCGAACGCGCGGCGAGGCCGCCGATGCGCCCGCGACGAATCCGAAATCGCATAGGGTCATGGGGACTTGAAAAGGAGAATTGCAATGAAGCCATGCTGCAAGTGCCATAATTATCGGGAACAACTGGAGGAATCGTTGCTTGATGAAATCTGCGACGCCGGCTTTTACGCGCAGATTGCCAACGAGGCCCCTTCGGAGATTCTAAAGGAGATCATCACGAGCATTGTCGGGGACGAATACGGCCATGCGCGGCTCCAGGCATCGCTGCTGGGGATCTGCCCGCCGCCCATTTCGTGCCCGCCGGATTGCCCATCGGCGACCGGGGATTTTTGCGCCGATGTGGAAACCGCCATTCAGGGCGAACTGGGCGCGATTGGCCGCTATGCGCAACTCGCCTCCTGCGCGCCAAACCCGCAGGTGCGTTATCTTTTGACCTCGATCCTGGGCGACGAATACGCGCACGCCAGAATCTGGATGGCGATGCTGCTGGCGCCGACGCTGTGCTGCGATAAGCCGATGTAGGCGGCCGGTGTGGACGCTCCCAGCCTAGAGGAGCTTTTGGGGCTTTAGTAAACCGGTGGTTTTCTAAACCAGAAGAGAAAAGACAGTGTGCGCCCGAAATTCTCCGGAATTTTCGGGTGGCGCGCTGACTGATGGCGTAGTTACCGCTGCCGGTGTACGCACAGACAGCGGTAATTTCGCCTCTGGCGCACAGGTCGCCGGAGGCGGTGGAAGCAGAACGGGACCCCGTTGACATGATCATTCATGGCGCGCACGCCGCCGGAAACGAATGACGGGTACGGCGCGTTTTATCTTTACCGCGGAAACTCCCGGTACGGGGAGCTTCCGCAGTAGGCAAAGCCCCCCTATTTCCCCGTCAACCACTTGAAGAACCGGAACGGACGGGTGGCGTCCGCCCGGGCCCGTTCGTATTTACCATACGTGCCGCCGGTCAGCATGTTGAGCGCCTTGCGCTTGCGCCCGGACGCCGTGGTTGGGACGCCCGTCGCCTTGGCGATGCGGCGCTTCAACTGGGTGATGCCCAGGATGCTGTTGAGGGACGGCCTTCTTCTGGGTGTGAACTTCACGGAAAATCCCCCTCTCGAAGATGTGTGATGGCTACATGATCGAATGACATCGCCCGCCGTGCAACGCGTTTTGCTTGAAATGCGCGCGGCCCGGTGGTATATTGGCACAGTACCGCGCGGTTTTCACGTGCCGCGCTTTGAAAGGAGCCATCCTGATGCCAATCGATTTCGGCATGCCGACGCTTCTGGAACTGGATACGATCGAGGACTGCGCGGCGCTGGCCGTGGAACTGGGCCTCGATTTTATTGAGATCAACATGAATATGCCGCTCTACCAGGTGGAGCGTATGAACGCGGAGGCGCTTCGGCGGGCGTCGGCGGACAAACTGTACTTCACGTTTCATCTGGACGAAAATTTTAACCCCTCTGACTTCAACCGCGGCGTGGCGGAGGCGTATGTCAGGACCGCGATGGAAACCATCCGTCTGGCCCGGGCGATCGGCGCGCCGGTGGTCAACCTGCACATGGCGGAGGGCATCGCCTTCAAACTGCCCGACCGAAAGGTACACCTGTTTGAAAAATACCGGCCGCAGTATCTTCAGGGAATGATGGAATTCCGGGAAGCCTGTCGCGAGGCGGCGGGGGAGAGTGGCGTCAAAATCTGTCTGGAGAACACGGACAGTTTCCAGCCGTTTATGCGGGAAGCCATCGAAATGCTTCTGGAGTGCGACTGCTTCCAATTGACGCTGGACATCGGCCACAGCCACTGCGCGGGCGGTGTGGACGAAGCGTTCTTCCTCACGCATGCGGACAGGCTTGCCCACATGCACATCCATGACGCGGAGGGCGGCCGCTGTCATCTGGTGCTGGGCGGCGGCGAGATCGATCTTGCCGAAAGGCTGGCGCTGGCGGCAAGGCGAAATTGCCGCTGCGTGGTCGAGACAAAGTCGGTCGAAGGGTTGCGCGCTTCGGTCGGTTGGCTGAAAAAAGGCGGGTATCTATAGACGAGCTTGCGGGCGGCGGGCCGCGTTCGGGCTCGGCGGCAGTCTGTCTCGGAAACAGCGAGTCTCCTTGAGCGACTCTCAGGGCATGAACGGCAGTTTTACGCCGATCAGGCCGATGATGACGATGCCAACCAGCGACAGGGCGACAAGGCCCATGAAAACGCCAAGGAAAACGCTCATGCCGTCCGCGCGGGGGAGATCCGCCTCGGGCTTCAGATCTTGAAGCGCGGGGTCGTTTGCCAAGCCCAAATCATCGTCCGCCTCCGGTTCAAGGTCGTCCTCGTCCGGCAAATCGCCCCCGTCGTCCAGATCATCCGGCAGATCCGCATCCATAAGCGCGTCCGGGTCGTCCATCTCGGGGAGCGTTTCGTTTAGTAGATCCAGCGCGGGATCATCCGCCGCGTTTGCATGGTCCGCTTGCCGTCTCTGTGTTCGTGGAAGGAAAAAGTTCGCCAGCGCAAAAAGTGCGAGCGCCAGCGGGATCGAGTACAGCTGCGGGGTAAACGGCGCCGATGCGCAGAACAGGATCGCCGCCGCCAGCGCGGCGCCCCGGCGGATCGACGCGAACGCGATCCAGTTCAGGAGAACGGCGATGCCTGTCAGGGCGATCGCGGGCAGCAGGATGGCCAGACGGATTTCATAGCCCGCCACTTGCAGTTGTAGCATTCGCGGGCTGACCGTCCGCCAAAGGGCGTAGCCCTGGTAGATCAGGTATATGGAGCCGACCAGGGAACCGATGAGCGCGAGTATGGAGCGCTTCATGCCAAGCCTCCCTTTCTGGTGGCGCGAATGGGCGGACTGAGCGCCCGCCCCGTGCCTTGACACCACTATAGCAAAAAAAACCAGTCTGTCAACTGTGGCATGTAAAATGCGGGAAGAATAGCGCAACGTTATATTTCGCATTTTTTGCCGGGACGGCTTGAAAATCGCTTCGCCCGGCGGTATCGTATAGTGGGGATGAAACACGCCCCGGGCTTGCCCCATACCTTAGTAAAGCTGATGACTCCCAAAGGCCGTCAGCTTGCGTCATATTTTGGAGGACCAGCATGCGCGCTTGCATCGTCGTGGGCATCGGAGGGTTTCTGGGCACCGTTTGCCGTTATCTGATGACGCTGATTCCCGTTTCTGAGAAAACCGCCTTTCCGGTCGTCACCCTCGCCATCAACGTTCTGGGTTCGCTTCTGATCGGGATCCTTGCGGGCCTGACCGCGAGGTACGAGGGGATCGACACAAATCTGATGACCTTCCTCCGGATTGGCATCTGCGGCGGGTTTACGACCTTTTCCACGTTTGCGCTGGAAGCCACCAATCTGATGGGCAATGGGAAACTGTGGATGAGCGTTGCGTACATGGCGCTCAGCCTGATTCTCGGTATCCTTGCGGTGCTTGCGGGCAAGGCCATCGTTGCCTGACGAATCGGCCGCAGACGACTGGCGCGGGGCGCATCTCTGTGAATCCAGGCGTCAAAACAGTAAACGCATGAAAAGAAAGGATAATTATACGGTTTCCATTTGAAAAAAGCGTTACGCATCGCATGCAAACTGTATTATAATGGGATGACGGCACATTTAAACGGAGGACGGCCCGCGCCATCCGTCCGCATGGGAGGTGCGATGAGTGGACACGTATCTGCGCGTCGACGTTGACTTTGTCGCAGCGGCGCTTTTGTCGATTGTCTATTACATCGCATACCGCCGGCTGGACAAGGCGGACGCCTTTAACCGTCTGTTCTTCTACGGCTGCGCGATGATCATCACGGCGCTGCTGTTTGAAGCCGCCACCTGCTTCATCAACGGGCATCCCTCGGTCTGGCTCAACGTGCTATCCAACATCATGCACGTATTCCTGTTCGCGGTGCCGCCGATCCTGACCTATTATTGGTTTCTCCTGGCCAAGACACTGACCGAGCGCACCAGCGTGCGCGACATGAAGGCGAGATGGCCGCACCTGATCCCTGTGGCGTTCAACGCGGTGTTGTCGATTCTGTCGCCGTTTTTTCACTGGATCTTCTACATTGACGTAAACGGGGTGTATCACCGCGGGCCGCTCTTTATCGTCGCGCTGGTCATATCCTATATGTACCTGCTGCTGGGGTTTTTATTGCTGCTTCACAGACGCAAAAAACTGCTCCAGCAGGAGTTTCTTTTTCTGATGCTGTTTTGCCTGATGCCGATGGTCGGAGGGCTTTTGCAGGGCATTTTCTACGGGCCGCTTCTGATGTGGTCCTGCAGCGCGGGCGGACTGATCGTTATGTACCTGTTTCTGCAGGAACGCATGGCGCAGACGGACAGCCTGACCGGGGCCTGGACGCGAGGCTCCTTTGAATACTATATCGGCCAACTGCTGCAGAGCGACAGCGGCAGGCTCTTTGGCCTCCTCTACGCCGACATTGACGAATTCAAGGCCATCAACGACCGCTACGGGCACTCGGAAGGCGATCATGCCATCCGGGTGTTTGCGGAGACCGCGAAGCGGGTGCTGCGCAAGGGCGACGCCATCGCCCGCGTGGGCGGCGATGAATTCGCCATCCTGATCAACGTAGATTCTCAGGAAAGCCTGGAGGCGGTGACCGCAAGGATTGATTCCGAGCTGGCGCTGTACAATCGCACCTCCGGCAAGCCCTATGCCTTGACCTGCAGCATCGGCGCGGAGATGTTCCGGCAGACATCGGATTGCCGGGTGGACGACCTAATCCGGCGTGTCGACTGGCTGATGTATTGCAAGAAGCATGAAAAAAAGGGCGAACCCAGCGAGACGCCGAAAGCCCCGGTGGAAAAACGCGGGCTTGCGAAGCCGGCGTCCTGAAGGCCGGTCAAATATCAAGTATCCCGACGCTTCCGGGCGGCCCTCCGCCGCCAGATGATTCCGGATGCGCCAATGAACGCCGGAGGATTTCCCATGCCGCTTTCATTTTCCGTGCCCTATCCAAAACAAGTGCGCGTGATCGTACACACCGACTGCAAAAATGAGGCCGACGACCAGTTCGCGCTGGCGCATCACCTGATGACGCCCATGTTTGACGTGCGCGGCATCGTCGCGGGCCACTTTGAACTGGGCAACGCGCGCTACGGCAAGGGCAACACCAACAAGGCCAGCTACGAGGAGATCGGGCGTGTGCTGGAACTGATGGGGCTGGAAGGACGATACCCGGTTGTGCTGGGCGCGCCTCAGCCCATGGAGGGTGAGACGACGCCCATCGACTCGGAGGGTGCGCGGCTGATCATCCGGGAGGCCATGCGGGACGATGAGCGCCCGCTGTTTGTCGCGCTTCAGGGCGCGATTACCGACCTTGCGTGCGCGCTTCTTCTGGAGCCCCGCATCGCGGGACGGCTGACCGCGATCTGGATTGGCGGCGGCGCGTGGCCCGAGGGCGGCGAGGAATTCAACCTGATGAACGACATCCACGCGGCGAACGCCGTGTTCCAGTCGGAAGCTGCGCTCTGGCAGGTGCCGCGGGACGTGTACAAACAGGTAAACGTCACGCTGGCTGAGTTGGAATACCGCGTCGTGCCCTGCGGGGCGCTGGGGGCGTACCTGTTCCGGCAGATGGTGGAGCTGAACGATCGAATGGGCGAGGCTCTCCGCTGGCCCCACGGCGAGAGCTGGTGTCTCGGCGACCAGCCCACCGTCTCATTGCTTCTGGAGGACAAGCAGCGCAGAAACTATACGCTGCGGCCCGCGCCGCGCGTTGCGCCTGACATGCGCTACCTGCACGATCAGGGCTACCGGCCGATCCGGGTGTACCACACGGTGGACGTTCGCCTGACAATGGAGGATTTCTACGCCAAGCTCGCCCTGAACTACGGCGAAAGGCGGCGTTCAGACTGAGCCGGGGCGTGCGCTCGATGCGGGAGGAAGAAGCATGCGGGTCATTTCATTCGGGGAGATCATGCTCAGGCTTGCGCCGGAAGGGTACAACCGCTTTGTGCAGGCGTCTGGCTTTCAGGCAGCGCCGGGCGGAAGCGAGGCGAACGTGGCGGTGTCGCTGGCCAATTTCGGCGTGGACGCGGCCTTTGTCACCAAACTGCCCGCCCATGAGATCGGCCAGCTGCTGGTCAACGGCCTTCGCGCCTTCGGCGTGGACACCCGGTTGATTGTGCGCGGCGGCGAGCGTGCGGGGCTTTACTTCTGCGAAAAGGGCGCCAGCCAGCGGCCCTCAAAGGTGCTCTACGACCGCGCCGGTTCGGCTATCGCCACTGCGGACCGGTCCGACTTCGACTGGGCGGGGATCCTCTCCGGCGCGGACTGGTTCCACTTCAGCGGCATCACGCCCGCTCTGGGCGGCAATTTAGAGGCAATCCTTCGGGACGCGTTGGAAGCGGCGAAGAAAGCCGGATGCACCGTCTCCTGCGACCTCAACTATCGGAAGAACCTGTGGAGCCTGGAGCGGGCTGGACAGGTGATGACCGGCCTGATGCCCTTTGTGGACGTGCTGATCGCAAACGAGGGGCAGGCGGCGGACCTCTTCGGCATTCGCGCGGCGGAAAACGGCGCGGGGGAACGGGCGGCGTATGAAAGCGTCGCCCGGCAGCTCGCGGCGCGGTTTGGGTTTCAGAAGGTGGGCATCACCCTGCGGGAATCGCTGTCGGCCAGCGATAACCTGTGGGCGGGCATGCTGCTGGACGGCGGAGAATGTCATTTCTCCCGCAAGTACGCGCTGCACATTGTGGACCGGGTCGGCGGCGGCGATAGCTTTGCCGCCGGGCTAATCTACGCCTGCCTCAGCGGATACGAGCCGCTTCGGGCGATTGAATTCGCGGTGGCGGCGGGGGCGCTCAAGCATTCCGTCGAGGGCGACTTTGGCCACGCCTCGCTGGACGAGGTGCGCGTTCTGGCGGACGGAGACGGCAGCGGCCGCGTACTGCGGTAGCGCGCAACGGAGCTTGAACATGAAAATGCGAATGCGGCGCTCCGGACGATGGCGCGCCGTATGGTTTCGACCGCGGGAAGCGGATCAAAGGGGGGAGTGCGCATGAAGGCAGAACAGCTGGAAACGCCCGCGTTGGTTCTGGACATGGACGTGATGGAGGAGAACATCCGTGCGATGCAAGCCTTGCTGGAAGGCACAGGCATCGCGCTCAGGCCACACTACAAGTCCCACAAGTGCGTTGACCTGGCCTGGCGGCAGATGGAGGCGGGTGCGAAGGGCATCACCTGCGCCAAGCTCGGGGAAGCGGAGGACCTGGCGCAGGCGGGGATCGGCGACATCCTGATCGCCAACCAGATCGTGGACCCCGCCAAGATCGCGCGCCTTGCGACCCTTGCCGGCCAGTGCCGCCTGACCGTCTGCGTGGATGACCTTGACAACGTGCGCGCCCTCTCCCGGGCGGCGGAAGCGGCGGGGACGACTCTTCACTGTCTGGTCGAGTACGACGCGGGCATGAAGCGCTGCGGCGCCCGGACGAAAGAGGCGTTTCTGCGGCTGGCCCAGGCGGTGATTGCCTCGCCGGGGCTTTCCTTCGAGGGCATCCAGGCCTACGCCGGCAACCTGTCCCATGAGGAGGACCGGGAGAAACGCCGGCGGGAGGCAGAGGCGGTCGAGCAGAAGCTCCGGGAGATGATCGCGTATCTGACCGATCACTTTGTATCCGTCAAGGAAGTCAGCGGCGTGAGCACCGGAACCGTCGAATTCAAACGCCGTGGCGGCGTGTATACCGAGATCCAGGCGGGCAGCTATCTGCTCATGGACGCGGCCTACGCCCGGCTGAACCCGGGCTTCCGGCAGGCGCTTTTCATTTATGCGACGGTGGTCAGTACGTCCGGCGAACGCGTCGTGACCGACGCGGGAATGAAGAGTTGCGCAACCGATCAGGGCGCGCCGGTCTACGAGGCGTATCCCGGCGCTTTGGTCTCTATGAGCGAGGAGCACGCCGCCTTCCCGGCTGACCCGGAAAAACCCTGCCGCGTGGGCGACCGCCTGCGGGCGATCCCCGGCCACGGCTGCACGACAGTCAATCTGCATGAACAGATATACATTATGCGCGGCGGCGTCATCGAAGGCTGCATGCCGGTGACCAGCCGCGGAAAGAGCAGGTGAGCGCATGGCGCGCATCGATACTGTGATCCCGAAAAAGTTTCGCCGGGAGACGGTGATTCAGTTTGGAAGCGGCAGATTTCTTCGCGGCTTTTTCGACTGGATGCTGCAGAAGGCGGTTGACGCGGGGGTGTACGATGGCTCCGTGGTCGTCGTACAGTCCACAGGGCAGGGCGCGAGCGACCTTCTGACCCGGCAAAACGGCCAGTACACCCACATCGCCCGGGGCGCGGAAGGCGTGTTCGTCACACCCATCGACATCATCTCCCGCTGCGTCAGGTTGGGCGAGGATTACGAAGGTTTCCTGAAGCTGGCCGAAAACCCGGACTTCCGCTTCATCGTCTCCAACACCACCGAGTCGGGCATCCGCTATGAACCGGACGACCGCTCGGTTCAGATCCCCGCCCTGTCCTTTCCCGCCCGTCTGACCCAACTGCTCTACCGGCGCTATCAGTTGGGGCTGCCCGGCTTCGCGCTGCTGCCCTGCGAGCTGATCGAGCGTAACGGCGAAACCCTGAAGCGACTCGTACTGCGATACGCGGGGGAGTGGGCGCTGGACGAAGCGTTTTTGCGCTTTGTGGAAGAAGAAAACTGTTTCTGCGACACGCTGGTCGACCGCATCGTGACCGGTTTTCCGAAGGGCGAGACCCTCGGTCTGGGCTACGAGGACGAATTGGTCAACTGCAGCGAGACCTACCACCTGTGGGTGATCGAGGGCGATCCGGCCCTCGCGCGGGAACTGCCGTTTGATCAAATCGGCCTCAATGTGCGCTGGGTGAGGGATCTGACACCCTTCCGCGTCCGCAAGGTGCGCATTTTAAACGGCGCGCACACCGCCACCGTGGGATATGCGCGGCTCGCGGGCGTTGAAACGGTCGGGGAGGCGATGGCCGATCCGCGCCTTGGCGTTTTTCTGCGCGGGGTGGTGTACGACGAAATTCTCCCGACGCTGGACATGCCCCGGGAGGAGCTTGCCGCCTACGCCGAGGACGTATTCCGGCGCTTTTCCAATCCCTACATCCGGCACGAATGGCGCGCGATCTCGCTGAACTCGGTGGCAAAGTTCCGGGTGCGGCTAATGCCCTCCATTCTTGAATATGAGAAGCGGTTTGGAAGGCTGCCCGAGCGCCTTGTGTTCTCGCTGGCCAAGCTGATTGAGATGTACCGGACGATGGACGTATCCGACGAGGCGAAGGTGATTGAGGCGATGCGGCGGGAATCCGTCCGGGCGGTCCTTGGGGATGAGGGCCTCTGGGGTGAGGACATTGCCCGGCTGACCGGCGCGGTCCAGGTATTTCTTGGGCCGAACGCCGCCTTCCCGGCGGGGGTTCCCATCGACAGCAATTGGGAGCGATGACAATGAAGCCGTTCATGGACGAGGATTTCCTCCTGTCGACGCCGACGGCGCGGCATCTGTACCACGATTTTGCGGAAAACATGCCCATCATCGACTACCACTGCCACCTGTCGCCCGGCGAGATTGCGGAGAATATTCGCTTTCGGAACCTCGGTCACCTGATGCTGGGCGGCGACCACTACAAGTGGCGGGTGTTGAGCGCTTTTGGCTATGACAACGAGTTCATCCGGACCTCCGGGGATTACGAGCGGTTTCTGGCTTACGCCGGGGTGATGCCGCGCCTGATCGGGAATCCGCTGTACCACTGGACGCACCTGGAGCTGAAGCGGGTGTTCGGCATCGAGGAACCGTTGAGCGAAAAATCCGCCCCCGCTGTCTGGGCGCGGGCAAACGCGCTGCTTGAAACCGACGCGTTCCGCGCGCGGGGGCTGATCGAGCGGTTCGGTGTGCGGCTCTTATGCACCACCGACGATCCGGTGGATGCGCTGGAGTACCACCTCGCCATCGCGCGGGATACGAGCTTTTCCGTCAAGGTTCTGCCCGCCTTCCGGCCGGACAAGGCGCTGAACGCGGAGCGCGCGGGTTTTCCAGAGTACATTGCGCGGCTTTCCGTAGCGTCGGGTGTCCGGATCGCCCGGACGGAGGATGTGATCGCGGCGCTTGAAAAGCGGGTCGAGCATTTCCATCGGGCGGGCTGCCGCCTGTCCGACCACGCGCTGGACAGCATGCCCTTCGCGGAGGTGGACATGCAGAAGGCGGATCAGGCCCTCGCCTCCGGCCTTTGCGGGGAGAAGGTGGAGCCGGAAGCGCTTGCGCATTACCGTACGGCGCTCCTGATCGCGCTGGGCGGGATGTATCACACGCGCGGCTGGGCGCAGCAGTACCATATCGGCGCGCTCCGGGACGTCAACCACCGCATGTTTGGCCGCTTCGGCCCGGACACCGGCTTTGACGCGATTTCGGACGCGTCCGTCGCCGGGAAGCTTGCGGGGCTTCTCAACGCCCAGGAGCAAAAGGGCGCGCTGCCCAGAACCATCCTCTACACCTTGAACCCGGCGGCCAATTACGCCCTCGCGGCGGTGGCGGGCTGCTTTCAGGGGGGAACGCCCGGCAAGATCCAGTTCGGCAGCGCCTGGTGGTTCCTGGATCAAAAAGAGGGCATGCTGGAGCAAATGAAGGCGCTGGCCGGCGTGGGCCTTCTGAGCCGGTTTATCGGCATGCTGACCGATTCCCGCTCCTTTATCAGCTATCCGCGCCACGAGTACTTCCGGCGCATCCTGTGCGATCTCCTGGGCGGCTGGGTGGAAAACGGCGAATATCCCGCGGACGACGAATCCCTCCGGGCGATCTTTCAGCACATCTGATATGAAAACGCGCCGTAGTACCTCGGGGTGGCGTTGTGAGCGGGCGGATGATCCGGATTCATCCGGCTGACGACGTGGCGGTGGCCGTTGAGGCGGTCTGCCCCGGCGAAACCGCGCTGGGCGTCCGGGCGGTTGAAGAAATCCCCGCCGGGCACAAGATGGCGCTCCGGGACGTTGCAAAGGGCGAAGCCGTGCTCAAATACGGCATGCCCATCGGTCACACTGCGCGGGGCATCCCGAAGGGCGCGTGGGTGCATACCCACAACCTGGCGACCAATCTGGATTCGGTGCTGGAGTACGTCTGGCATCCCACCCCGCGCCGGGCGGTCGCGCCTTTTTCCGGAACCTTCATGGGCTTCGCCCGGGCGGACGGCTCCGTCGGCATCCGGAACGAGCTTTGGATTCTACCGACCGTGGGCTGCGTCAATGGCACCGCGGAGGCGCTGGCCAGGCGGGCAAACGCCGAGTTTGGCGTTCCCGTGTACGCGTTCCCGCACCCCTACGGCTGCAGTCAGTTGGGGGAGGATCACGAAAACACTCAAAAAATCCTCGCCCGTTTGGCGTGCCACCCCAACGCGGGCGGCGTGCTGGTGCTGGGGCTGGGCTGCGAGAACAACAGTATTCCGTCGTTCCGGGCGGCGCTTGGGCCGGTGGACGAAGAACGCGTGCGCTTTCTGAACGTGCAGGACGCGCAGGACGAACTGGAGGAAGGGCTTTCCCTGATCCGCGGGATCGCGGAGGTTATGCAAGGCGACGAACGGACGGAGCAGGGCCTCGACAAGCTTGTGATCGGGCTCAAGTGCGGCGGTTCCGACGGCCTTTCGGGCATCACGGCCAATCCGCTGCTAGGCGCTGTGTCCGACGGCGTTTGCGCGGCGGGCGGCGCGGCGCTTTTGACCGAAGTGCCGGAGATGTTTGGCGCGGAGACGCTCCTCATGAACCGCTGCGAAACGCAGGCGCTGTTTCAGAAGACCGTGGACATGATCAACGGCTTTAAGCGATATTTTGAATCCTACGGCCAGCCTGTTTATGAAAACCCGTCCCCCGGCAATAAGGCGGGCGGGATCACCACGCTGGAGGAAAAGAGCTTGGGTTGCACCCAGAAGGGCGGAACCGGCCCCGTCTCGGACGTGCTGGGTTACGCGGAAGCGCGGCGCAAAGCGGGCTTGACGCTTGTAAGCGCGCCAGGCAACGACATCTGCGCCGCCACGGCGCTGACGGCCGCGGGCGCGCAGATGATCCTGTTTACCACCGGACGAGGAACGCCGCTGGGCGCGCCGGCACCGACGGTCAAGATCGCCTCCAACGCCCGGCTCGCCGCCCATAAAAAGAACTGGATTGATTTTGACGCGAGCCCGCTGGCGGACGGCGCGCCGATCGACGGGGAGGCGCGAAGACTGCTTCGATTGGTATTGGACGTGGCTTCCGGCGCCGGGACGCGAAACGAAGCCCGCGGCGAGCGGCAGATTGCCATCTTCAAAAACGGCGTGACGCTCTAGGGCAATACCACGCTCTTTGCGCGGTGTTGCTCCAGCCGCTCGCCCGAATGATAATTCATATAAATAGCAGATTCGTGGCGGTACACTCGTTCCCGGTAATAGACGCCGGGAACGAGTGTGTCTGGAACGCATTGCATTTGTAGATTCCTCAAAAGTGTGCTATAGTGAGTGTGGAATAATTTCATAAGAGGACATCAAACATGCCCAAGCTGGTATCAAGCCTCATGCACGCGCAGATTATGCTGCTTAACCCGCTGCTCAAACGCATGGATCTCAAAGCTGCGCGTATGTTGCAGGATGCGCTGGGCCTCCTGGGTGCCACCGCACTGGCGAGCGGCGTCTCCTACGTGGAGGAACCGTTTGAGGAATTCGAAGCGGCGTGGGCTGTTCCGAAGGATCAGGAGGCGTCCGGATCGGACAAGGTCGTCCTGTACCTCCACGGCGGGGCGTACACCGCGGGCTGCCTTTCCTATGCGAAGGGCTTTGGCGGTGTGCTGGCGGAGGCAACCGGCCTGAAGGTGCTGTGCGTGGGCTACCGCCTGGCGCCGGAATACCCGTACCCAGCCGCGCTGGAGGATGCGCTGGCGGCTTACCGCCGGGTGCTCGCGACAACCGCGCCGGAGAACATCCTGCTGGCGGGCGAATCGGCGGGCGGCGGGTTGTGCTACTGCCTGTGTCTGAGGCTCAAGGAACTGGACCTGCCCCAGCCGGGGCGCATCATCGCGATGTCTCCCTGGACGGATCTGACGATGGCCCAGGACCGCTACCCCGCCGAAGGGGAATCGGCGGACCCGGTGCTCAGCGTGGAAGGGCTGAAGTACAGCGCCTCCCTGTACGCCGGGGAGCTTGTGGACGAGCCTACGGTTTCTCCGCTGTATGGGGATCTGGCGGGCCTGCCCGCTTCGCTGATCTTTGTGGGGTCGGATGAAATTCTGCTGGGCGACTCCACTGAACTGGCCAGGAAACTGGAGGAACATGGCTGCGGATGCGAACTGCACGTGGAAGACGGCATGTGGCATGCCTATGTGCTCTACGGGATTCCGGAGGCGAAGGCGGCGATTGCGCGCATCCGGGACTATGTGACTGAGGAACAATAGGGGAGACGGCTCATGGCGAAAACCGGTGGCGGGGACATCCCCGCGTGGCTTAAACTGGACAATGCGGCGAAGATTTACCCGCCATCCCGGACGCGCGGCTGGGCGGCTATGTTCCGCCTGTCCGTGACGCTGACGGAGCCCATCGATCCAATCGTCCTGGCCAAGGCGCAGCGCACGGTGCTCAAGCGCTTTCCAACGTTCTCCTGTCGGCTGCGCCGGGGCATGTTCTGGTACTATCTGGAGCGCATGGAGGGCGAGCCCGAGCTGCAACGGGATGTGGGCAACCCGCTGGTGCGCATGGATCTGCGGGAAAACGGGCGGTTTCTGTACCGGATCCGCTACCACGGCTGCCGCATCGCGGTGGAGTTCTTCCACGCGCTCACCGACGGAAACGGGGCGCTGATTTTTCTGACGACGCTGGCGGCGGAGTATCTCCGGCTTAAGAAAGGCGTGCGCATCCCCGCGGGCGGGCCGGTGCTCGACTGCCGCGACGCGCCCAGCCCGGAGGAGATGGAGGACAGCTTCCTCAAGTACGCCCGCAGCGCGGGCCGCAGCCGCCGGGAGAAGCCCGCCTATCACATCTCCGGTACGCCCGACCGCAGCCACTTTCTGAACATCACCACGGGCATCCTCCCGACGCAGGACGTGGTGGCCAAGGCGAAGAGCTACGGTGTCAGCGTCACGGCGTTTCTCACGTCGGTGCTGGTTCTGTGCTACCATCAGATTCAGCAGAGCGACCCCGACAAGCGCAAGGGCCGCCTGCCCATCAAGGTCATGATCCCGGTCAACCTGCGAAGGTTCTACGGTTCCAAAACGCTTCGGAACTTCGCGTCCTACCTGAACGTTGGCGTGAACAGCGAATACGGCCAGTACACCTTCGAGGAGATTCTCACCGAGGTCAAGCATACGCTGGGCCTCGAGATCTCCGAAAAGGGTCTGAACGCCCGCATGTCGGCCAATGTCAACGCGGAGCGGAACCCGGTGATCCGCGCGATGCCGCTGTTCATCAAGGCGCCGTTTCTCAAGACGATGTTTAAACTCCAGGGCGACCGGTACTGCACCACCACGCTATCAAACCTCGGCGAGGTAACGCTTCCCGAGCCGATGCGTCCCTTCGTCTCCCGGATCGACTTCCTTCTGGGTGTGCCCTTCCAAAACCCGGTCATCAGCGCCTGCGTCAGCTATGGCGGGTTTCTGCACATCACCTTTTCCAGAAGCATCCGCGAGGCGTTCATCGAGCGGGCCTTCTTTACGACGCTGGTTAAAATGGGCATTCCCGTACGGGTGGAAAGCAATCAGAGGTGATGGATATGTCATATTGCGTGCATTGCGGTGTGGAACTGGCGCCCTCCGAGGAGAAGTGCCCGCTGTGCAAGACGCCGGTCCTCGACCCGAACCATGCGTGGCGGGAACCGGACGAGCGCCCTTATCCCGAGCGGCTTGAGGTGGTGCCGCCCCACATTGACCGCCAGTATGGCGCGCAGCTGGCATCCATTTTTCTAGTGATCCCGATGCTGGCGGTGCTGGTGTGCGATCTGGCCATCAATCTGCGCGTGACCTGGTCCATGTACGTGTTGGGCGCGTGTGCGTTGGTCTACTGCTGGGTTCTTTTACCGATGTCACTGGATATCAAGCGCCCGTATGTCTACATCGCGGTAGACACCGCGTCCTCGGCGCTGTACCTGATGCTGATCGCTTTTCTGACTGGTGGCTGGGACTGGTACAAGGCGCTGGCCCTTCCGCTGACGCTTCTATCGGGCGGCGGCGCGATGCTCAGCGTGTACATCTGCCGCCGGCTCAGCATGCCGCCTCTGGACATGGCTTCGCTGGTGGTGCTCATCGGCGCGGCTGTCCTGACCGGGCTGGAAGGGCTGATCGACCTGTGGGTCCTGAAATCCATCCGGCTTGAGTGGTCATTGTACGCGCTGGTGCCGCTGGCCGCGTCCAGCGCGGTGCTCCGGATCATCGAGCGCAAGCCGAAAATCAAGGAGAGCATCCGGAAAAGGCTGTATCTGTAGCGCGCCTTTACGCATCATGGTCGGCGCGTAATCAAATGTTCACCTGGATTCCCCCAATCCCGGCCTAAAAACGTGGTATACTATAGTAAGAATCTAATTCAGACAGGAAGAGTATATGACCTTTCAAGAAATGAAACTGATCCCTCCGCTGCTCAGCGCGGTCAGACAATCCGGCTATGAAACCCCCACACCCATCCAACAGGAAACCATCCCGCTGGTTCTGGCGGGCAAGGACGTGCTGGGCTGCGCCCAGACGGGAACCGGCAAAACGGCGGCCTTCGCGCTGCCCATCCTCCAGCGGCTCGCGCAGAATCCGCGGCCCGCGGCCCATGGCGTGCGCCCCATCCGGGCGCTGGTCCTGACGCCGACCCGCGAATTGGCGATGCAGATTTACGAGAGCTTTCTCGACTACGGCGCCCGGCGGCTTTCACTTGTGCCGGTGGTCATCTTTGGCGGTGTGAGTCAGCAGCCCCAGACCGCGCAGCTGCAGCGCGGCGTAGACATCATGATCGCAACGCCCGGCCGCCTGAACGACCTGATCGGTCAGGGCTATATCCACCTGGATTCCATTGAGATCTTCGTATTGGACGAGGCCGACCGCATGCTGGACATGGGCTTCATCCGAGACGTTGAGCGGGTGATCGCGCGGCTGCCCGAAAAACGGCAGACGCTGTTCTTCTCCGCCACCATGCCCAAGGAAGTCGAGAACCTGGCGCTCAAGATTCTGGACAATCCCTCCACTGTGAAGGTGGATTCCGTCACCCGCCCCGTGGACAGCATCCGCCAGGTGCTGTACTATGTGGACAAGGGCAACAAAAAGCTCCTGCTGGCCCATTTGCTCAGTCAACCGGAAGTTGAGAACGCTCTGATCTTCGCGCGCACCCGCCACGGCGCGGACCGCGTGGTGAAGGATCTGGACAAGGCGGGCATCCGGGCGATGGCCATCCACGGTGACAAGTCCCAGTCCGCCCGGCAGGACGCGCTGAATCAGTTCAAAGAGGGCAGACTGAGCGCGCTGGTGGCCACCGACATTGCCGCCCGCGGCATCGACATCGTCGGCCTTTCTCATGTGTTCAACTATGACCTGCCCAACGAGCCGGAAGTGTACATTCATCGCATCGGCCGCACCGGCCGCGCGGGGCTGGAAGGCGATGCCATCAGCTTTTGCTGCATCGACGAAATGAAATACCTGGGTGAAATCGAGGCGCTGATCGGAAAGCGCATCCCCACGCAGGAAAGCCCCTGGCCGATGGAAGTATTCACCCCCTCGGAGCCCAAGGCCAGAACGCCCATGCCGACGAAATTGAACCGGCAGGGCCAGCCGCTGCAAGAGCCGAGCAAGAGGCGGCCTTTCCCGGCGGCAGGCGGACAATCTCGGGGAGAATCGCAGCCCCGGCCGTCCGCCCAGGTGGCGGGCGGAGAACCGAGAAGGAGCGCGCAACCGTGGAATTCCAGCCGAACGGATCGAAACCGGACGGATGGCTCGCAGCGCATCGGGGGATCGAAGCCGGGGATTGCTTCCCCTGGTCCGAAGCGAAAGGATCAGGAGGATGGCAGTCAAAACGGCAGGCACATCAACCGGCGTTTCAGCCCCAGGTAATCCGGAAGGATTCATGTGAAACGCGGTCTGAAGATCATTGAATCCGCCGCCAAGGCACAGGAAAAGCGCCGCGTGGAATAAACCGCGATCGTCACAGGTTCTTTGACGTCAGCGAAGTTCTTCACGCGGCGCTTCGCGTTACCTCCCGTCTAGCGGACGTTCGTTCAACGCGCCGGCGGCGAACTGGTTCGAATGTCCTCCGCCCGCCGCGCTTTTTTATTACCACCTTTATTGCCGCTGCATTTTGCGTATGGATTTTCAAGGAGGCGCCCGGATGCTGGAGGTTCATTTTCTTGGAACCGGCGCGATGATGCCGCTGCCGGACCGGCGGCTGGCGTCCGTGCTGGTGCGAAGAAACGGGCGGCTGCTCTTGATCGACTGCGGCGAGGGCACACAGGTGGCCGTTCGGGCGTCCGGCTGGAGCATGGCGAAGATTGATTCGATCCTGATTACGCACTTTCACGCGGATCACATCGCGGGCCTGCCGGGGCTTCTTCTGACGATGGGCACCATGGGCCGGGTGAAACCGGTGGAACTGATCGGCCCGGCAGGGCTGGAGCGGGTCGTGCGCTGTCTCCGGGTGATCGCGCCGGAGCTGCCCTACGAACTCCGGTTCATCGAAGCGGCCGGGCCGGAGCTTTCAGTTCTCTTTCAGGATGCGCGCCTGACCCTCATTGAACTGGGGCATGTGCTGCCCTGCTATGGCTGCGTGATAGAGGTAAACCGCGCAGGCAAGTTCGACCGGGCCAGAGCCGAGGCGCTGGCCATCCCCGCGCCGCTGTGGCGGCGTCTGCAGGCGGGCGAGCGGGTGGAAGCGAACGGGCGCGCCTTTACGCCGGACATGGTGCTGGGAGCGTCGCGAAAGGGGCTCAAACTGGTCTACTGCACCGATACGCGGCCGATGGATACAATCTGGCGGCATGCGGCGGGCGTGGATCTCCTGATCTTGGAGGGCACCTACGCCGAGCGTGACAAGGCGGAAAAAGCGGCTCTGTACGGCCACATGACCTTTGAGGACGCCGCGTGTCTCGCCGCGAAGGCGGGAGCGAAGACGCTGCTGCTGACCCACTTCAGCCCGGCGCTGCCGGACCCGGAGCAGTATCTGGACAGCCCGCGTTTGGTCTTTCCCCTTACGGACATCGCCCGGGACGGCATGCGCCGGGTGCTGCGGTACCCGGAATAATTCCTTTATGGATCCGAATCGTGGGCGCAAGAGGAACCTAACGACGTTTTCGCTGTACGCGTTGACCCATACTTCGCGCTGGTATACTAGGTCTGCTTGGAATGCTGGAGGATATGAAGGCGACACAAGCGGAGAAGGATCATCCGGAAGGAGATGCGAAACTTTGAACAGTCTGAACGAAACGCTCTCAGCGCTGCTCCGGGAGAACGGCGCGGATTTGGTAGGCTTTGCGGATCTGCGCGCGGTGCCGGAGGCTGGAATGCCGTTTGGCGTCTCCGTGGCCGTCAAGCTGCCGCCTGAGATCGTCCGCTCGATCGAGGACGGGCCGAACCTCGGGTATTATGAGACATACAACGAGCTCAACGCCCGGCTCGACCGGATCGTCACGGCGGGCGCGGAATACCTGACGGGCCTTGGGTACCGGGCCGCCGCCCAGACCACAAAATCCGTCGTCAAACTGGACGATACCCGGACGCTTCTGCCCCATAAAACGGTGGCGACCCGCGCGGGTCTGGGCTGGATCGGGCGCTGCGCGCTGCTGGTGACAAAGGAATACGGCTCGGCGCTGCGATTGTCGTCGGTTTTGACCGACGCGCCGCTGGAAACCGCCCTGCCGGTGGAAGCGTCCAGCTGCGGGGACTGCTCAGAGTGCGTCCTTCACTGCCCGGCGCGGGCACTGAAGGGAAAAATCTGGAGCGCCGGAATGGCGCGCGATCATCTGATGGACGCGCCCGGTTGCCGGGACACCGCCCGAAAACTTTCCTTGGAGCGGTTTGGGAAGGAAGCTACGATCTGCGGCAAGTGCATTGAGGTTTGCCCCTATACCCGGCGCTACCTCCGAAGGGCGGAAAGCTGAAAAATGTTCCTCAGGCTGCGGTGGCAGGATGGTTTCCAAGGCGGAATGTACCGTCAACCCAACAAGGTGAAATTCACCAGATGAGGGCCGACCGTTTTCCTACCGCGCAAGTTGTGGTATACTTTACCAAGTGAAATGCGTGTGGAGGTGCGAACCATGAAGGACGTTGCGCTGCTCGTGGTGGATGTTCAGAAGATGCTGATCGATTCCCATCCATACCGGGAGAAGGAGTTGCTGGAGGAGATCCGGACGCTGGCCGGCCGCGCCCGAGAGAAGGGCGTGGAGGTCATCTACGTGCGCCACAATGAGGACGAGGAGGGCGGACTCAAGCCCAACACCCCCGCCTGGCAGGTGCACTCCGCTGTCGCGCCGGTGGAGGGCGAAAAAATCTTCGACAAGCGGTTTTCCAGCGCCTTCAAAAATACCGGCCTGGATGAGTATCTGCATGAGAAAGGCATCAAGACGCTGGTCGTCTGCGGCATGCAGACCGAATACTGCATCGACGCGACCATCAAAAGCGCCTTCGACCGGGACTACAAGGTCTATATGCCCGCCGGCGGCTCCACCACCTTCGACAACCGCCTCGCTACCGGCGACAAACTGGTCGCCTTTTATGAAAAAGCCATTTGGGACGGACGGTTTGCCGACGTGATCCCGCTGGAAGAGGCGCTGCCAAAGCTGGCCTAGCGGCGGGGCTGTTGGCGGGGCGGGATTACCTGAGTCACGACAGGCATCATTGACAAACAAACTGCGCCAGTTCCAGAGCGGAGCCGGCGCGTTGTTGTGTTCGAAGAATCTCAATAAACCGTGACGACGGTTCCCTTTTCGCAGTTCTCATAGACCCACTTGGCGTTTTCCACGCTCAGCCGTACGCAGCCGTGGGAGGCCTTGTGGCCCAGCGAGTGCACCGAGCCCCACGTCGGCGAACCGCCCTTGTTCTTGTACAGGACCGAGTGGAACAGGATGTCGCCCTCGATGGAGTAGGCGTACTGCGCCCAGATGAAAAACTCCTTGAAATAGTGCCAGCGCCTGCCCGGGCCGGTTGTGGTGAACACGCCGGTGGGCGTGGGCCCGAAGAGGCCGGTGGAACACAGGAAGGTGTTGATCAGTTCATACTTTTTGTCCGCGCCCAACTGATACACGTAGACGCGCTGATCCTCCAGGCTGACGCTCAGGCGGTACTTGGTCAACATGCCGACCGGGTCCTTCGAGAATAAAAGACGCTGGGTGGCCTCGTCGGCTTTTCCGCTGACGGGCAGGGCGTTGTTGGTTTGGAAGAGGGAGATGGCTTCTTTAACGCCCGAGCCGTACTGGCCGTCGATGGTCCTGCGGGCGATATAGCCCAGCGCGTTCAGGCGGCGCTGCACACGGCGGACCTCGCTGGCGTCCTTGGAACCTCCGGCGAGGTCCGCTAGGTAAACGGGGATGTCGCCGTCCAGCTTCTTTTGCAGTTCAACGCTGGCGATGGACGTGTCTTCGATCACATAGGTGTCCTTTTGCTCGGCTAGGTACGCCTGCAAGAGGTTGAGCGCGCCCACCGTGTCGCTGCCGAAGATGCCGTCGCCCGGCCCCTCCATGAGGCCAAGCTCAACCAGCCGCTTCTGAAGCGCGCGTACCGATTTGCCCTTGTCGCCTTTTTTGATGACCTTATACGCCGGATGCTCGGCGGCCACGGTGGCCGTTGCGGCCAGATCCTGTGTGGCCTTGTCTGCGATGCCGGTCACGGGCAGGTTGTTGAGTTCCTGGAAATACTTGACGGCTTCCTCGGTGTACTCGGCAAAGATGCCGTCAGCCTTGCCGTCCATATAGTTCAAACGAACCAGCGCGTTTTGCAGGCGTTCTACTTCAGTGCCCTTGGCGCCGATGGCAAGGTCGGAGATATAGAAACTGAAAGGATCGGCGTACAATACCGCCAGATCCTCCGGGCTGATGGAGCGCCCGGTGGCTTTTGAGACTTTTCCGCCCGCCCGTTCGAGCAGCAGTTTATGGAAACTCAGTACGGCGGCCGCGGTCTTCTTGCCGTATTGTCCGTCCGCTTCGCCGGTAAGGAAGCCCAGCTGAATGAGGCGCTCTTGCAGCTTCAGGACCTGATCGCCCTTGTCTCCTTGCTTGATTGTTCCATCTTCCGTTGCGAAGGCGGGGATCCATGCAACGAGTAAAGTCAGTGCGAGCAGTAAGGCAACAAGGCGCTTCATCATGAGATCGGAAGAGCGTCGTGTAGGGAAAGAGTGTAGATCTCGGTGG
>CALGYL010000195.1 GCA_937934775.1 uncultured Clostridia bacterium
CGAGATGCCTAAGTGACTGGAGTTCAGACGTGTGCTCTTCCGATCTTCCTGGGCGCTGGGCGGCGCGGAATCCTGGGAGATCATCAGCTTTGTCAGGATCAAACTGACCGCCTGATTCAGCCGGATGCAGGCCTCGTCGGTCGTGTGGTCTATCTGGTCGATGGCTTCCTGGAAACTACGCAGAAGCTCGCCATCCGGGCCGACGTGGCGGGGTTCAAAGCCTTTTTTATAGATGACATTGTAATACTGCGCGCAATAGCCGCCGCCCACATGGATCCAATGATAGGTCCAGTGCGCGGCGTCCTGCGCCGTGCGGTAGTTGTGGTATTGATTGCAGTCGATCATCGCGAGGCTGCCCTCCGTAAGCCGCCAGGTTTTTCCGGCGTACTCCATCTGCGCTGCGCCGGATGCGGTGTACAGAATCTGGTAGTCGTCTTTGGCGTAGCGCTTTGTGTAGAAGCCCGGCTTCGCGTAGAACACACCGCTCTCGTTGACGAGGAACGGGTAGCGCGCGCTTTCGGCCGTATGGTGCGCGATCTTCCAGACGGAACGTGGTTCGATGTTCAGATTGTAATCCAGAAACACAGCAACAATCTCCATTCAATCAGCAATTTCCGCTAGAGGAAAACAGGGAATCGCGTGCTATACTGGTGTCATTGTAACAGCAATATCCGACGGATGCAAGGATGAGCGGCGAGGACTTGGGCCGGCTCGCCGGAGCGGCGGCGCCATCGCGTCAGGCCGCGCGGCGGGAAATCGTCCATACCAATTAACAAACAGGGAGGGTGTCAGGATTGAACGCATATGAGATCGGAAAAGAGCGATACGCCGGAATCGGCGTGGACACGGAGGCGGTTCTCCAAACACTGAACGCGATTCCGGTGTCGATCCACTGCTGGCAGGGGGATGACGTGCGCGGGTTTGAGGGTGGCGATGAACTGACGGGCGGCATCCAGGCCACCGGCAACCACCCCGGCCGCGCCCGGACCGCGGACGAACTGCGCGCGCACCTTGAAAAGGCGCTTTCGCAGATTCCGGGCGCGGCCAAGGTGAACCTTCACGCAATCTATGGGGATGTCAAGGGTGTGGAGCGCGACGCCATCGAGCCCAGACACTTTGACGCCTGGGTAGACTGGGCGAAGGCGCAGGGGGTGGGGCTGGACTTCAATCCGACGCTGTTCTCCCATCCGAAATCGGCCGACGGTCTGACGTTATCCCATCCCGACCCGGGCATCCGCGCGTTCTGGATCGAGCACTGCAAGCGCAGCCGGAAGATCAGCGAACACTTCGGCAGGGCGCTGAGCCAGACTTCGGTGATGAACCTGTGGATCGCGGACGGGTTCAAGGATGTTCCCGCCGACCGGCTGACCCCGCGCATCCGGCTGAATGACGCGCTGGACGAGATTTTTGCCGAGAAGATCGATCCAAGCTGCCACATCGACGCGGTGGAGAGCAAGCTGTTCGGCATCGGCGTGGAGAGCTACACCGTGGGCAGCCATGAGTTCTACATGGGCTACGCGGTGAAAAACGGGCTGGCGCTCTGCCTGGACGCGGGTCACTTCCACCCGACCGAGGTGATCTCGGCCAAAATTTCCGCGGTTTCGATGTTCGTGGATCAGATGCTTCTGCATGTGTCGCGCCCGGTGCGCTGGGACAGCGACCACGTGGTGCTGCTGGACGATGAACTGATCGCCATAGCGCAGGAGATCGTGCGCCACGGACTGCTTCAGCGTACGCACATCGGACTGGACTACTTTGACGGCTCAATCGACCGGATCGCGGCGTGGGTTATCGGCATGCGCAATATGAGGAAAGCGCTATTAATCGCGCTGCTCGAGCCCTACAAGGCGCTGCAGCAGGCGGAGTTTGACTTTGACTTCACCAGGCGCCTTCTGATGCTGGAGGAACTGAAGACGCTGCCCTGGCAGGCGGTGTGGGAAGAATACTGTAAGCGCCGGGATGTGCCCGTAAATCTTGTGTTCTAGCGAAAACAGACCCACAAATCCGTGTGCCGTTCGGAAATCCGGCGGGATTTCAGGTGCGCGAAATACTTCTTCCATCTCATGAAGGACCAAACGGGTTTTGTGATGCGGTGGAAGCCTTTCCCGGCGCGCACGCCGCTGGGAAAGGCTTTGTCTTTTCGATCCGTCAATCCGGAGGCGCGAAAATGAATCCGCCAACGCGATTTGAGAGCGCGTAACATGAAAACTGAAAAGTGAATAAACGCGTCTCAATTTTGCATTGTTTTTCAGGATCTTTTGCATATAATGAGAGTATAAATCGTGAAGACGTCCGCACAGGGCAGCTCTTTCCGAAGGAGGGATTGCGTGAGCCAGGTGGCATTGCGCCTGAAGGGCATTGTCAAGACATTTCCCGGCGTGGTCGCGCTCAGTGACATGAACTTCGAGCTGCGCCAGGGGGAGATCCATGCGATCTGTGGCGAAAACGGCGCGGGGAAGTCTACGCTGATGAAGGTCGTCACCGGTGTGCATGCGCCGGACAGCGGCGCTATTGAGCTTTTTGGCCAGGATACAAAGATCCAGGGCCCGATGGACGCGTTTGAGAAGGGCATCGCCATTATCTATCAGGAGACCAGCCTGTTCGAGGAAATGACGGTGCTGGAGAACCTGTTCCTGGGCCGTGAAAAGACCCGCAAGTTCGGGTTCGCGACGGTGCTCGATTACCGCTCGATGGCCCGGGAGATGGACCGCATCTTCAAGCGTCTCCGGCTCAACATCCCCTACAACGAAAAAATCAAGAACCTGGGCATGGCGCAGAAGCAGATGGTGGAGATCGCCAAGGCGCTGACCTTCCACTCCCGCATCCTGATTCTGGACGAGCCTACCGCCTCGCTGACGCAGCAGGAAGTCGATTCCCTGTTCGGCATCATCCGGGAGCTCAAGGGCGAGGGCGTTAGCATCGTCTACATCAGCCACCGGCTGGAGGAGATTTTTGCGCTGTGCGACCGGGTGACGGTCATCCGGGACGGGCGCTACATCTCCACCCGCGACGTTCATGACACCTGCAAGGACGAGTTGGTGACCGACATGGTCGGCCGCAGCATGAGCAACTACTACCCAAAGGCCGAGGTCAAGATCGGCGGCACGCTCCTGTCCGCCAAGGGCCTGGGCGATCGCAACATGCTCCATGACATCGATTTCTTCATCAAAAAGGGCGAGATCCTGGGCTTTGCGGGCATCGCGGGTTCCGGCCGCACCGAACTGGCGTTGGCGCTGTGCGGCTTTACGCCGCTGCATCAGGGCACTGTGGAGCTGGAGGGGAAAAACGTGAAGTTCTCCAGCTATCAGGAAGCGATGGAGAACGGGCTGGTCTACGTGTCGGAGGACCGCGGCAAGTATGGCGTGATTCTGGACATGAGCATCAAGGACAACATCGTGATGCCGCAGCTGCGGCGGAACGCCTCCATGGGCGTGATGAATACGCAGAAGGAATACGCGCTGGCCGACGAAATGCGCGAGCGCGTGGGCATCAAGGCGCCGGACACCGACTTTCTGGTGACCAATCTGTCCGGCGGCAACCAGCAGAAGGTTTCCGTCAGCAAGGCGCTGGCGCTGGGACCGAAGCTTTTGATTCTGGATGAGCCTACCCGCGGCGTGGATGTGGGCGCGAAGGCGGAGATTCATAAGATCATCAGCGGCATGGCGGCCGCCGGGCTGACCATCCTGATGATCTCCAGCGAACTGCCGGAACTGATCGGCATGTGCGACCGCATCTACATTATGAAGGACGGCACCGTGGCGGGCTGCGTCGATCGCAAGGAGTTCTCGCAGGAGAAAATTTTGAGCGTGGCGCTGGCGACGGTCGATAAACCCTGCAAGACGGAGGTGGGTGCCTGATGAAGCGGCTTCGCATGACGCCGGAACTGTATCTGACGCTGTTCCTGGCACTGATCCTGATCGTGCTGGCATCGTTCGCCCGGGGCTTTTTCGACCTCAACAACCTGATGAACATGCTCAACCGCTTCAGCTACGTGCTGATCGCCGCCGTGGGCATGAACCTGATCATCCTGACCGGTAACATCGACGTATCGACCGGTTCCCTGATCTCGGTGGTGTGCCTGGTCACTGCGGCGCTGGGCAAGAAGGGGCTGAACCTGTGGGGGATGCTGCCCGCGGCGGTGATAACCGGCGCGATTCTGAGCCTTCTCAACGCACTGTTCATCACGAAATTCCGCATCCCCGCCATCGTGGCTACGCTGGCCACGGCGCAGTTGTTCTCCGGCGCGCTGCCGCTGGCGGTGGAAGGATCGATCTACGATCTGCCTGATACGTTCACATGGCTGGCGTTTAAGGCGAAGCTGTTCGGCCTGATTCCGGCCAGCGCTCTGATGATGCTGATTGTGGCTGTTCTGGCGCTTATCTTCATGAAGTACTCCCGCTTCGCCAAGAAGGTCTATGCGGTGGGCAACAACCCCGCCACCGCGCGCCTTGCGGGCATCGACGTTGACAAGGTTGTGATCGGATGCTACGTCATCGCCGGCTGCCTGTTCGGCGTTACCGCCACGATCATCGCGACTGCCGGCCAGCGCGTGACCACCACGATGGGCACTGGGCTTGAGATGACCTTCATCGCCGCGGTCGTACTGGGCGGCACATCGACCAGCGGCGGCAGCGGCACGGTCCTTGGCACCATCATCGGCTGCGCGGTGCTGTCGGTCATCGCGCCCGCCATCAACTACATGGGCATCTCCTCCGACTGGTCGGACGCGATCCTGGGTGCGATCATCATCATCGCCGTGGTGGTTTCCGAATTGCAGATGGGCAAAAAAAAGCGCCCCGGGCTTCCCGCGGAAAGGAGCGCCGCATGAAACGCAAATTCCGCTTTACTTTCAACATGGCGTTGTTTTTGATCCTGATCGCACTGTTTGCGGGCATCGCAATTCTGAACCCGGTGTTTGTGTCGTTTGATTATCTTATCGGCGTCATGCTGCGCAACATTGTCGAGATCGGCATGATGGCGCTGACGATGACCATGATCGTCATCACCGGCGGCATCGACCTCTCCATAGGCTCCGAAATGGTCCTGTCCTCCATGGTGGGCGGCATGGCGGCGCTGAAGTTCGGCGGCGTGGCCGGCATCCTGGTGACATTGCTGGTGGGCGCCGCCTGCGGGCTGTTCAACGGCTTCCTGATCGCGAAGATCAAGATTTCGCCGCTGGTCACCACGCTGGCCACCATGTACCTGTTCATGGGCGTGGCGCGCAGCCTTTCCCACGGCGACAGCGTCTATACCTACGACGCGAGCCAGTGGCTGGGCACGACGGACATTTCGGGCATGCCGATGCAGATTCTGTTCTACGTCGTGCTGGCGCTCCTGTTCTGGTTCCTTCTGCACCGCACTGCGCTGGGCCGCAAGCTATACGGCATCGGCCTCAACGAGAACGCCACCCGCTACTGCGGCATCAACACCGACCGCGTCAAAATGCAGATCTACCTCTTCAGTGGTCTCATGTGCGCGTTTGCCGGGATGATCTGGCTGGGACGGTTCACATCCGTCAAGTACGATGCCGGAACCAGCCTGGGCCTCCGGGTGGTCACGGTGGTGGTGCTGGGCGGCACCAGCATTCTGGGCGGCCGCGGCGACATGCTGGGCACGGTCCTGGCGACGCTGATCATCGCGGTGCTCAACAGCGGTCTGAACGTTTTGTCCATCCCCATCGACGCGCAGACCATCGTGCAGGGCACGATCCTGGTAATCAGCCTGGTCTGCTACTCGATCTTTGACGTCCGGGCGCGTAAAAACCGCATCCTCAAGGTGCCGGTGGAGCATCAGCCCGGTGAAACCCAGGCAAACGTTTGAATTTTCGGCGGCAAACCGCCGGAAAAATATCGAAAGGAGAACCATTCATGAAGAAAAATCTGTCCCGGATCCTGGTGTTCACGCTCCTTCTGAGCGTGCTGGCCACGATGGGCCTCAGCGCGCTGGCGGAGGGCACGGTCAAGATTGCCATGCTGCCCAAGTTCAAGGGGGAGAACTACTTTGACGCCTGCAAGGTGGGCGCCCAGGAAGCCATCGACGAACTGAACAAGGACGCCAAGGTTGTGGAATTCCTCTACGACGGCCCGTCCCAGGACCAGGCCACCAATCAGAAGCAGGTTGACATCCTCGAAGGCTGGATCGCCCAGCAGGTCAACGTGATCATCGTGTCGCCTAACGATCCGGTCGCCATCGCGCCGACCCTCAAGAAGGCCATGGAAAAGGGCATCAAAGTGCTGACCTTTGACGCCGACGCCCAGCCGGATGCCCGTCAGCTGTTCGTCAACCAGGTCGCCTCCGACGGCGTCGCCAAGGGCCTTGTGGAAGGCACCGCCGCGAAGCTGCAGGCCAAGGGCTACGGCCCGGACAAGCCGGCCAACATCGGCATCATCTCCTCCGCCAAGACCGACGCCAACCAGCAGGCTTGGCTGGCCAACATCAAGGCGCTGCTCGCCACCGATGACTTCAAGTGGATGGTCCTGAAGAACGAGGACACCGACGTGTACTATCCCGGCCCCGATGAGACCACGACCCAGACCCAGGCTGGCATCCTGATCAGCCGCATGGGCCCGGGCGCGGACCAGATCCAGGCCGCCATCGGACTGACCTCCATGGCCACCCCGGCGCTGGGCTCCCAGTACAACGCCGCCTCCGTCAAGCCCGACCCGACCACCGTCACCCTGACGGGCCTGGCCACCCCCAACGCGCTTAAGTCCTACATCAAGGACGACTCCAACCCGCTGGATGCCGGCGTTCTGTGGAACTGCATGGACCTGGGCTACCTGGCGGTGCAGAGCGGCTACCAGATGGCTACCGGCACCATCACCGACGCCTCCACCACCATCACCGCCGGCCGCCTCGGTGACCGTGAGATCGCGGATAAGATGGTCATCCTTGGGCCCGCGCTGGTGTTTGACAAGGCCAACGTGGACAACTTCAACTACTAATAACACCCATTACCCGATCTGAATCCTGGCGCGAAGGGGATTGTGCCGTGCCTTCGGGTATGGTACAATCCCCTCGAAATACCCGTGAATCAGGAGCGTGGCGTGAAGAAGAAGCAGATGATGGCCCGTAGGCTGTTCCTTGCGCTGATGGTCGCGGTGGAGCTTCTCTGCCTGATGTTCGCCGTAGCCTTTTACGCCTACAACGTCGTGACGTTGAAGAACTCGGAAAAGGCGCGGTTGGCTTCGCTGTGTGAAAGCACCACCGCCCAGATAGACTCCATGGTCCATTCGATGGACGAATTGTCGATCTCCATCACGCTGTCCGACGGGTTCCTGAATTCCATGCGGCAGCTCTCTGAGAACGCAGACCCCGCCGCCTATCAGGACAGGCTGCGCAGCATACTCATCAAGGCATACTCCAACAAGGTCAGCGTCTACCGCGTCGTGGCGCTCTCGGAAAGCGGCAGCGCGGTGTGCGTGGGACGCAACGAGCTGGATGCCGCCGAGGTCCGCGACCTGGTGAAGGACGGCTACTGGCACGACGCCGACCGGCGCGGCAACTCAAAGGTGCTGGCAGGCCCGTTTGCCGATCCGTGGGTGAAAAAGGAGCCGCAGCAGATCTTTTCGCTGCTTCGCGCGGTGCATGACGGCGACAAACTGCTCGGCTACATTGAAGTGCAGATGCTTACCCAGAACCTGAGCGACATTTACAGGAACAGCTGGAGCGGCAAGCTGTATTACGCCATCGTCAATGGCGACGGGCGCGTGTTTTTCTCCAACTTCGAGCCGGGGCAGCAGGACGCCTACCTGAGCGCCATTCGCCAAAATGCCGCCTGGTACCCAACCGACAGCATCGAGACAAAGGACGAGCTTTTGAGCGTCTCCAGCTCCAACTATACCGACTGGAAGGCCGCGATGATCATCCCCAAAGCGGTGGTGTACCATCCGCTGGAGGGGATTCTGCCCATCGCGCTGGCGTTCTCGCTTTTGATGGGCGCGGGCGTGGCGCTGGCGTTCTGGATGGTCGTTGCGCGCATCACAAAGCCCATGGAGTGCGTGGTGCGCCAGGTGCAGCAGATCAATCTGGACAGCCTGGAAGTGCCGTTTGAATACGTGTCCGGCGGTTATGAGGCCGAAGTGCTCAGCGAAGCCTTCGACACCATGAAAACCAGGCTGGCTGACGCGTTTAAGAAGGAAAAGGCCATCGAGCGCGTGCAGAGCAAGGTGCTTCTGGAAGAACTGCAGTCCCGCATCGGGCCGCATTTCCTCAATAACACGCTGGGCGCCATCGCCAACATGTGCGAATCCGGTGACGCGCAGGGCGCGGCGAACGCATGCTTCAGCCTTTCCGATCTGCTCAGGTACTCCTCCAACAACTTCTCGATTCTTGTGAGCATGCGGGATGAGCTTGATCACCTGAACGACTACCTGTCGCTGATGAAGGGCCGCTACCGCCACCGGCTTACCTACAGGGTCTCCGCGGACAAGGAATGCCTTCAGACGCGCATGCCCAAGCTGACCATACAGCCGCTGGTCGAAAACGCGATCAAGTACAGCCTGGGCGAGCGGGAACAGGTGTGCGTCGAGGTGTCCGTTCGGTCGGAGGATGGGGATACGATCGTCCGCGTTTCGGACAACGGGCCGGGGTTTGACGATACGGTGATCCAGACGGTGCGCGAGACGGTCGACCGGTGCATATTGTCGCCCTCGGAGTTCCCGGTGGATCAGTTCGCGCAGATGCGGGGACTGGGGCTGGCCAGTACGCTGGTCCGCCTGTACCTGCTCAACGGCGCGGAGCGGTTCCAGTACGCCATCTTCAACCAGCCCGGCGGCGGTTCCGCCATAGAATTTCGAATTTTGCCGGACGGGAAGGTGTTGTGATTTGTACCGGGTTATGCTCGTGGACGATGAACCTTCGATCATCGACGCCACCCGCCGGATGATTGACAAGAATCCTTCCTTCAAGGTGGTGTGCAGCGCGTATCTGGCGTCGGAAGCCAAGCAATTGATTGAGGACTGCCGTCCCGACGTGCTGTTTTCCGACATCAAGATGCCCGGCGGCAGCGGGCTGGAGCTGATCAAGTACGTGTCGGAAAACCTGCCCCACTGCGCGATGATGGTGATCAGCGGCTACGACGACTTCAAGTACGTGCGCGATTCCTTCGTCTATGGTGTGGAGGATTACCTGCTCAAGCCGGTCTCGCCGTCGACCTTCCTGCCTTTTCTGGACAAACTGGCCACCAAGCTGGAAAACGATGGCGCGGTACGCGCGGACGGCGCCATCGAGCGGGATTCCGCCAGCGACCCCGACCACGCGCTGCCTCCGTCCGAACGGCTGGTACGGGACATCGAGGCCTACGTGGACGCCCACATCGCCGAGGACAACTCCATCCATGAAATCTGCACGGCATTTTCCATCTCCCAGCCCTATCTGAGCCGGATCTTCCGGCAGCACAAGGACTGTTCCTACAACGAATTTCTGGCCTCGGTGCGCATCGCCAAGGCCAAGCGGCTGCTTCTGCAGCGGCAGGACCTTCTGATCAGCACCATCGCGTCGCTGACGGGCTTTTCCAATCAGTTCTACTTTAGCCGGGTGTTTAAAAACGCCGTCGGCGTGACCCCCTCCGAGTACAGGGGCAAGATATCACCGTGAGGAGGCTTACCATGAATTCCAGAGAACGAGTGCTGACGGCCTTCGGGAAACTCCCCGGAGTGCCCGACCGCGTACCCTTCCAGTTTGACCTGTGCCGCAGCCTGACCGATCATTTTTCAAAAAAGCTGGGCATCGCGCCGGACTACACCTGGTCCTACTACGAAGACCTGAGCTACCGCGTCTCCGCAAACGAACTGCGCACGCGCCTGGGCAGCGACTGCGTGGTGGTGGGGGGCCAGGTGGCAAAAGGTTTTGTGCCTCACACCGTGTCCGGCAGCGTCACCACCAACGAGTTCGGCATGCACATGAAGCCCACGCCGCTGTATGTGGAAGTGGTCAAGTGCCCGCTGGCGGGGGTAACGTCGGTGGAGGAGGTCGAGCGCTATTCCATGCCCGATCCGTACGCGCCCGGCCGCGTCGAAAATGCCATCCGGGACATCGCGCGGTTCAAGAAGGATTACTTTGTGATCGGCGACTGCGAAATCTCGATGTTTGAGATGGCTTGGCATCTGACGGGCCTGGAGGACTATCTGTACGGCATGGCCGACGAAGAAGAGTGGGTCGACGCGCTGAACGACAAGGTTGAGGCGTTCACCACGGGCCTTGCGGAGCAGCTGGTGCGCGCGGGCGTCGACGCCATCTGGCTGGGCGAGGACCTGGGCAGCCAGGTCTCCACATTGATCTCGCCGGATGCCTGGCGGCGCATGTTCAAACCCCGCCACGCCCGGCTGATTCAAAAGCTTCGCGCCATCAACCCGGAGCTCATCCTGATCATGCACAGCGACGGCGCCGTCGCGCCGCTGATTGACGACTTCATCGAGATCGGCATCGATGTGTACAACCCGGTGCAGCCCAACGTGCCCGGCTCCGATCCCAAGCAGCTGGTGGAAAAGTACGGCGGCCGCATCCGCTTCTTCGGCGGCATCGACCAGCAAGCACTGCTACCCGAAGGGGACGCGGGCAAGATCGAGGCCGATATGCGCTTCTACGCCCAGACCTTGGGCGCAAATGGCGGCTATCTGATGGCCCCGGCGCACATTCTGCAGGCCGACGTCGCGCCCCAGACGGTGGAAACCATGCTCGCCATCGCAAAGACGCTTTAAGGAGGAGATCGACATGGAACGGTTTGCCTGGAAGGCGCGCCTTCTGCCCGGGAAAAAGCAGGAATACATCCGCCGCCACGACAAAATCTGGCCGGAGATGACGAAGCTTTTGAACGACGCGGACATCCACAACTACACCATCTGGTGCGTGGGCGACGAGTTGTTCGGCTACTACGAGGCCGGGCAGGGCGTGGATTTCGCCGCCAAAGCCCAGGCCGGAAGCCCTGTGGTCGACCGATGGAACGAGTACATGAAGGATGTCATGGTCATGGACATCGACCCGGCCACCGGCACCGCCTATCAGCTGCAGCAGGTGTTCTTCCACCAGTAACAGTCAGCGTCACCAGCGAGAGCTGGTGGCGTTCATTTTTAATACGCTTCTGATGGCGCTTCATCGTTTCTCGCAATGCGTTTATTTCACTTCGTACCCGATTTCGCACACATTCGTATAGAGCGTCGTTTCGGACAGGAGCGCGCTGGTCTTTGCGTCGATCGTCTGGCGGATCACATCCACCGACTCATAAGTTTTTCCATCCCGCGTTTCATAACGCAGGTTCCGGTTTGCGACGGCGTAGCGCCTGTCCGGCGGGCGCTTGGTGAGAATTCTCCCGTAATAAAAGGTATCGTCTGCCGATAGCTCGATCTGAAGGGCCTGGTTTGTGTCGTTGCGCGCCTTGAGGTCAAGCCAGCCCTCCAGAATCGTGGCGTCCACGCCGCAGGGATCCTCCGGCGACGGATTCGGGAATTCCTTGACCTTGTGCATGTGGCGCTCCACAATGGTCAGCGGCGTGTGCAGGAACAGCCAGAACAGCATGTTGCTCAGTTGGCACAGCCCGCCGCCATAGACGGCCACGAGTTTTCCGCTGTGCACACACAGTCCGTCCTTGTAAGGCTCGTGCCGGTCCCCGCGGCGGGCGAGCCACCACAGGGAGAAGGTTTCGCCTGGCTGGATCACGACATGCGATACCGTGTCCGACGCGAGGCGCAGGTTGTGTACCTTGTTGTATTGATACCGGATGTCCGCGCCGGTGTGTTCGTTGATCAAAAGTGTTTTGTCGCTCGCCAGCTCATAGGGGAAGGCGGGCGCTTTTCGCGTTGCATACCGGTTTCCATCTAGTTGCATTTTCAGATAGTACCATTTTTTTCGCTGCCACAGGCGAAGCGGCAGGAGAAAGGGAAGGCACTGGGTCAAAAGCACTCTGGACATGGTTTGTAAATCCTCCCATCATGAATCTGAGCGCAATTTTATCAGAAAGAGCGCCCGGAGCCATTAAGCGCGCCTGTGCATTCCCTTAGGTTTTTCTTAAAGGGCGGTCGAAATAAGGAATTCTTAAGCTTTGCCTAAGCCGCATCCTCCCAAACGCGCGGCCAGGAAATGGTTTAATACGATCACTGGGAGGTTCGATATGACGGATATGATGATTTCCATCTTTGGCTGCGACTGGGACGAGCGGCTGCTGTTTGAGCGGTATGCGGCGCGGTACGGCGTTGAGGTCGCGTGCGCCGAAAGGCCGCTGGAGCTCGCGAACATAGGCAGCGTTCCGCCCGGCGGCCAGGTGAGCGTCAACCACAAAGCGACGGTGGACGCAAGGCTGATTCAGGCGCTCCGAAAGCGCGGCGTTTCGTACCTGTGTTCGCGCAGCATTGGCCTGGACCACGTTGACCGGGTAGCGGCGGAGCGCGCCGGGATTTGCGTGGAGAACGTTGCCTATTCGCCGGAGAGCGTCGCGGAATACACGATTCTTCTGATCCTGATGGCGCTTCGGAATACGGGCTCCGTTCTGCGCCGCGCGGGCGACTGGGATTTCCGGCTGGAGCCTCGGCGCGGGCGCGAGCTTCGGGACATGACGGTGGGCATCGTCGGCATGGGCAGGATCGGGCAGGCGGTCGCTACGCGGCTGAGTGGGTTCGGCTGTAAAATCCTGACGTTCGACCGGCGCTATAAGGCGGAATCCGCCTGCGGGGCGCTTGAGGATCTACTGGAACAGAGTGATGTTGTCACGCTGCACCTGCCCCTAACCGGGGAGACGCGGCATCTGGTGAATCAGGCGCGTCTTGGGCGAATGAAAAAGGGCGCGATCCTGATCAACACCGCGAGGGGCGGGCTGGTCGATAGCGGGGCGCTTACAGACGCGCTCGAGCGGGGGCACATTGCCTGCGCGGCGCTGGATGTCGTCGAGGGCGAGGAAGGCTGGTTCTATCAGGACTGCTCCGGCCGGGCGGCTCCGCCGTTTCAGCGCCTGCTGGCGCTGCCCAACGCGATTCTCACGCCGCACACCGCGTTCTATACCGAGCACGCGCTCTGCGACATCGTCCGAAATACCATTTTCAACTGCATGGAACACAAAGGAGCGATGAAAAAGTGGATAAGCTGAAACTCATGGTCCTGTTCGGCGGGATGTCGGAGGAGCACCCGGTATCAATCAAATCGGCGCGAGAGCTTTCGAAAAACCTGGATGCGGAAAAGTATGCGCCAATCTATGTGTTCATCGGGCGGGACGGAGGATGGCGGCTGGTGGATTCCCCGGAGGGGGACCCGTCAGGCGGCGCGCGCGTCACGCTGCCCGCGGACCGAACGGGGCGCGGCCTTGTGATTCTTCGGGACGGGCGGTTTGAGGCGCTTCCGGTCGACGCCGCCTTTCCGATGCTGCACGGCAGGTTCGGCGAGGACGGCGCGGTGCAGGGGCTTCTGGAGCTGTCCGGCATCCCCTATGTCGGGTGCGGAATCGCCGCGTCGGCGCTTTCGATGGACAAGGCGCTGACGTACATGGTTGCGGCGCACGCGGGCGTTCGGACGCCGCGCTACAGGGTGCTGGAGGAAGGCGGGGAGGAAGGCACGCGCGGCCTTGCTTATCCTCTGTTCGTGAAGCCCGCGCGTTCGGGGTCATCCTTCGGCGTAAGCAAGGTGATGGAAGCGGCGGCGTTTGAAGGCGCGCTGCGGGAAGCCCGTAGATTTGGCCGCAAGGTGCTTGTGGAGGAGGCGGTTGACGGGCGCGAGGTGGGCTGCGCGGTACTGGGGAGCGGGGCGGACCTCATGGTGGGCGAAATCGATCTGATCGAACTGAAAGGCGGCTTCTTTCGGATTCATCAGGAGGCGAAGCCGGAGCAAGGTTCCGAGAACGCGGTCTTCCGCGTGCCGGCGCCCATCCCAGAAGAAGCGCGTCGGCTGGTAGTGGATACCGCGAAGACCGTGTACCGCGCGCTGGGCTGCCGGGGCCTTGCCAGGGTGGACATATTCCTGACGCCGGACGGACAGGCGGTGCTGGGAGAGGTCAACACCATGCCCGGGTTTACCTCCTACAGCCGCTACCCGCGGATGATGGCGGCGGCGGGCATTCCAATGCGCGAAGTGATCGACCGGCTGGTCGATTTGGCGCTCCGGGAAGGAGGGGAGCGGGCGTGAGGGCTTTTTTTAAGCTGCTTTTCGCTCTTGCGTTGGCTGCCGGTCTATTGGCGGTGGGAAACCGGTTGCTGGAAGCGCGGGCGGGCGGCGCAAGACCCGGGCGCGAGAGCGCTTCGGCGGTGATTACCCAGACGCCCCTTCAGGATGTGCTGCTGGTCAACGCGTCGCACCCGCTGCCGGAGGGGTATACTCCGGACGATCTTGTGGAGCTGTACGGCGAGAAGCGGTCGTTCCAGTTGGCGGAGAGCGACATCCGTCTGGAACGGTCGGCGTTTGAGGCGGCCAACCGGATGTTCCGGCAGGCGAAGAAAGATGGCGTGGACGGTTTCATCCTCTCGAGCGGGTACCGCACGGAGGCGGAGCAGCGGGCATTGTACGAAGCGGACAAGGACGGGACGGCCGCGGAACCCGGCGCCAGCGAGCACCAGACCGGATTGGCCTTTGACGTGACGGCGTATTCGGACGGCGGCTTTAAAGACACCGATCAGTTCCGCTGGCTGAAGGCGCACTGTTGGGATTTCGGCTTTATCCTCCGCTATCCCGAAGGCAGGGAGGACGTCACCGGCATCCCCTACGAGCCCTGGCACTACCGCTATGTGGGGGAGACGATCGCCGCCGCGATCCACGAAAACGGCTGGACGCTGGAGGAATACTGCGAAAGGAGCGGTGGCTGACATGAAAGAGGGTTTTGTCTATCTGGATGCCGCGCTGCCCGGGGTATTCTGGGACGCGAAGTACGCGACGGCGGACAACCTGACCGGTTCGGTGGTGGACGGGTATGATGCGAACCGCGTCGTGGGGACGCGCGAGATGGCGGAAGCGCTCTCGCGGGCGATTCCCCGCGCGGCGCGGCATGGCTTCGGCTTGCTGCTTT
>CALGYL010000196.1 GCA_937934775.1 uncultured Clostridia bacterium
CGTAGGCGGTTCGTTCGGAGCGCTGTTCGTATCCTACCCGCTCAGCCAGGTACTGCAACTGCCCAAGCTGTTTGTGGATCTGATCATCCTCCCGAAGTCCGCGATCAACGGAACCATTGAGTACCTGATTCTGCTGGCAACCAAGGCGCGCCAGGGCGGCCTTTTAAGCCTCGAAAAGGAAATCAACTCCACCGAAAAGGTGGATCCATTTATCAAGCGCGGCATCCTGATGGTGGTGGACGGTACCGACGCCCACAAGATCAGCGAGGTTCTGGAAAACGACATCTACATTTATGAAACCAGCCGCGGCGCCAGCGTATCCATGCTTGAGTCACTCGGCGGCTTTACCCCGGCTTTCGGCATGATCGCTACCATCGTGGGCCTGATCATGTGCCTTACGGCAGGTTCGGAATCACCCGATGAAATGACCCGCGCAATTGGCGGCGCGTTCACCGCCACATTCTACGGTGTGCTGCTGGCCAACCTGTTCTTTCTGCCCGCAGCCACCAAGTTAAAAAACCGGATGGGCATGTACCGGATGGAAAAGGAAATGGTCATCGAGGCGGTCTGCGCCATCCGTAACGGCGTCAACCCCAGGGTTCTGCAGGAGCAGCTCGCGTCCTACTACATGCTGTCCTCCTCCAAACAGCAGCAGGCGAACCTGAAGAGCATCAAGGGAGACAAGGCAGCCTGATCCTGATGTAACCAACGCCTCGCGGGCGGCATATCCGAAGATTCTATTGCTTTTTCAAGGAATGATTCACCGCAGGGCGCGATGCGCATTTTGCGTGGCAAATCTGCCGCGGCGCTTCAGCGCTCCTGTTATTTCATGAGATGATCACCAGGGAGCGCTGCGGCCTTCCTGGGAAAACAAATCGAGAGGTCAACGCGATATGAGCAAGAAAAACCGTGGCCACGGCGGAGGGCATGGCAACAGCGAGCGCTGGCTGATGACCTATGCGGACTTGATGAATAACCTCTTGGCGCTGTTTATCGTCATGTACATGATGGGCGTCACCGATCTCAGTAAATTCCAGAAAGTAATCGCCAGTTTTGCCGTTACATTCGGGAATACAGCCGTCACGCAAGCCGCCGGCAACGCGCCGGACAAGATCAACGCGGCAGACATAGATGAGGAGAGCCTCAACGCAATCCTCGCGGCGAGCGATGGCGCGCCGATGCCCGAAATCATCCCGGATGAGGCGGCGGAGGAGGAAACCGCGACAGCGGAGGAAAGCGCGGCGTCTGGCGAGAGTGCCATGCCGGAGGAGAGCACATCGCCTGAAAAGAGCGCAGCGGCCGATGAGAGCGCAGAACCGGAGGAAAGCGCGGCGCCAGAGGAAACCGCGAAGCCCGACGCCACCACCGCGCCCGCGCCAAGCAACGCCTCCGACGCAAAGCTTGGCGGGGCAGCCGGAAGCGGCGTATCCGTCGGGCTGGACGGATCAGGCGATCAATATGATGAACTGGTTTACCGCATCTCCGACCTTCTGAAAGCCAAGGGGTACGACAAGAACGTCAGCGTTGAGAAGGGCGGAAACTACATCTACCTGCGTTTCCGTGAGAGCGTGCTGTTCTACCCTGACGAGGCCGTCATGAAAGAAGGCGGCAGCAAGGTGCTCTCCAACATCAGTACGGTCATCATGGATTCCTACAAACTGATCAGCAACATCGACATCAGCGGCCATACGGCCAGAATATCCAACAACCTGCCAAGCAAAGAGAACCTGTTTTCGTGGGAGCTTTCCACCAACCGGGCGCTGACGGTGTTGGAATACCTTGTCAGAAAGTGCGACATGCCGCAAGAGAAACTGTCGGTTACCGGAAATTCCTGCAACAAGCTGTATGTGGAGGGAGATTCAGAGGACGCCCGGGCGCAGAACCGGCGTGTGGAGATCCGCCTGACGCGCGCGGTGACAGAGAACCAGAATGTGGACATCTCGGCGTCCGGGCAGAAGGAAGCCGCGGCCTCGGGCAATGAACAGCCAGCCGATGAGGATCAGATTCCTGTTGTGCAGGAAGGTGCCTGAAATTGGAGCGCAGCAGTGCTTCACAGATTGAGCACCAGACAGGTATTCCCATTGAAGGCACGCAGTCGTTGACTGCGTGCCTTCAAGCAATAAATAATCTTGCGGATTCTTTGATGCGATGGAAGAAGCGCTTCGTGCGCTGGAAATCCTGCCGGATTTCCGGGGGTGCACTGATCGTAGAAAGCAGGACGAGACTTTGCTGACAGTCTGAGCGGCCGGATGAACTGGCCGCTCAGGAAGGGTACTATATACGCTTCGGAGGTAGGGAGCGCAATCTCCACACCAATGTTTGAGATTGGTATCAGCGCTTGGACGACAGATGCTGCACAAGCTCGCCCGCGATGGCATCCAGGCTCATCTGCTTCTCAACGCCGCCCAGATCGAAGGCAATCTTGGGCATGCCATAGACCACGCTGCTCTTCTCATCCTGGCCGATGGTGTACGCGCCGCTCTTGCGCATGCTGAGCAGTCCGCGCGCGCCGTCCTGGCCCATGCCGGTGAGCAGTACCCCCACCGCGCGGTCGCCGCAGGCTTTGGCCATCGATTCAAACAACACGTCCACGGAGGGACAATGGCCGCTGACCTTCTCGCCTTCGGCCACTTCCACCTTGAACCGGTCGCCCACGCGGCGCACCTGCATATGCTTGTCGCCGGGGGCGATCAGGACGCGGCGGCTCCAAAAAGTCTCCGTTTTCGGCTTCTTTCACATTGAGCGCGGTCTGCGTGTTCATGCGTTGGGCAAACATACCGGAAAACACTGGAGGAATGTGCTGTACGATCGCAATGCCGGGGATGTTCGCGGGCAGCGACTTGAGCACCCGGTAGATGGCTTCGGTGCCGCCGGTCGAAGCGCCGAGGCCGATGACTTTGGTGGTATCGAATTGCGCCTGTATGACCTTGGCTTCGGTGAGAACAGAAGGCCTTCTGCGCACCTGCACCTTGGAAGCGATGACGATCTTGGCGATCAGGTCGTTCACGACGGACTGCACGCCCCTGGCGGAACGCTCGTCCGGCTTGGTCACAAATTCAACCGCGCCTGCGCTCATGGCGTCAAAGACCGCGTCCGAGACGCTGGAGACCACGATGACGGGGATCGGATACTGTGAAAGGAGCCTCCGGATGAACTCAATGCCATCCATCCGGGGCATTTGGATGTCGCAGGTGATGATGTCCGGGTTGGCTTCGAGGATCTTGTCCCGCGCCTCAAAGGCGTTGGAGGCCTTGGCGACCACTTCTATGCGGGGATCGGAGGCTAAGCCCCGGGCAAGAATCTCCCGGAACACCAGCGAATCATCCACGATCAAAACCCTGATTTTTCTTGCCTGCTGCATATCTGACCTCACTTTGTATACCTGCGGTTTACAGCTTCTGGTATACCGCGGGCATGATGTACTTGTACCTGGACTTGGTGCGGTCAATGGCCTCTGAGTGGCCGATGAACAGATAGCCGCCCGGCTCGGTGACATCGTAGAGCTTGTTGATGATGGAGGCGCGGGTATCACTGTCAAAGTAGATCATGACATTTCGGCAGAAGATAACGTGGAACTTCTTCCGGAACGGGTATACCGGCTCGATCAGGTTGAAACGCCGGTAAATGACCTCCTTTTTAATGCGTTCTACGAATTCGTAACTGCCGTCCGGAAGACGCTTCAGGTACTTCTGCTTCCAGAGGGAAGGGAGCGGCTCGATTCGCTCCTGCGCGTAGACTCCCCGCGCCGCATCCTTGAGCACTTTTTCCGAAAGGTCGGTCGCCAGCACCTGACTGTCCCAGCGGGATTTGTCGGCGTCCAGGAACTCATCCAGAATCATCGCCAGCGTGTAGGGCTCTTCCCCAGTGGAGCACGCCGCGCACCAGATGCGCATGTCTTTGTCCGTGACCGTTTTCTTAAGCGAAGGAAGCACCGTGTCGCGGAAATAGTTGAAATGCGCGGGTTCTCGCATAAAGTACGTGTGGTTGGTGGTAATCCTGTCCACCAGCGCCGCAACCGCGGCCCCACTGGGATCATTGACCAACGAATTGTAGTACTCCGTAAAGTTTTTACGGCCCGACTGCGCAAGCACCCCCGCGAGACGACTGGTGAGCAATGCCTGTTTGGAATCCTTCAGGGAGATGCCACTGACCTTGTAGATCAACTGAGCGAGTTTATGATATTCCTCCTCGGTCATCTCAGGCATGGCCTGCGCCAGGAATGAATTGGGTGCCGCGTTTAAATCCATATGTATTCTTCCTTTCGGGGAAGGCTAATATTTTCCGAACTCACTGTCGCTCAGCGAAATCCGACGGTTTTTGGCGGATGGCGCTTGGGTGTCTTCTTCACCCAGCGAGATTCGGGCAGGGCGGGCGGACGTATTCAATTCGTCCTCCTCACCCAGCGAGATTTTGGCGGGCCGTGCAAAGGCCGGGCTAATGGAAGTATTGGCCTCGGCGCGGACGGAACTGGGGATGGGCTTGCCCGTTGCCTTCGCAGGCGTCGCGCTGACCTTGGCGGGGGCGGGAGTCGCCGCCTTGACGGGTGCCGCGGTTTTCACGGGCGCGGCGTTTCCGGGCTTTCCAGTCGCCGCGGTTTTCACGGGCGCGGCGTTTCCGGGCTTGGCGGACGCCTCCGCGGATGTCGGGCGGGCGGATTTTACGGACGCGGCGCTTGATGGCGCGGCGATGGGAGCCTTCTTCTGCGCCATATCGTCCAGCGTCTTGAGGACTTCGGGCGTGATCTGCTCATCCCGCGACTGGTCTAGCGCCTCCTGCTCGCCGGAACCTTTGAGCTTGAAACCGGACACATGCTCGTTCAGCGTGACAGCCTGGGCGGTCAGCTGCCTGGAAGCCGCTGCGGTCTGCTGTGAGGAGGCGGAGTTGGCCTGCACGACTTGGGAGATCTGCAGAAGCCCCTGGTTGATCTGTTCGATTCCAGTGGACTGCTCGCCGGACGCGACCGAGATGCCCTGCACCAGCGCGGTGACACGGTTGATCTCGCCGACGATTTTCTGCAGCGAATCTGCGGTCTCGCGGGCCAGCTTGGTTCCGCCGGCTACGCTCTTGGAAGAACCCTCGATGAGGCTTGCGGTCTCCTTTGCGGCGCTGGCGGATTTCGCCGCCAGGTTGCGTACTTCCTCAGCCACGACCGCGAAGCCCTTGCCGTGCTGCCCTGCGCGCGCGGCTTCCACCGCTGCGTTGAGCGCCAGGATGTTGGTCTGGAATGCGATGTCGTCGATTACCTTGATAATCCGGTAGATGTCCGCAGAGGAGCGATCGATGTCCTCCATCGCCTTGAGCATGTCGCCCATCTTTTCGTTGCCGCGCTCGGCCATACTGCGGGTGTTGTTGGCCAGTTCGCTGGCTTCCGACGCGTTCCCGGCGTTTGCCCGGGTTTGTGAGGCGAGCTGTTCCACAGAGGCGGAAAGCTCCTCCAGCGCGCTGGCCTGCTCGGTGGTGCCCTGCGCAAGCTGAAGCCCGGAATCGGCAACCTGCCGGGAACCCACCGCGACCTGTTCGGAGGCTGCGCGGATGTTTGCGATGAGTTCGCTCATGTTCACGGAAACCGCCTGGAATGCCCTGCCGAGAACGCCGATTTCGTTGTTCTTGCTGGCCTGAATGTCTACGTCCAGATCACCGGCAGAGAACTTTTCCGCGGCATGTACCATCGGGAGGATGGGCTTGGCAATCCCGTTCGCGATTTTGAGCGCAACAATGGCACTGATCAGCGAGAGCAGCGCCGCCGCCGCAAGCAGAATCCACTGCAGCTGGTCGACTTCCGCAAAGATCTCGCTGTGGGGCGCCGTCAGCGCCATGAACCACTTGGTCCCCTCAATGGGCGCGAAACCGGCATACTTGGTGATGCCTTTGTAGGTGTAGCCGTTCATGCCAGATTCGCCCGTGACCATCCGCTTGAGCATATCCGCGAGGCCCTTCTGGGCGGGATCGCCGGACGCCTTCTCCAGCGTGCGGTCCTGTGTGGACACCATCGTTCGGTCGGGATGCGCCACCATGACCCCATCCTGATTGACGATGAACGCATAGCCCGTCTTGGCGAAGGTGATGTCCGAGACCAGGCTGGCCAGTTCGTATCCGTCGGTGGTCATGATCAGAACGCCGACGATGCCGCCGCCTGAATTGAAGACCGGCGCCGAATAGGTCATAACCATTTTGTCACCGTCGCCGGTGGGCACGGGATCGGTAATGTTGTTGCTCGCGGCCATGCCCAGGCGGTAGCTCTCATTGTCCCCGATCGGATAGCTGTTTCTGCTGCTGCTGTAGGCTGTTCCGTCGCTGGTGACGAAAACCAGATCGGTAAAGTACTCGGATCTCTGAATGTTCTCCAAATACGAGTACAGGCGCTGCTCGTCAATCCGGAGACTCCACAGAATGCTGTTGGAGCCGATCGCGCTCAGCTTGGCGAAGTGGTTTTTCACGCGCTCTGCGACCAGCGCAGAGCCTTGATGGGTGATCTCTGTCAGCGATTCCTCCATCGAATTGGTGACGGCCGCTTTGGACAAGGTCATCGAGGCAAAGAAGAATGCCGCGCAGATGGCGACGCTCAATAGAGAAATCGCCAGGACCATCTCAAGCCTGATGCTCTTGACGCCTTTCTTTTTCACATAGCTCACCCCGCCTTACGCGTCATTTGCCGCTTCCTGATAGGCCGCCTCCGTATGCGCGATCGATTCGAACTCATCGTCGGCGACGAGTTTCTCAAAGTCCAACAGCAGTTTGATCTCCTGGCCGACTTTGCCGATGCTCTTAATAAACCGGTTGCTGCTGCCGTTGATCTTAGGCGGCTGGGAGATGCCCTCGTCGGGAATCTGGATCACTTCGGATACGCTGTCCACAATCAGGCCGACGCACAAAACGCCGGTGCGGGCCACGATGACGCAGGTGCGCTCGGTGTAGCCGATCTCGGGCTTCCCAAGATCGGAAGAGCACACGTCTGAACTCCAGTCACTTAGGCATCTCGTA
>CALGYL010000197.1 GCA_937934775.1 uncultured Clostridia bacterium
CGCTGCATCAAAAATCCCTCGGCGCTTTGGATGCGTTACTATTTCGCATTGGTATGAGCGGCATTCTTAAACGCTTCGGGGCGTTTTTGGTGCGGATTTTTTACCCCCATACCCCCATGCCTGGACCGCGAATGCATCATCGAAACGGTGTACGCTCACGCACCACCACTTCATCTTTGATGTGTCTCGCACGACCAAAGCCGCCATCCTCACGCGCAGTCTTCTGCGAGTGACAAGGATGGCACATAGACTGTAGGTTCAAAGGATCATAGAACAGCCGCTCATCATTGCGATGGGGAACAACGTGGTCCACCTCGCTGGCAAGCGTGTACTGACCAGCACGCAGGCACTCAGCACAGAAGGGACTCGCCGTAAGTTGCTGCCTTCGCATCGCCAACCATTGACCCGACCGGTACAAACGCGCGGCTGCTTTTCTGTGTTCCGATAAGCGGAACCCACGTGCATGGGCGGCAGCGTGCCGGCTGCAATACGCTGAGCCATGCGCCGCATACGCCACGCACCCCGGCTCACGGCAGGCACGGTTCGCTTTCCTATTTAGGAGCACCTCCGAGAACATTCTCCCATTCCTTCTCTTCAGGTTCGTATACAGGTAGACCACGTCGGAGACTGAGGAGAACAGGAGATCACGACGGACAGGGCGGCGGAGAGTTCATAATACATGCTGGTCTGGAACTGGCGACGCAGGTATACGCCCAGCATCATCGGATTGTTACGGCCCATCAGGTAGGGCGTGGTGAACGACAAGATATTGCTCATGAAGAGGAACGTCCGATCATCCTTCAAGGAAAGACAAAGGTTCATCTTGAAGAACGCCCTTAGCTTGCCCGCGCCCACGTCGCGCGCACTTTCGTTGCAGTTATCCGGAACCGAAGAGAACGCGGAGACGATGTCAAATCCGCTGGAATACACGCGTCTATTCTACCGGAAAGTACTTTGATACCACGTTCACAGTCGCCTCATATCCGTCGCGAATGGTCTTTTCCGCGTCGTATTCCCAGTATTCCGGCCTGAACAGTTCGACAGACGCCATTTCCGAGTACCCTATTTCGCGCAGCGCTGCCAGGATTCCATCAAGCGGAACGACGCCAAGCCCTGGCCACAGGCGCGCATCATCGCGTGCGGCACCGTAGGGCAGATCTTCCGAATCATCAATATGGAAGATAAAGATTTGCTCGGGCCTGGCGCGCTTTATGTCATTCATGCGCGAACCCATTGCATAAAAGTGGAAGCAATCCAGTACGATTCCAATGTTGGGCCGCTGTGCTTTGTTGACGATGTCGAGCGCCTGGCCAAAAGTATTGACCGAACAGTTCGGATAGCCAACAAATTCAAAAGCAAGCTTGACATCATAATTCGCGGCGAATGCGGACATCTCTCGCAATACGCGCACCGTCTCCTCCTCGATCTCGGAGACTGTCCTGTGTCCAACGTCGAATGTGGGCACAACGACTATTTTTTTGCAACCGATCTTACTCCCGATCTCACACAGAAACTTTAGATTGTCATTGATATCGCCTCGCCCTGCTTTGTCACGAAAGCTAATGAATTCTAGCGCATTGAACGCATATGGTTTTAGCCTTGCCTTTGAAAAAAAGGCGGCCAAATCGTCGACGGAATGGATCGTCAGGTATTCCTTGAGCTTGTCGAGCCGAATTTCGATCAAGCTATAACCCAAGCTTTCGCAGAGTTCAAGGTCGCGCTCCAGTGTCGAATTTTTTAGCGTTGTCGCCTCATTAAAGCAAATTTTCATGGGTGAGCCCTCCAATGCCGCATTGATCTTATTCGTGCAACCGCATGCATTAATCATATTATACGCTGCAATCTCCTAAAGAAGCAAGCGCAAATTTGACGTAAACGCCTTTGAATTGTGATGATTGACAAATTGGTATTGGTTTGATTTGTGCATTTTTTCTTGATATGACTAACGCTTTACATCCGAAGATGATTGTGATAAAATACAATTATGCAACCGGATGCACAAAGAGCATTCCCCCCGGGCAGGAGGCGCAGCTTTGATTGCCACGATGAAAGACATCGCGAAGATGGCGGGAGTAAGCCCGTCCACTGTCTCCAGATGCCTCAATAACAGTGCCCTGATACCCGAGGAGACAAAGGTACGCGTGCGCGCAATCGCAGCGGGTATGGGCTTTCAGTTTAATATGCATGCGCGCGGCTTAACAACGCGCAAAACCGATATTATCGGATTGATCCTCTCCGGTAGCCATATTGGCGACCGCCCACCACCTGTGGCAGGATGCGCTGATGCTCGAATTTTAAAGCGTGGCTACAGCGTGCTGGTTTAATATGTGACTCCTGAAACCGGCGAAATCAGGAGACGTATTGAGTTTTGCATTCAGTCTCGCCGCATCGACGCGTTCATCATCATGCTTGCTCAGATCACAAAGGAGGATGCGGCGCTGCTTGATTCGACTCTCCTCCCCTATCTGTTTTTGAGGTATCTGCCTGATACCTGCGAAAAAGGCCAAGTTCGCCATGTTGTTCCCGATCAAAAATCCGGCGGTCGGCTCATGGGCGAATACCTGTTGTCGCTTGGTCACCGCGAAATCTTCTGCCTGTCCGCGGGCATCCCCGGCGGTGAATTCGTTCAGCGCACAAGAGGACTCTCAAACGCATTGCGCGCGGGCGGTGTCAGACACGCATCTGCTGTGGTGACGCCTCCTACCATTCCGGCAGGGGTCTGGTGCGCATGTACCTGCACGTAATTCGGGAAACCACAGCGCTATTTGCGCAGGCCGATATGATGGCGCTCGGGGCGATCGCCGAACTAAAAAACGCGGGCTTGCAAGTGCCGGACGACATCTCGGTCATAGGCTACAACAACATCGAACCAGGCGTTTATTCAAGGCCTTATCTGACGACCGTCAGAGCAAAATGTGCCGCTGGCCGTCGAGACTGCTTGCGAACTGCTGTGCGCGGTAATCAATGACGCTCCGGCGACATCGGTGCGAACGAAGCCCAAGTTCATCGTGCGCGATTCCTGTGCACCCGTCGCGCGCGGCGCATACGAATCATCCCACGGAAACCGAACCGGGAATTGATCTCATGCAATCGCATGTTTCCGCCGTTTTACGGCTGTCGGACGTTGATGGCACCGCATTCAGCAGGCACTGTCCTTGCGCGCATTCGACGCGCCACCCCGGCGAATTCGTGCGGATGCGCTCAAAAAACGCGCAATCGCCATAACGAGCGCGGAGGCGCGAGGGTAGACTGACGACCATTCATCCAATACAGGGAGGTTTTGACATGCACCGACCTTTGAACCTAGCGCATCGCGGCTTTAGTGGCAGGTATCCGGAGAATACGCGGGCGGCATTTCTTGCGGCGATTGAAGCCGGCGCGGACGGCTTTGAAACAGACGTCCACTTGTCTCGCGACGGTCAACTCGTCGTATTGCACGACCCCGTCCTGGGGCGTACGTGCGATGGCAGCGGCGCCGTCATCGACAAGACCTATCAGGAGCTGCTGCGCTACGATTTCGGCGCCTGGTTTGATCCGGTCTTTCGCGGCGAGCGCATCATGTTGATGGAGGAACTGCTTGAGCTCGTAAAACAGAATAATCTCGTGCTCAACATCGAGGTAAAAAATTACGAGGTCTTCTACGATGGGATCGAAGAGGCGCTCATCACATTGATTCGACGCATGGGAATGGCCGACGCGGTGTTCCTCTCCTCGTTTAATCACTTGTCGATGGCGCGATGCAAGGATATCGATCCGGGCATCAGAACCGGCCTTTTGTATTCCTATCCGATGTGGCGCGCCGACGAATACATCCTCGGTACGCGCGCCGATAACGCGCATCCGAAGTATCTGTGCCTTGAACTCGAGCCGGATTTGACCGAGCGGCTGCATGCGCAGGGCAAAGGCGTTCACACTTGGACGGTCAACGAAGAGGCCGATATGCACCGAATGATCGGATTGGGCGTGGACAGCGTGATTACCAACCATCCTGATCGTCTGAAGCGGATTTTGGAAGGAGGTGCGTTAACATGACTAGGGCGATAGGTCCCGGACAGCCCGGAAAAAAGCGCCGTTTTCAAGCGACGCCTTACCTGCTTTTGCTGCCGGCGATGATCATATTCCTCGCATTTGTCTACTATCCTTTTTTCAAGACGGTCTTTCTCTCGCTGACGCTCACCGATGCGCAGGGCCACCCGATGAAATTCGTGCTCTTTGAAAATTTCCTGCGCATTTTTAAGAACAAGCAGTTTCTCAACAGTTTGCTTGTCAGCTTTAAGTTCGCGCTTCTCGTGGGCGTTCCTTCGCTCGTGTTGGGTTTTGCGTTGGCGCTGATGGCCAAGGATCGTTTAAAGGGCAGCCGCGTCTATGAGGCGCTGTTCGCTCTGCCGATGGCGGTGGCTTCCGCTCCGGCGGCGTCCATCTGGTTTTTGATCTTTACGCCCAATACTGGCATCCTGAATTTCCTCTTTGGCACGAACGTCCGATGGCTGCTCGATAAAAACATCGCGATCTTCGCGGTGGCGGCGGTCACGGTGTGGATCAATATGGGCGTGAACTTTATCTTCCTCTTGACAGGCCTCCGCAACATCCCGGAGGACCTGCTCGAAAGCGCCAGCATCGACGGCGCCAGCTATCTGCGCAGGCTCTTTCGTATCATGATCCCCGTGGCGTCGCCGCAGATCTTCTTCGTGATCTTCCTCAACATCGTCTCGTCGTTTCAGGCATTCGCGCAAATACGGCTCATGACGCAAGGTGGCCCAAGTTATACCACCAACGTGCTCGTGTACTCGATCTATCGCGCCGCGTTCCTCGATTCGCGGTTTGAAACCGCTTGCGCGCAATCCATCGTGCTGTTTTTCATCATCCTGATCATCACGCTCATTCAATTCCGATTTGAAAAACGGGGGGTTAATTACGCATGAGAACCCCTGCGAGAAGATCGCTGTTCAAATATTTGCTTTGCCTGATCATCGGGCTGATCATCGTGTCGCCGCTGATTTATGCGGCAATGGCCGCATCCATGACGGCCGCCGAACTCGGGGAATACCCGCCGCGCTTTTTGCCCTCGTCCTTTCGGCTCGACAACTATCTTCATACGCTGGACGCCATGCCGATGTTTACCTTCCTGCGCAACAGCTTTATCGTGTGTTTGATCGTCATTGTTGCGCAGGTTATTACCTGCAGCTTAGCGGCCTATGCGTTTTCATACTTCAAATTTCGGGGGCGTGGCCTCCTGTTCATGCTGGTGCTTTCGACGATGATGATCCCGTCAGAAGCCACGATCATTTCCAACTTTTTGACCATCACCCAGTTACACCTGACCGACACCTACCTCGGCTTGGTTTTTCCCTATCTCACCTCGGCGATGGGCATCTTCCTGATGCGTCAGTTCTACCTGACGGTGCCGCTGGAGATCAAGGAAGCCTCCGTCATCGACAGCTGTTCCGACATGCGGTTTCTATTCAGCGTGCTGATGCCGATCTCAACGCCGATCGTCGCGTCGCTGAGCGTCTATGTGTTCATCAACACATACAATCAGTTCATGTGGCCGCTGCTCGTGACCAATCAGATGAACATGCGCACGATTCAGATCGGCATGAGCATGCTGCGCGAAGCGGAAGCCGTTCGTTACGAGAACGTGCTCGCGGGCGCGGTACTGGTGCTCATTCCGTCGGTGTTCGTGTTTATCGTCGGGCAAAGATACCTCGTCAAAGGCATGACGGCAGGCGCCGTCAAGGGATAGCCTCCCAAGGTACTTAGCCACAACGCGGCTTTGTATAATATTTCGGGGAAAGAGGAGAAGTACCATGAGAAAACTGTTGTCCTTCGCGCTGGCCACGCTCCTGGTTCTGACGATGGTAAGCAGCTTTGGAGCCGCGCTCGCCGAGACCGCGGCCGTTGAGGTGAAGGAGGGCCAAACCAAGGTCGTCTTCTGGCATTCCGCGGGCGGCAAGGTCGGCGAAGCGATTGATGCGCTGGTCAAGAGTTTCAACGAGTCACAGGACAAGATTGTCGTCGAAGCCCAGTATCAGGGCACCTACGACGATTCGATCAACAAACTACGCGGCATTCAGAAGGGCCAGGGTCCCGACGTCATGCAGCTCTATGATATCGGCACCCGCTGGATGATCGACAGCAAGTTCGCGCTCACCATGCAGGATTTCATCGACAAGGAGAACTACGACATCTCCGATTACGAGCCGAACATCCTCGCGTACTATACGCTGGACGGAAAACTCTATTCCATGCCTTTCAACTGCTCGGTTCCCTGCATCGTCTATAACAAGGAAGCGCTTGCTAAGGCGAACGTGGATCCCAAGTCGCTGACCGACCTCGCCTCCGTCAAGTCCGCCGCGGAGAAGGTCGCCAAGGATGGCGGCGTGCAAATCGGCGCGATCATGCCCGATTACAGCTGGATTTTTGAGCAGATGATCGCCGAGCAGGACAAGGACTTCCTCGACAACGGCAACGGCCGTGCCGACAGGGCCACGAAGGTGGTCATCGATGAGAATGGGTCCGGCCTTGCGCTGTTGACGGCCTGGAAGGATTTCGCCGCGCAGCCCTACACCGATACGCTGGGCAAGGGCACCGCGGATTCGAAGAAGGCCTTTGGCGCCAACACCGTCGGCATCATCATGGATTCCTGCTCCGTTTACACCGATCTTCAGGCGGCCGCGGGCGGCGTGTTCAATGTCGGCCTCGCTCCGCTTCCGAAGCTCGATGCCGGCAACACCGGCGGCCCGTCCGTCGGCGGCGGTTCGCTGTGGCTGATGGACAATGGCGATCAGGCGCGCGCGGACGCGGCCTGGGAATTCGTCAAGTTCTGCACATCCCCCGTCCAGATGGCCGAGTGGTCGATCCGCACAGGCTATCTGCCCGTTTCCAAGCGCGCCGTTGAGGAACCGGAGTTCCAAGCCTACCTCAAGGAGCAGAACCCCGACTTCCAGATCATTATCGATTCGCTGCGTAACTCCAAGCCCAGCAACGCGGGCTCAGTGATGGGCGTGTTCTCCAAGGCCCGCGTCATCATCGAGAGCGAAATCGAAACCATGATCAACGACGAAGCGGTCACCCCCGAGGATACGCTTGGGGCAATCGTCAGCCAGATCAACGACGAAATCGCCCTGTACAATGAGACAAACACGTAAGCGTTCCTTCTAGCGGACCGCGAAATGGATTGTCCGGCAGCAGTCCCTTCGAAGGCTCCGGACATGGAAGCATTGCCAACGCAAAAGGATCGTCGCGAAGCAATTTCGCGGCGGTTCTTTTTTGCGCGGAGGACGATGATATTGGACCTTATCTATACCCCTGCCGCCTGCCGAAGCGTATCGTCGATGTCGCCCTCGAAGAAATGGATGTACCGGTTGTAGGTAATCTCAACGCTGGTGTGGCCAAGCAGCTTCGAGATGATCTTCACCCCCACGTCACGCGCATACAGGTTGCTGGCGAAGGAGTGACGGAGCGCGTGCAGCCCACGATGCTTCACCTCAACTGCTGTCGGCGACATCGTCTACGACAACAAGCGCCACCACGTCCCGATGAAGATCCAGTAGGGACAGGCGGTCGGCTTCTACGGTCTGGTCGGCTCCGGTCGCATGGAGGCCATGGAGGCCATCGGCGGCATCCGTCTGTCGGATAAAATGGATGTAATACCAAGTAAAAACAATAATTGCTCCAAAGAACCGAGAGATTTTTGATGCAGGACAAGGGGCCGGAGCGAGGCGACCCTTCGGGATACGCCTTCGGCGTGAAATGCAGCGCTACGCCAAAGTGGAGAGCGACATAGTCCTGCGCGAAAAGATCTGGTTCGACGAATCATTACTGTTTTGGATTGGTATGAGCAGACGCTTGACCACGACCTGCTTCATGTTGTCGTAAAGGATCTCCTCCGGGTAGCCCCCGAAGTACCGGAACGCGTTCTGGTGGCACCGGATCAGCGTCCCCG
>CALGYL010000198.1 GCA_937934775.1 uncultured Clostridia bacterium
TGAAGACCGGCCAGAACGCGAAGAACTGCTGGATCTCCGGTGAGCAGGTGTTCAAATATGCCTCCGGATCTCCAACGCCGAACCCAGCGTCCATCACGCTGACCGCGAACATCCAGAACGTCACCTTCTCCAAGTGGCAGTACAAGAATTCCTCCGGCTTCTGGACGGACTACCCCATCGGTGATGGCAACACAGTGATCACCACCACGACGCTGGTGGTCAAGCCCGCCCACGCGGTATGGGTCAGCGACGTGGCGACCATCCGCGCGGTCACGTCGGATGCCGGCATCGGCGATGCGACCGGCGTATACAAGGTCGCCGACGGCGCTGCAGGCGCAAGCGGATCAAGCGGCACATCCGCCTCCGTCGCCATGCTGACCAATGAAAACATCACCTTCGCGGGGAACGTCTCCGGCCAGGTTTCCGCCACCAGTATCGTCTGTAATGTGGTGGCCTATACTGGAACCACCAAGGTCACGCCCACTGTGGGTACTGTCACCGGCGCGCCCACCGGCATGACGGTCGCCGTGGGTAGTACCGTGAACAACGAGATCCCCATCACTCTGACCATTGCCGCCAATGTAACGCTGGGCGGCGCAGGCCAGCAGCAGGGCTCGCTGTCCGTACCGGTCACGTCGCCCGTCAGTACCACACTCACGATTACCTGGTCCAAGGTCAACACAGGCGCTACGGGCGCAGCGGGCGCGAACGCGGTGGTGTTTTCCGTCTATGCGCCCAATGGTGCTGTGTTCCAGAACCAGTCAGGGACGCTGACCCTGGCGACCGCCGCTTATGACGGCGCCACCGCCATTTCTTCCGGCGCTACCTACGTCTGGAAGAAGTACACAGCTGGCTCCTGGACGACGATCTCCGGGCAAACGGCGTCCACCCTCAGCGTTAGCGGCGCGGATGTGGTCGGGATTCAATCCTACCAGTGCGCCATGACCTACGGCGGCAAGACCTATACTGATACGATTACCCTGACCGACAAGACTGACAACTATCAGGCGGCGATTGAGTCCACCGGCGGCAGTGTGTTCAAGAACACCGTGGGCACCTCCTGCCTTATTTGCCGGCTCTGGCAGAACGGAGTGGAGACCGACGCGCTCAAGTCTGTGACCTTTTCCGCCACCGCGCCATCATCGCCAGCGACCGGAACCTTCTACTACAAGATCACCACGACCACGCCCCAGATGGCGCTGATGCGCTATTCCGGGTCCGCGTGGGTCGACGTGAGCGCAGACGCGTCCTACAAACACGCTCGAACCTATACCTGGTATCGGCGCGATAAGGACGGAAATGCGCTGGATGGCGGCGCGACATTCGCTACGGGTAAGGTGATCTACATCGATGGGGATGACGTGGCTGTGAAGACCACCTTCACCTGCGAGGTGTCGTAGATGGCGATTGCGAGCGCTCAACTTACGATTTCAGATCTGGCCGACATCATCGCGCAGGCGATCGAGCCTGCGAACCCGGTTGATGGGATGCTCTGGCGAAACACCACCACCAATGCGCTGAAGGTCTACCGCGCTTCACTTCCAGGCTGGGAGGTCGTGGTGGACAACCTGGCGATTCAGGGCTTGATAGAGGCGCTAAAGAACGGCACGATCAACAACGACGCCTTCAACGACCTGATGGATGCGGCCGGAGCGCTGACCAACTTCGCTTCGGCATCTTCACAGGCCACCTGGGACAACATCGCCAGTTCCCTCACTTTCGGATCTGAGGGCCTAACAATCTCCAATAAGGTCGGCGATCTCTGGACGCGCCTGGCACTGGAGCAGCTGGAATTCTGGAAGGGCAAAGACGCCGCGGCGGTGATGATGGCCGTCTTTGGTGTGCTGAAGACCATCACATCGCCTACGCTGCAGATCGGGTCTTCCGCCCAATCGCCGAAGCTGCTGCTGGGCGCTGGCATGTTGGAATACCAAGCGGCGACCGGGAACATCACCTGCAGAAAGGCCTGATTGCATGCCATCCATTACGATCCCCACCAGCACAGGGCCTCGCTGGGGCGATTCGGCGTTCAACTCGTCCACGGCCGCGCTCAAAGTTGGCAAGAGCGGCACCGCCACCTATTACGGCTATGTTGGCTTTCCAACGCTGAATCCGGCCTGGACGATCAAGTCAATCACGTTCAAGATGAACCGAACCGACAGTTACTCGACGAAGGTGCTGCAGTTCGGCAGCAGCACATCCAACACCTGGGGATCCAAGGGCACGCAGGACTGGAAAGCGGACTTCTCTGTCGCATCCGGCACAGGCACAAAATCGTGGAGCCTGACAGCGTATAAGGACATCCTGCAGGGGTACACAGGGACCTGGTATCTGCATGTCCAGCATGGCAGCGGAAGCAACAGTTACTGTGAGTTCAACGGCGGGACGGGCAGCAGTTCGCCGCGGCTGGTCATCGAGTACGAGGATTCGTCGGTTACCGTGCCGGGCGATCAGTTCACCATCGGCGTACAATCGACCCTGACGGTCGGGAACGCGGGCAGCGGGCTGACGCACAACCTGTCGTATTCCATCGGGACGGCGACCAGCGTGCTCGCCACCGGTGTTGCGGCAGGGGCGACGGTCAACTGGACGCCCGACGCCGCGCTCGCCAGCCAGATCACGACCGATATGGTGGGCGACATCACACTCACGCTGGAGAATTTTTCAGGTGGCGTCTTTCAGTCGTCGCGCGCGCTGACGTTCCCGCTGAACGTACCGACATCCTATGTGCCAACCATCTCCTCTGCTCCGTTCACGCTACAGAACCCAGCGGGCGATACCATCGGTGTGTACGTGCAAAACCGAAGCTGGACGAAGTGTACGATCACGGCTTCGTCCGTCTATGGCGCGACCATCGTGGAGCACCGACTGACCATCGGCGGCGTGACCTATTCGTCTGCGACGAACATCATCACAACGGACGTGTTGACGCAGTACGGAGTTCTTTCGGGGATGGTGACGGTGGTCGATTCCCGCGGGCAGACGGCGACGTACACCAATACCGCGGCCGCGACCGTGTACCAATACTTCGCGCCGGTCATCACATCGTTCACGCTGCTGCGCTGCGACAGCGGCGGCGTCGCATCGAACGTCGGGACCTACATGAAGTACGTGCTGAGCGTGGTTTTTGCGCCCATCAACAACCTGAACACCAGAGGCGGCACGATCAAGTTCAAGGTGGCGGGCGGCACCTACGGCTCCGCGGTGGCGCTGAGCACAATCACGGGGTACAGTGCGACCGTGTCTGGCGTCATCGGCGCAGGCGCGATCACGTCTGCCGCATACGTCGTGTCGGCGTCGCTGACGGACAAGTACAGCACCACGACCGTCGAGGTGGACCTTGCATCCTCGAAGATCTGGTTTGACCTGCATTCCTCCGGCGAGGGCATGGCCATCGG
>CALGYL010000199.1 GCA_937934775.1 uncultured Clostridia bacterium
GCGCACTGGTCGCCGGAAGCGAATGAAGAAGAACCAGGCTTTGTTGATGGTCTGAGGGCCGCGCGGCCTTTTTGCTTGACGCGGGCGGGCGCGGATGATACCATTTTGTGGGAGGCGAAAACATGCACGTGTTTGACATTATCGGGCCGGTGATGATCGGCCCGTCCAGCTCCCACACGGCGGGCGCGGCGCGCATCGGCCGGGTGGCGAGGCGGCTTTTGGGCGAAGCGCCGGTGAAATCCGACGTGGGGCTCTACGGTTCGTTCGCCAGCACTTACCGGGGCCACGGCACCGACCGGGCCATCGCCGCGGGGCTTCAGGACATGGGCGTGGACGACGCCCGCATCCGCGACGCGCTGCGCCTGGCGGACGAGGCCGGGCTTGCGATCAATTTTCACCCCATCGACCTCAAGGATGCCCACCCCAACACCGCCGTCATCCGCGCCGAGGGGCCGACCCGCTCGGTCACGGTGGAGGCCGCGTCGGTGGGCGGCGGCTCGATCCGGGTCAGAAAGCTCAACGGCCTGCCGGTGGAATTCTCCGGCGAGGCCAACACCATCGTCATCCGCCACCGGGACGAGCCAGGGGTGATCGCCCAGGTTTCGGGCCTGCTCGCGGGGCAGGGCGTCAACATCGCGACGATGCAGGTGTTCCGCAGCGGCGTCCGGGGCGACGCGGTGATGGTGCTGGAGGTGGACGAGCTGCCGGGGGACAGCGCCATGCTGTGCCTGAAGGCCATCCGCGGCGTTCGGGACGCGGTTCTGATGGAGAAGATATAGCCGGAGGGTCAAGTATGCTGAAGACCGATTCACTGGAAGAATTGGTGCGGGAAGCGGGGGACGGCCCCATCTCGCAGGTGGTTTTGGCCGACCAGGCGGAGCGGGACGGCGCGGCTCAGGAGGGACTCCTCCAGAAAATGCGGGAGACGCTCGAGGTGATGCGCGAGTCGGCCCAGGCGGGCCTTTCGCCGGATCTGAAGTCCATGTCCGGCATGACCGGCGGGCAGGCGGCGAAGCTGATTGCGCACGTCAGGTCGGGCGAGTCGGCTTCCGGGACGCTGGTGGGCGAAGCCTGCGCGGTGGCCCTGGGCGTGGCGGAACTGAACGCCGCCATGGGCCGCATCGTGGCCGCGCCCACGGCGGGGGCCTGCGGCATCCTGCCGGGGGTTTTGCTCACCTATGGCAAGGCAAAAGGCGCGACGGACGACGAGCTGGTGCAGGCGCTGTTCACCGCGGCGGGCGTGGGCGGCGTGATCGCGGCTCGGGCGTCGATCTCCGGCGCGCAGGCGGGCTGCCAGGCGGAGTGCGGCGCGGCCAGCGCGATGGCGGCGGCGGCGCTGACGCAATTGTCCGGCGGCAGCGCGGAGGCGGCTTCCAGCGCGATCTCCTTCGCGCTGATGAACGTGATGGGCTTGGTGTGCGATCCCGTCGGGGGCCTGGTGGAGGTGCCCTGCGTGTACCGGAACGTGCTGGGCGTGGTCAACGCCGTCTCGGCCAGCGATATGGCGATGGCCGGCATCCGGAGTCTTCTGCCCGCGGACGAGGTGATCGACGCGATGGGCCGCGTGGGCCGGTCCATGCCCGCGTCCCTGCGTGAAACGGGCGAGGGCGGCTGCGCCGCGTGCCCCGCCGCGAGGAGCACGGTGAATCGGAGCGTCTTTTCACACCCCGCGACTGCTAACGGGTGATTTGCCGCAGGGATTTACCTTGCCGAAATTGATTTTTCGCATGTGTTGTGCTATATTGATCGGTGGAAGAAATCTACGCATGGAAGGATGAAATTACCATGTCTGAACTCAAGGGCGCTTGCATCATCGGGCAGTCGGGCGGACCTTCGGCCGTCATCAACGCCAGCGCGTACGGCGCCATCTCCGCGGCGCTTGAAAATCCCTCGATCACCCGCGTACTTGGCGCGGAAAACGGCATCCAGGGCGTGCTTCAGGACAGGCTCATCGATATGGGCAAGGAAGATCCGGAAGAGCTCGCGCGGATGAAGTACACGCCGTCCTCGGCGCTGGGCTCCTGCCGCTACAAGCTGAAAAAGGTCGAAGACGACGAAACCGACTATAAGCGCATCCTCGAGATTTTCAAGAAGTACGACGTGCGCTACTTCTTCTACAACGGCGGCAACGACTCCATGGACACCTGCAACAAGATCTCCAAGTACATGCTGGAGCACAACTATGAGTGCCGCGTGATGGGCATCCCCAAGACCATCGACAACGACCTGGCCGGCACCGACCACTGCCCCGGGTTCTCCTCCGCCGCCAAGTACATCGCGACCTCCGTCATGGAAGTCTACCATGACGCCCGCGTCTACGACACCGGCATGGTCACCATCATCGAGTGCATGGGCCGCCACGCGGGCTGGCTGACCGCCGCCGCCGCGCTGGCCCAGCACAAGGGCAACGGCCCGGACCTGATCTACGTGCCGGAAGTCGCCTTTGATATGGACAAGTTCATCGACTCCGTCAAGACCATCTACGAAAAGAACAAGAAGTGCATCGTGGCCGTGTCCGAAGGCATCCACGACAAGGACGGCGTGTTCATCACCGAGTACGCCAACAAGAACGCCACCCGCGACAGCTTCGGCCACGCCCAGTTGGGCGGCCTGGCCGCTTTCCTGGCCAATGAGGTCAAGAAGGCCACCGGCGCGAAGGTGCGTGGCATTGAGCTGAGCCTTCTGCAGCGCTGCGCCGCCCACTGCGCCTCCCAGACCGATGTGGACGAGTCCTACTCGGCGGGCCGCGCCGCGGTGGAGAACGCCGTCGCCGGCATCACCGACAAGATGGTGGGCTTCGAGCGCGTCACCGGCAAGGACGGCAAGTACGAGTGCAAGATCAAGCTGTTCGACTTGGACATCGTCGCCAACGCCGAGAAGAAGCTGCCGCTGGAGTGGATCAACGCGACCCACGACGGCGTCAACCAAGGCTTCATCGACTACGCGCTGCCGCTGATTCAGGGCCAGACCAAGCTGGAAATTGAAGACGGTCTGCCGCGCTTCGTCAAGCTCAAGAAGGTTCGCGCTTAGGATTCAAAGGCCCGCGCCCATTTTTCTGGGGCGCGGGCCTTTTCGCATCAAAATCGCGCGTGTTTTCTCACAAGGCGGATCGCTCGGGACGAGGATCTGCCGCTCCCTTCGCTTTTCCCGCCGCCCGGTGGGAGAAAGGAGGCCATGAATGGAGTGCCTTGCCGGACAGGTCGGCCTGTTCTTTGTGGTGGAGGGCCACATCCTTCTGTATGCCTGCCCGCTGAAGCGGGCGGGGCACTACGGCGATTTCCTGAACTACCCCCACAGCCACGACGACGTGTGGCGGGTGAAGCAGTCCAAAGCCTACGGCGTGGAGTATGATTTCTATCCCCGCGGGCGCATCGTCTACAACGCGGCGGGCAATCGGTACACCATCTACCACGACCGCTGCTGCGAGCGGGAAGCCCGGTACATCGGCGAGCGCTATGCGCCGGAAAAGGTGGAATACGCGCTGGACGAGCACTACCAGTGCCGCCGCTGCAACCCGGCGTACTGCGATTAGCTTCTGCCGCCGAAGGCGTATCCCGAAGGGTCGCCTCGCTTCGGCTCCGTGCGCTTATACTAAAGGAAAACATTAATCACTCCAAAGCGCCAAGGGGTTTTCGATGC
>CALGYL010000200.1 GCA_937934775.1 uncultured Clostridia bacterium
GGATTGTGGCCGAGCGCATCAAAATGACCGATAGATCCGCCGGATCGTACAGCTCCAACCGGAAACTGATGCCGAACCGGTCCCGAAGCGGCGAGGTCAGAAGCCCCGCCCGGGTGGTCGCGCCGATCAGTGTGAACCTGGGCAGATCCAGCCGGATCGACCGGGCCGACGGGCCCTTGCCGATCATGATGTCCAGCGCATAGTCCTCCATCGCCGGGTACAGGACTTCCTCCACCGAATGGGATAGCCTGTGGATTTCGTCGATGAACAGGATATCCCCCGCGGCCAGATTGGTGAGAATCGAGGCAAGGTCGCCCGGCCGCTCGATGGCAGGCCCGCTGGTCACGCGGATGTTGTGGCCCATCTCGGAGGCGATGATGCCGGCCAGCGTGGTCTTGCCAAGGCCCGGCGGGCCGTAGAGCAACAGGTGATCCAGCGGCTCCCGCCGCTTGATGGCCGCCTGCATGTACACCGACAGGCTCTCCTTCAGTTTGTGCTGGCCGAAGTATTCCGAAAGCGTCATCGGGCGCAGCGTGCGCTCCGCCTCGTCCTCTTCGTGATGATACCCGGTTGCGATCAGCCGTTCGTCGTCCATCAGCCGTTCATCCCCTTCAGCGCGAGCCGGATCATTTCATCCGTCCGGTCGGTTTGCGTCGCGACGCGTGCCACCGCCGTCGCCGCTTCATTGGAGGCGTAACCCAGCGCCATCAGCGCCTCGATGGCCTCGGCAGCGGGACCGCCCCGTGCCGGCATGGGCGCAACCTGACCGCTTGTCAATTCCGCTGCGCCGTCGATCTTGTCGCGCAGTTCCAGAATCAGCCGCTGGGCGGTCTTTTTCCCAATGCCAGGCGCGCGGGCCAGCGCCGCCGCGTCGCCCGTCAGAAGCGCAATCGTCAGATCCCGGATGCTCAGGGACGATAGAATCTGAAGCGCCGTCCGTGGCCCGATGCCGGTGACGGACAGAAGGCGCAAAAACATCGCCTTCTCTTCCCGGCTGTAAAAGCCGAAAAGGTCCATCGCGTCCTCCCGCACGGAGAGGTGCGCGAAGCACTTGAAGCGCGCGCCCACCTGAGGCGCGGCGTTCAGCGCCGCCGAACTGACCAGCAGCTGATAGCCGACCCCGCCGCAGTCAATCACGATGGAGTCCGCGTTCTTTTCGGTCAATATGCCGTCAAAATGCGCGTACATAGTACCTCCCCAAGATCCACATGCGGTTTCTCCGGCGTTTCTTCCCAGCGGTTCGCGCGCCGGAAAGGGATGGGTTCAAGCCCGCGTGTCCGCTTACTGTATTCGAAAAAGGGAACTCATGCGGGCGCTTTGGGCGTGGGTCAGCGCCACCGCCAGCGCGTCCGCCGCGTCGTCTGGTCTGGCGATCTCCTGCATGTTTAGAAGAATCTTCACCATTGTCTGAACCTGCAGCTTGTCCGCCTTGCCGTGGCCGGTCACCGCTTGCTTGACCTGCATGGGCGTGTATTCAAACAGCTTCTCCGTGCGGGTGGCAGCCGCGGCCAGCGCCGCGCCCCGCGCCGCGCTCACCGCCATGCCGGTGGTGACGTTTTTCGAAAAAAACAGCTCTTCGAAGGCAACCTCATCCGGTTTGTAGATGTCCATCAACTGGTTGATGCCCAGAAAGACGGACCGGAGCCTCGACGGCAGCGGCTGACCCGCCGCGGTCGTAAGCACACCGAACTGGATCAGCTGGCAGCGGTCGCCCTCCGAACGGATGACGCCGTAACCCAGCGTCGCAAGCCCCGGATCGATGCCCAAAATGACCAAAGGCAAAGCCCTCCTGCAAAATGCGTCAATTTTATGATAGAACAGAACGCACATTCTGTCAAGCGAAGAAGCCCGAACATCCGGCGGAGATTCCGTTCTGGCAAAACGTCAATTGACACAATCAATATTCAGTCTTATAATAAAATTCAAATTTAACAATGGTGGGTGAATTGCATGCCCTACTTGATTGCCCTGATCATCAAGTGTGTCTTTGGATTTTGGGCTATGAGTGTCGCCGTCGGCAAGGGACGGTCGGGCGGATGGTTTTGGCTCGCCTTCTTTTTCCCGGTTATCGGAATCATTGTCGCGTATTGCCTGAATGAGCAGACGTATGAATACGAACGCATGCCGAACTACGGCCTCACCGTACAGTGCCCATATTACCAGAACAGACGCCCTACCTATCTATCTGCGGTTGAATCGCCGGGGATATCCCCCGGTTTGCCTGCGCCGGGCGTTGCTGGCGAAGTTTCGGCCGATGGGAAATGGATTGCCTGCGCAACCTGCGGGGAACGCGCCACGATGGACTATGCGCGCATCCGGAAACGCTGCCCCAAATGCGATGCGCTTTATGATCTGAACGCAAGACCCAAAGCGTCTGAAGAATCGGAAGCGGATACGGGCGTGGCAAATACCGGTGACGACCCCAGCCCGTCTGTTCCGGATCACCAGCCCCGGGCCTGCGCGTCATGCGGCAAAGTAAGCTTCGCCGGAGCGGAATTCTGCATGTTTTGCGGCGTGAATCTGAAGGCGGACTGGGCCTGCCCCAACTGCAGCGCGTACAATCCCCCCGCCGCCAAGTTCTGTATGGAATGCGGCGGGAAGCGTGAAGGATAGAACCCGCTCCACTCTCCGAGTCTGGACCGAATTTGTTATCCACCCGCCCGCTTCGGTTGCTTCCGGCGACATGTACGCCGTAAAACACATTTCATGCCCCAGTGTGCACACTGGGGCATGAAACGATCTTTCCCGTCAGCGGCCGCGCGGAAATCCATCAAGACTTCAAGCCCGCGAAGAACTTCCCTTCGCGTTGATAGCCCTGAAAGGAATTCCATCGCCTTATGGCATCATCGTCGCAATCTCTGTTTCGCTCAGACCCGGATGCAGCGCCTGGTTGATGCCCAGCGCCACGATGCCCGCCACGTCCTCCACCAGATCGTCCACCTCGCGGGGCGTGACAATCATATCGCCGGTGGCGTTGCGAAGCATCTCATCGGTCAGCTTGTCCAAATCCTCCTGCTCGCCGCCCAGCCTCCCCAACGCGTCCCGCACAATCGTGGAGGCGTAGATGACCGTCGGCACACCCACCGCGATCACAGGCGTGCCCACCGCTTCCCGGTTCAGGGCTTTCCGGTGGTTGCCCACGCCGGAGCCGGGCTGAATGCCGGTATCGGTCAGCTGGATGGCCGTTCCGACACGGCCCACTTCCCGCGCGGCCAGGCTGTCGATGGCGACGACCGCTCGGGGCTTCACGCGCTCCACAAGGGCCGACACCATCTCCAGCGTTTCAATGCCTGTCACGCCCAGAACGCCCGGCGCAATGGCGCACACGGGCTCCATGCGGTCGTCCACGCTGTCTGGCAGTTCCTGAAAGATGTGGCGGGTGACCAGCGTGCGATCGACCGTCATCGGCCCCAGCGCGTCGGGCGTTACCTGCCGGTTGCCAAGGCCCACCACCATCACCGGCGCCTCGCCGGCGGGCAGCATGCGCGTCAGTTCCTCAGCCAGAAGCGAGGATACCGCCCGCCGGATCTCCGGATCGCCCGTCCGCACCCCGCCGCACTCCAGCGTCACATAGCGCCCCAAGGGCTTCCCCATCATCCGGGCGCCGGCCTCCTCGTCAATCACCACCTCGGTGACCGAGATGCCGCTCTCCTCCCAGATCGCCACCTTGACCCCGGGAAATTTGGTCTTTCCCCTCGCGCCATCCGGCCCGATGGCCTCCATCGCCAGATCCGTCCGAATCTGCAAGCTTTACCGCCTCCTTCAAATAGAATGCCGGAAAAAGGGCCGGATCATCGCCCCATTCGAAGTTTTAACCGAATCCGGCAAACTCGGTCTTGCATTCACAGGTTGCGCATGGTATAATGGCGGTTGTCGACAAAAGGCTGGGAGGTGAACAGAATTGCCGAACATTAAGTCCGCCATCAAACGCGTCAAGGTGAACGAGAAAAAGAACCTGCGCAACCGCATGATCAAATCCGCCATGCGCACGTCCGTCAAGAAGTTTGACGTCGCGACCGCCGCGGGCTCTGCCGACCAGCAGATCCTCAGCGTGACATCCGCTTCCATTGACAAGGCCGCCAGCAAGGGCGTTATCCATAAGAATGCGGCGAACCGCAAAAAGTCGCGACTGGCCAAGCGCCTGAACAAAGTCGCGGCACAGTAATCCTGATGGATCAAAGAGCTGTCCCTGTCGGGGCAGTTTTTTTGTTGAATGATGGAGGGATCAGCATGTCGCCTGTTGCCGGCCTCAGCGCCGTCTTCCCCGTCCCGGAGATCGACAGGACGGCGGCGTTCTACGAAAAACTTGGCTTTCGGGCGGTCAAGTACCCGGACGCGTCGGAAGCGCACGCCTGCCTGTACCTGGGTAGCGCGGAACTGATCCTGACCGGCAGCCGCGGCAGGATGGTTTCACCCAACCGGCTTTTATACGGCTACGGCTATGACGCGTACCTGTACGCGCCGGACCCGGCGGCGCTCTACGAGACGTTTTCCCAAAAGGGCGCGCATTTTGCGCGTCCGCTGGGCATGACCGATTACGGCAATCTGGAATTTGTGATCGAGGACTGCGACGGTCGCTGGGTGGCCTTCGGCGTCAAGCAGAAAAGCGCGCCGGAATTGACGCTTTCCGCGCTTCCCGGCCCATTCACCGTATGCAAACCCCGCGAAGCCCTCTGGCAGGATAAGCCCTTCCACTTTCTGGCAAGGACGGATTCCGAGCGCTCCCTGGTCTGCCCGACGGGCGACGTACCGGAGGACTGCGAAGCTCGGGAGGACGGTTGGCGAGGTCTCCGGGTGGACGGCGTACTGGATTTTTCGCTGATCGGCATCCTCTCCCGCCTCGCCTCCGCGCTGGCGGCGGCGGACGTGAGCATTTTCGCGGTCTCTACCTACGATACCGACTATCTTTTTGTGAAAGATATGGACTACGATCGTGCTCTCTGCGCGCTGCGGGCGGCCGGGTGCGGAATCGAGGGAACGCTATGACGGTCTATGTGGACGCGGATGCCTGCCCGGTGGTTCCGGAGACTGTGGCCGTCGCAAAGCTGCACGGCGTACCAGTGACGCTTCTGTGCGACACAAACCACGTGCTCTCAAGTGATTACGCCCGGGTGGAAGTAATCGGCGCGGGCGCGGACGCGGTGGATTTCGCGCTGGTCAACCGCTGCCAGCGGGGCGACATCGTGATCACGCAGGATTATGGCGTAGCGGCGATGGCGCTGGGAAAAGGCGCGCATCCGATCCACCAAAGCGGCATGTGGTACACGAACGAGAACATCGATATGCTGCTGGCCGAGCGCCACATGCACAAAAAAGCCCGCATGTCCCATGCAAAGCACCACTTGAAGGGTCCGAAAAAGCGCACAGGCGAGGATGACGAGCGGTATACCGCGTCGCTTATCCGCCTGATTGAGGCAATCTCGGCCGCGGTCTGAGAAGGCGGCCGAGATCGTAACATAGAATCCTTTCTGTAGCAGTACCCTCATGTCGTCTCCTTTCTGACCCTGTCAGGCCTTCGCCTTGAAAAGCCCGTGCCAGGAGCAGTAAGCATAAATCATACCGTGTCCGGATACCGGGAAGCGCGCCTCCGCGTCCTGCTCGGGATAGAGCTTGCGGATTTGCACCTGATCCATCGTGACATAGGCGATGAACGAGAGAAAATGCGCCCGCTCCATCGGATGCCGCAGGGTGACGTAGTGGTCGGACTCGACTTTCTCGATCCGGATTTCGTGTGCCTCCTCCGCGGGCTCCGCTTCCAGCGGCGGCAGCAGCACGCCGCAGCAACTGAACGCGCCGCTGCCAATCGAGTGAATGACGTTGCCGCAGATCGGGCAAACGTAAAACCTGCTGCGCAGCATGTTCCCGGCGCGGTTCCGGTTTTCGATGTGCTCGCCGGAAAGAAGTTCTGCCACCGAGACGCTCAGCGCCTTGGCCAGCGGCTCGATCAGGCTGATGTCGGGAAGCCCTCTGGACGTCTCCCACTTGGAGACCGCCTTGTCGCTGACCAGCACAAGATCCGCCAGCTGCTTTTGCGTGTACCCCTTCTTCTCGCGCAGCAGCCGGATGCTGCCGCCCGTTACAAATCCGCTCATGTTTTCTACCCCTTTCAAATTGCGCCGTTATTGTACCATGCACGGCGGCAGGCGGCAACCTACGCTCCGTAGAGCATGCCGCCTGCATGATGCTTATGTTCCGGCACGCTGGCCACAGAAAATGATCAAATATGGCGGGACACTTTTGCATACAAAAAAGAACTCAGCCTCTCGGCTGAGTTCTTATGGTGGGTCATCAGGGACTCGAACCCTGGACACCCTGATTAAGAGTCAGGTGCTCTACCAACTGAGCTAATGACCCGCATCGTCTGCGGAACGGGCATAATTGTAACACGGCAGCTGAACGTTGTCAAGTGAAAAATCGCCTACGCGCGAAAAATGTTGCAAGCCGCGCGCTTCGGTTTCCCCGGCCGTTTTGCTCGGCGCGCGGAGGCCTGTCTGCGCCTCCGCGCGTTTCAACGCAGTCCACCCCGGCCAGTATAAACGAAGCCGCCGGGAAGAAACCGGCGGCTTCAAACGTTTGAGCCTACAGAATAATCTCGAACTGCTCGCCCTCGGGCAGCGGCACGACCTCGCAATCCAGCGCGTAGGTGCGCTGGGGCAAGCCGATCAGCACGTGCACCACGGGATTGTTGACCGGCAGCGGAGCCAGATGCCACACGCCCCGGTTGAGCTTCACCAGCGTCCCCTTCGGCACGACAAACGCCTCCGCCTTCGAGGTGTCGGGCTTGTCCGGCGTGGTCGGCGCGACGTGAATGACCACGTCGTCATCCAGCGGCAGGATGATCTCGTCGGCCAACTCGTGCATCTCCATAGCGTCGATGATCATCTTCTCCGGCCGCTTTACCTCCAGCGGGGAAAATGCGAAATCGTCCTCCGAGTAGACCATCACCCGATCCGGGAAGAACCGGTGCAGCGCGCCGTCCAGCGAGAAGCCCTTGGGTTCGACCATGTCCACCATTGCGCCGAAGGGCGCGATCGCCTCGTAGGTGATTCGGTCCGCGGGTACTGCTCGCATGCGCTTACCTCCTGCGGATGACGTCCATTCCGAAGAACGGACGGAGCACCTCCGGCACGACAACACTGCCGTCGCCCTGCTGGAACTGCTCGACGATGGCGGGCATCAGGCGGCTGGTGGCGAGGCCGGAACCGTTGAGCGTGTGCACAAACTCGATCTTCTTGGTTTCTTTGCGGCGGAAGCGGATGTTGCCCCGGCGCGCCTGATAGTCCATGGCGTTGGAGACCGACGAGCACTCCTTGTATTCGTTCATGCTGGGCAGCCACAGCTCGATGTCGAAGGTGGTGGCCATCGAATCGGAGCAGTCCTCGGCGGCCAGCTTGGAGAGCTGATAGTGCAGGCCAAGGCCCTCCACCAATCGGCAGGCCTTATTGATCAGTTCCTCGTGCATGGCCTTGGAGTCTTCAGGCCGGGTGTAGCCGAACATCTCCACCTTGTTGAACTGGTGGCCGCGCACCATGCCGCGCTCGCTGGCGCGGTAGGAGCCCGCCTCCCGGCGGTAGCAGGGCGTATAGGCGAACAGGCGCTTGGGCAGGTCATCCTCTTCCATGATCTCGCCGCGGTAGAGGTTGATCAGCGCCGTCTCGGCGGTGGGCAGCAGGAAGTGGAAACCTTCCTCGGACAGCCGGTAGACGTCTTCCTCAAATTTCGGGAACTGCCCGGCGGTCAGGCCGCATTCATAGGTCAGGATGTGGGGCGGCAGCATGAAAGTGTAGCCATCCTTGATGTGCTCGGTGATGAAGTAATTGAGCAGCGCCCACTCCAGCCTTGCGCCCAGATCGGTGTACAGCCAGTAGCCGTTGCCGCCCATCTTGACGCCACGCTCATAGTCGATGAGGCCCAGTTCGGTGCATAGCTCCACGTGGTTCTTGGGTTCAAAGGGCCAGGAGGGCTTTTCGCCAAATTTCTTGACGACCTGATTGAACTCCTTGCCGCCGGCGACTACGCCCTCCGCGGGCAGGTTGGGCAGCTTCAGAAGAAATTCGCGAATTTCCTCTTCAATGGCGCCCTGCGTCTCGTCCAGCGCCTTGACGCGGTCGGCCATGTCCTTGAGCTGCGCCATCAGAGCGGTGGTGTCCTCGCCCCGCTTTTTCAGCACGGGGATATCCTTATTCAGGCGGTTGCGCTCGGCCTTGATCGCCTCGTTCTCAGCGACCAGCACGCGGCGCTTCTGGTCCATATCCAGAAGTTGATCGAGGTCCGCGTCGCACCCCTTCTTGGCCAGCCCAGCCTTGACAAATTCCGGGTTGGACCGGATCAGGTTGATGTCCAGCATTTGAACGCCTCTTTCATAAATTAATACAATTATTATAGGCCCTCGCGCGGAAGCCATCAAGCTTGGCGGGCAATTTAACATTTTCCCGCGGCCGGGGCGCGCGATTCAGGGCAGAAAAGCGCGCCCGTCCAGATGCTCCCGCACCATCATGGCAGCGATGTTTTTGTCGTTGACGCCCTGCCGCAGGTCCGTTTCTTTGAGCGCGCCCTTCTGCCGCGCCTCAACCTCGACCGAACGCCGGAGAATGCCGCCGCCGCAGATGACGACCTTTGCGCCGGTTCGCATCTCCACGAATTTCAGCCAGATGTCGTCGGTATTGAGCGTGAGCGCGCGGATGGCTTCGACGTCGAACCCCTCCGCCGGGATGGCGCGCGGCGGGTACAGGATGCCGCAGGCGCCGACCGCCAGATACCCCATGGAAGGCCGGTTCAATTCGCCACAGTTCCACGTCCACTGGCCGTAAGGCAGAATGGACTCATCCTTCGAAAAGGCGATCTTGTGCGCTTTCGCGGCCGATACGCAGCCGGGGAACCGGCGGTAAGAGGCGGCCAGCGTCTCGATCAGGTTCCTCGGGTAGATCATGTCGTCGTCCACCGGGATGACGACTTCGTCCGGAAACTCCTGCATCGCGAAAAAGTATTTCTTATGGGGTTTCAGGTCGTAGGGGCAGAAGCGGATGTCAAGTCCGTAGGGCTCAAGCGCGCGGACCGCTTCCAGCACGTCTTCAGGCTTCACATTGTCGTCCAGGTACAGGATCAGCCTGTCCGGCTTCACCGTCTGGTCCATCAGCCGCTTGAGCACGACCGGAAGAATCGGGAAGCGGGGCGGGTAACTGGCCATCGACACGGTGAACCGCACTTCGCGCTTCTCCCGGTTCAGGGCATACCGCATCGGCTGATTGGCGATGCCGTCCAGCGCCGCGCGCCGGATGCGCCCGTGCCGAATGCGTTTGACTTTCCATTGGAGATTTCGCCGATCCCTTATCATGGCCTTGTGGATATGCCGGAAGCTCTTTTTGACGAACTCCATCGTCGCACCTTCCGTATAACAGATTTGACATCGTATGACGCCGCGCGGTGGGCAGCCGTGTATCCGAAAGCTGTCGGCGCGTCCAGCGGTATTGAAGGCTTTCCCGGTGAATGCACGCTAGTGCAAAGCCTGCCCGTCACCCGCGTCAAGCACTCTTCTCGATCCGGCGAGGCCCGACATTTTTCGTGACTTCCCGGCGCTGCCTGTGCTATAATGGTACATATTGTTGGGGGTGGCTGCATGCGGCTGGAACGGGTTCAGGTTGAACAGGAACTGACGCAGGGCGACGCGCCGCGCGGTGAGTTCTATGTTCGGGACATTGCCCTCGCCGCGCCGGCGCTGGTAAAAAAATACGCGGGCAAGGCGCAGCTGATCTACATGGATCCGCCGTTTTCCACCGGGGATACCTTTGTCATGCGCACCCGCGTCGGCGAAAAGGACTGGAAGAGCGGTCAGGGGTCCCTGGTACAGACCGCTTACCGGGACGATTTACCGGGCGAGGAATACCACCGCCTGCTGCGTACCGCGCTGGAAACCGCCCACGCGCTCCTATCGGAGAGCGGCGTCCTGTTCCTGCACATCGATTCCCGGGCCAGCGCCCGCCTGAGGCTGCTGGCCGACGAGATTTTTGGCGAAGCCAACTTCCTGAATGAGATCATTTGGGCCTACCAGACCGGCGGCCGCGCCCGGCGCTACTTCAGCCGCAAGCATGACAACATCCTGTTCTACCGAAAGGGTCGGCGCTATTTTTTCAACATTGCCGCTGTCCCCATCGATCGGTCGGGCTCGCGCCGCAACCACATGAAGCGACACGTGGATACCGACGGACGGGTGTACCGGTCGATCCGCTCCGGCGGCAAGATCTACACCTACTACGACGACGATCCCGCCTACCCCGGCGACGTGTGGGACGACGTGAGCCACCTGCAGCAGAAAGACCCTCAGCGCACCGGCTACGACACGCAAAAGCCGCTGAGCCTTCTGACCCGCATCGTCCGCTGCGCCTCCCGCCCCGGGGACCTGGTGATGGATCTTTTCGCCGGCTCCGGCACGACGCTGGAGGCCGCCCGCCAGGAAGGCCGCCGCTTCGTGGGCGTGGACAAGAGCCCCTTTTCCCACCAGACAGTTCGGAAGCGCCTGATGAGCGCGCAGATGCTCTTTGACGCCCCCTCCTCCGAGGGCGCGCCCGAGGCGGATTGCTCCCTCCTGACCGGCGTCGGCTTTTACGAATTGACGCTGGACCGGTTCCAGTTGGAAGATGGCATCGCCGCGCGCAAGTTCTCCGGGCTGGACGGGGTGGACAACTGGGGAGCCGGCTACCTTCGGGGCGGCGCGTTCCACCTGATGGCACGGGAAGAGCGTACGCAACGCTCCCCTGCGCTGACCGGACGGCTGAGCCTGCCGGTGTTCGAGGGTGCGCCCGCTGTGCGCGTGGGGGACGTGCTGGGCCGCGCTTTTTACTACCTGCTGAAGGACTGAAATTCAAAAAACGCTTGCACACCCACAATTTCCCGGCTTTTTGACCGGGCTGAAATTAACAGAAACCGCCGCGCATGCGCGCTTGCGCATCGGCGGCGGTTCTTGTATAATCATCGGCAATATACCGATGTACTGCGCAAAAGCGCACGTATCGGTAAACA
>CALGYL010000201.1 GCA_937934775.1 uncultured Clostridia bacterium
CTTTACGGCGCGCTGGCCCGCCCGGCCTGCGCCGCGCGGCTGGCCCAAGCCTGGCCCAGGTTTGCCTCGTCGCTGTGGTTTGCCACATCCGACGATGGCCTCGCGGCGGCATCCTACGTGCCCTGCCAGGTCAACTTCGTCGCAGGCGGCACCCGCGTGCGGCTGAAGGTGGAAACGAACTACCCCTTCGATACCCAGGTATCCATCGAGGTCTCCGTCAAACGTCCGTCGGAATTCCCGCTGTATCTGCGCATTCCCGCCTGGGCGGAGCAGGCGATGATCCGGCTGCCGGAGGGCGAACTGATGTCGCTTCGAGCCGGAGAAACCGGCTGCGTCCGCCGCAAGTGGGCGGGCTGTGAGCGCGTGACGCTGGACCTGCCGATGCAGCCGAGGGTGACCCGGTGGTTCCACCAGTCGGCGGCGGTAGAGTTGGGCGCGCTTCTCATGTGCCTGAGGCCGGAAGAAGACATGAAGAAACTGGGCGACGGTCAGTGGCAGGTGACGGCAAGCTCCCCGTGGAACTGGGCGCTGGTGGCTGACGAGGCGATGAAAGCGGTCATCGAGCCCGATAAGGCGGACCGGTTCAAGCGCGGCGAGGATGCCGCGCGCGTACTGGTCAAGGCGGTCCCGATCCCTGGATGGGGGATGGAAGGCGCGAGCGCCGCGCAGCCGCCGATTCTGCCGGAAGCGGAATGGGCCCAAGAGCAAGTGATCGAACTGACGCCCTTTGGCAACTCCTCCATACGGATTGCGCAGTTTCCAACCGTAAAAAATAACGCTTAGGGACAGTGAGTATGCAAGAGATCGTTAGGAAGCCGCGGCGATCTTTTCTATCCAATTTCCTGCGGCTGGCGTTGCCCATTATGGGTCAGACGCTGATGATCGCGGCGATGCAGGTCGTGGACAGCGTGCTGGTAGGCCAGCTTCAGCAGGGTCGGTCGCTTTTGGGAGAGTTCACGATCTCCGGCGTGACCCAGGCAAACAAGATCGCGTTCCTGTTCCAGATGGCGGCGTTCGGCATGGCAGGCGGCGCGTCGGCGTTTTTTGCGCAGTATTGGGGCAAGCGTGACCAGGGTGGCATCGAACGGACGCTGAATCTGGGCATCATTGCCGGTTTGATCACGGCGCTTGTGTTTGCCATTCCGTCGATTTTTGCTTCGGACTGGGCGCTCAGACCGCTGCTCAATTCCCCCGAGGCGCTCTGGTACGGCTCGATCTACCTGCGCGTTGTGGCGCTATCTTTTTTCCCTTATGCGGTTTCCGCGATGCTGAGCGCATCGTTCAAATCCACCGAGCGGGTCATGCTGCCGATGTTCGCCAGCTTTGCCGGCGCGGCAATCGACGCGCTGATGAGCTACATCCTGATCTTTGGCAAGTTCGGCGCGCCGCGCATGGAAGTTGCGGGCGCGGCGGCGGGGTCTGTCATGGGCGTGCTGGCGGAGCTTGTCATTCTTCTGATCGTGGGTTTTAAAAAGAAATACATTTCGCCAAGGGGCATTACGAAGCTCCGGCAGTTGTCGAGCGATTTTGTCAGACGATTTTTGAAGGTCGTCATACCCATCGTCGGCAATGAAATGCTGTGGGCGATCGGCGTCGTCGCTTATGCGGCGACCTATGGCAACATGCCGAACGCCGCTTCGGCGACATCCGCGGTCAACATCTACAACAACGTCGAACAGCTGGCGTCTGTCATTCTCCGGGGCACCACCCAGGCGGCCGCCGTTGTGATCGGCATTTCCATCGGCGCCGGGCGGGAGGCGGACGCAAAACGCGACGCCAAGCGGCTGCTTCTGCTCAATGTGGCGATCGCGGCGTTGACGGCAATTCCCATTCTGCTCTTCGGCGGCGAGATCACGCGCCTGTTCAGCGTGGGCGAGGAGACGAAACAGAGCGCGCAACGGCTGATCCGGATTTTTGCGTATGCGCTGCCGATGATCGCCGCCAATTCCGCGATGATCGTGGGCATTTTCCGGTCGGGTGGGGACTCTACCTTCTCCATGTTGCTGGACGTTTTGCCGATGTGGCTGCTCGGCGTGCCGCTGGCGTTTCTGGCCGCGCTGGTCTTCCATTGGCCCATTGAGCAAGTGTTCATGGTAACGCTCTGCGAATACGTGATCAAGGTGGTCGTTGGCGTCAGGCGGCTCTGGAGCGGGAAATGGGTGCACAATCTGGTCGTTAAATAGGGTTTGAGGATGGCGTAGACGTTGTTCCGGGGGAGAGCGGGGTTGAACCGTTCTCCCCCGGTTTATACTATTCTGCGTAGGAGACAGGCGAATTTGCCTGTCCGGAAGTCTTCCAAACGATGATCGAGCGGGGGTATTCTTTGATGCGCAATGCCATTACAAATCCCAAGGTTGACGACTTTTTCATCAGGACGCCCAATTGGCGGGCGGAGTTTGAGGCGCTGCGCAGGATCATTCTGGACTGCGGATTGACCGAGGAACTGAAATGGGGCGTTCCCTGCTATACGCTGGAGGGGAAGAATATTCTGCTGATCCACGGGTTCAAAGAATATTGCGCGATCCTGTTTGTCAAGGGCGCGCTTATAGGAGATGCAGAACGTCTTCTGGTCCGGCAGACGGAGAATGTGCAGGCTGCGCGGCAGATCCGCTTTACAGGTGTTCAAGCCATCGCCGCGATGGAGGCGGCGCTGAAAGACTACATCAACGAGGCCATCGCGGTGGAAAAATCCGGCCTGAAGGTGGACTTGAAATCCAGCGCGGCGTTTTCGGTTCCCGAGGAATTACAGGCGGAATTTACTGAGGTTGAAGGCTTGAAGGCCGCGTTCGAGGCGTTGACGCCAGGCCGGCAGCGGGCGTACCTTCTGTACTTCTCAGCGCCCAAGCAATCGAAGACCCGGTCGGCGAGGGTGAAAAAGTATGTTGCGCATATCCTGAACGGGAAGGGATTGGACGATTAGACCTCAAAATATGCTGCCCGGGAGGGGCGGTGCCGTGCGGTGCGTGAAGCGCGCCGGCCGGAATCTTCATAGCGGTTATAAATGTCCCCGCTTTCGTGATGGAAAGCGGGGACTCAGACCATCAACAAAGCCTCGTTCTTCTTCATTCGCTTCCGGCGACCAGTGCGCCGGAAGCGTGTTTCTGCCAACAGTAGCGCACACTGGTGGTAGAAACAGCACCATAAGTCAGTGCGCCGCCCGGAAATCCGTGAGGGTTTTAGGCGCACGAAGCGCTTCTTCCATCGCATCAAAAAACCATGCGGGTTTTTTGATGCTCAGTGTCCCCGCTTTCGAGATGGAAAGCGGGGACTGCAGCATGTCAAATGACTGCTATTTACCGGTGTAGGCTTCCACGATGAAGCGGGGCCTGTGCTTGACTTCCGTGTAGATCTTGCCCACATAGGTGCCGATCAGCCCAAGCGCCATCAGTTGAACGCCGCCGACCACCCATACGCTGACCATCAGCGATGCCCATCCGGACACCGTGTGACCCAGACACGCCTGGATAATCGCATAAAGCGCCATCAAAACACCCAAGAGTGCGAACGTCAGACCCAGCGTGAGCACCAGCTTGATGGGCTTGACGCTGAAGGAGGTGATGCCTTCCACCGCGAACTGGAGCATCTTGCGCAGCGGGTATTTGCTCTCGCCCGCCACCCGTTCGCCACGGTCGTAATATACCTTGTCGCTTTGGAAGCCCAAAAGCGGCACCATGCCCCGGAGAAACAGGTTGACTTCGCCGAAATCAGCCAGCGCGTCCAGTGCCCGGCGGCTCAAAAGCCGGTAATCCGCGTGGTCGTCCACCACGTCCGCCCCCATCACATGCATGAAGTGGTAGAACCCGTGGGCGGTTGCGCGCTTGAACACGGTGTCGTTTTCCCGCTTCCTGCGCACGCCGTAGACCACGTCGCAGCCCTCGTTCATCTTCTGGACGAACTGCGGGATGGCGTTTACATCGTCCTGCAGGTCCGCGTCGATGGAGACGATGGCGTCCGCCTTCTGCCGGACGGTCATCATGCCTGCCCATAGCGCGTTCTGGTGGCCCGCGTTGTGGGCCAGCTTCAGCCCTTCCACCTGAGGATAGCGCTCGGTGAGCGCCTGGATTACCTTCCACGTCTTGTCCCTGCTGCCGTCGTCCACCAGCGTCAGGCGGCTGGCCTCGTCGATCAGTCCGTCTGCCGCCATCTGATGAAGCAGCTCCACCAGTTTGGGTGCCGTGAAGGGAAGCGCTTCTTCCTCATTGTAACAGGGCGTGATGATGTATAGGACCGGTTTCATACTTCCTCCTGCTCAAAGCCCGCCACCTGCCCGGCCTGATCGCCGAGGAGCGCCTTCAGGCGCGCGCGGTCGCTGGTCGCGGACATGAGAAGCGTCAGGTTGCCTTCAATCCAAACTTTGCATTCCGCCGGGACGACGAGGGTATCCCCCGCGGCGAACGCCAATGTGCCGCCGTTCCAGCCAAGTACGCCGCGACCAAGCGCGGTGACCAGCCGCATCTGCCCTTCGGGCAGCGAAAGCCTGCCGGATACGTCCAGCCGCCACAATTCAAAGTTGCCGTCGCAGATGTAGACGGTCTCCCGCCCGCCCGGTACGGTCCGCGACACACCGGGAAGTTTTCCGCCGGGCAGGGGCCTCGCCACCGCCAGCGCGTCCTCCATATGCAGCGCGCGCTTTTTACCGTCTGGTCCGGTTCGGTTCCAATCCCACAGCCGGTAGGTGACGTCCGAGGACTGCTGAATCTCATACACCCGGATGCCGCCGCCCAGCGCGTGTACCAGGCCGTGGGGGATGTAGAGCACATCGCCCGGTTCGACCGGCAGCCAGGCGAGCGTCTCCTCCAGCGTTCCTGACTGGACGGCCGCTGCGAGATCCGTGCCCTCTTTCAAACCCAGAACTAGTTTGGCGCCTGACGGCGCGTCCAGGATCACCCACGCTTCGGTCTTGCCCAGTTTGCCGTGGCGCCTGCCCGCATAGGCGTCGCCCGGGTGTACCTGGACGGAGAGCATCTCCCGCGCGTCCAGCAGTTTCACCAGCAGCGGAAACCCCGCATCGTCTGGCAGGCCTGTCAGCCGGCCCCGGTAAGTATCGTAAACTTCTTTTAAAGTTCTGCCCTTGAGTTCGCCGTTCTCCACCGTGCTTTCGAGGCCCGGAAGCGCCGAAACCTCCAGGCTTTCGCCGGTCAGATCGTCCGGGATAGCCTTGCAGAAAAGTTCCCTGAGGCCTTCGCCGCCCCAAGGTGTTTCCGTGCCATGCCGGTAGGCCGGCCGCATCATCATCGGGTACAAGCTATCATTCCCCTTGCGTTCTTCCAATATAACCGGTACAATAACCACATTGTAAGTTCTTCGGGAGCTGTTGTCAAGGAGGGGCGGATGGCGGGAAAAGATCGTGTCAGTGTGCGGGCGCTGGCGGAGTTCGCGCTGGAGAGCGGCGACCTCGCGCGGGAGACCGACGCGCTGAACCGGATGCTGGAAGGGTCCGAGGGCCACAGGCTCCTACAGGCGGCCTATCAGGACGGCTTCAAAAGCGAGGTGGGCATCTCGCTGAGCGCGGTTGTCCTGGGCCGGCCGCTGACGCTGTATGGGCGCATCGACGGCTTGAATGAGCGGGCGGACCCGCCCATCGTCGAGGAGATCAAGACGACCAGGCTCACGCCCTCCATGATCCGGGAGAACGACTTCCCGGTGCACTGGGCCCAGGCGGAGTTATACGCCCACATGCTGGCCGTCAAGCGAAGCTACGGGGCCATCCGGGTGCGGCTTGTGTACGTGAACCTTGGCGGCGATCAGGCGCGCTTTGAGCGGACCTATGAAGCCGACGAGCTGGAGGCGCTATTCCTTCAATACGCATCGCCGTATGCCCAGTGGCTCTACCGCCTAGACGAGTGGAAGGAGAAGAGCCGCCCCACCATGCAGACGATGAAATTTCCCTTCGGCAGCTACCGGGAAGGCCAGCGGGACATGGCCGCCGCGACCTACCGGGCCATCAAGGCCCGGAAAAATCTGATGGTTTCCGCGCCCACCGGCATCGGCAAGACTGCCGCCGCCCTGTTTCCGGCAGTCAAGGCGCTGGGGGAGGGGTTGGTCACCCACATCTTTTACCTGACCGCGCGGGGCACTCAGCGGCGCGCCGCGGAGGACGCGCTGGAGCGGATGCGCGCGGGCGGCCTTGAGATCCGCTCGGTGGCCATCACTGCCAAGGAGAAGGCATGTCCTTTCCAGGGTGTTCCCTGCGATCCCATCGCCTGTCCGAGGGCCGTGGGCTACTACGATCGGCGGCGCGAGGCGCTGACGGAAGCGCTGAAGCTGAACAGGCTGGATGAAGAGGCGATCGCGCGGCACGCGGAGAAATGGACGCTCTGTCCGTTTGAGCTGTCGCTGGATTTGTCCGAGCAGGCGGATGTGATCATCTGCGACTACAACTATGCCTTCGATCCCCGGGTGAAGCTGAAGCGCTTCTTTCTGGACAAGGGCGAGTATGCGCTGCTGATCGACGAGGCGCACCACCTGCCGGAGCGGGCGCGGGCGATGCTGTCCGCCCGGATTGAAAAAAAGGACTTTCAGGAACTTCGGAAGGCTTTGAAGGCGGAGGAGTACGCGAGGCCCGCCTACGAGGCGATCGGCGACATCCTGAAGGCGCTGAAAAAGCTGGCGCTGGAATACGAAGAGAGCGCGGCGCTGGAGGAGCCTCCTGAAGGGCTGTACCAGCCGATGCAGGACTTTCTGGAGGCGGCGAGACCGCTGCTCGGGGAAGGCCTGGCCGCCCATCAACTCCTCTATGACCGGTATTTCGAGGCGCTAAACTACCTTCGGGTCGCCGACGCCTTTCAGAAGGATTATCGGGCGCTGGTGGAGCCGGAGGGGAAGAACCTGTCGGTCAAGCTGTGGTGTTTTGACCCTGCCCGGGCGCTCCGGGAGGCGATGTCGAGGGTCCGCGCCAGCGTTCTGTTTTCAGCCACGCTGTCGCCCATCGACTTCTACATGCGCGCCTCGGGCCTCGTCGAGGACGAGGGAGACGCCTTCATGGAGCTGGATTCACCGTTCCTCAGGGAGAACCTGCTTGCGATGCGCTTTCCGGTGGATACCCGCTACGCTTCCCGCGAGCGCACTGCGCCGATGGTCGCGCGGGCGCTGAAGGCGATGTGCGAAGCAAAGCCGGGCAACTACCTGGCTTGCCTTCCTTCCTACGCCTACCTGAACCTGACGCTGAATCATTTTCTGATGCTGGGCGCGAAGGCGGAGGTATTGGTGCAGCGGGGCGGCATGAGCGACGCGCAGCGCGCTGCGTTTCTTGAGCGGTTCACGGATTCGCCCGCAAAATCCATGGTGGCCTTTGTGGTGATGGGTGGCGTGTTCGCCGAGGGCATCGATCTGCCGGGCGAAAAGCTGATCGGCGCGGCCATCGTGGGCGTGGGCATACCGCAGCCGTCGTTTGAGGCGGAGGTGCGGCGCACGTTATCCGATGACGACGAGGGCGCGGGCTTCCGCGCCGCCTACGTCTATCCGGGCATCGAGCGGGTACTGCAGGCGGCCGGGCGCGTTATCCGCACCGAAAGGGACCGGGGCGTGGTGCTGCTATTGGACGAGCGCTATCAGGCGCCGGAATACCGGCGGCTTCTGCCCAGGTTTTGGCGGCTTCGCAGCGCGGAGGACGAAAAAGCGCTGAGCGGCATGCTGCGCGCGTTCTGGAACGGGGATCAATGACGCGTCGCAGGTTGGTGGCCATAGGAGGGGAGAGGACCGGATGGATCTACAATTGATTCGCGCGACTCCGCAGGATGCCGACGACCTTCTAAGTGTTCAGAAGCGGTGCTTTCAACCGCTCTTTGAACGCTACCGCGACGAGCGCAGCCCGTACAACGAACCCATCGAAAGAATGCTGTTCAAGATCGGTTATGGGAACGTGGCGTACTACAAAATCATTTATCAGCGCGCGCTGGCAGGCGGAATATTCGTCTATGAAACAGAAGGCGGGCTGTTTCGCGTCGGAATCCTGTATGTTCTCCCGGAATGCCAGTCAAAGGGGATCGGGCAGAAAGCGATCGCGCTGGCCGAAGCCTTGCACGGCGATGCAGTGCGCTGGGAACTGGATTGCCCGGAGGATCTCCCTGCAAACCGGCGCTGCTACGAAAAGGCTGGGTACAGGCTTACGGGCAGGAAAGAGGTCATCAATGATCGACTGACGCTTGTCTATTACGAGAAACCGCGAAGATAGGGTGCGATGGGCCGGAAAACGCCGAAGAAAAGGACGGGCGGCTCTATGTGAGCCGCCCGTCCTCAAACCATCAACAATGTCTTGGACTGCTTCATTCGCTTCCGGCGACCTGCGCGCCGGAAGCGTGTTACTTCTGGTAGCAGCGAATACTGATGGTAGAAACAATATGATAAGTCAGTGCGCCGACCAGCCTGATTTACACTTCCGTAGGCCACAGCGCGTCGGGGTATTTGCCCGCGTCCTTCAGCCTCTCGATGGCCTGACGCACGCCCGGCAGGTCCTCCATGTAGGTGACGCCGTACCACTTTTCCGCGCAGGGCAGTACCCGGACCGTGGCGCGCCGGTCTTCAATCAGGCGGTTGACTACGAAGGGCAGGTAGTATTCGCAGCGCAACGGGTTCCGGGAAAGATTTTCCCTCAGGAAAGGCGTGAAGTATTCCTCGATTGCATCCATCATGGAAGCGCCAAAGCCCCACATGTTCATCGAAACCGACGTTCCGGCGGGCAGATCGACCCAGGTGTCGCCGTCCTCGGTGTAGGCGGCGCCGGACGCGGTGGGGCGGATCTTCGTACGCTCAACCACGCCGGTCAGTAGGCCGTCCTTGACGCTGCATACGCCCCGGGACACGGTGCCGTTTTCGGTAAGCGTGTTCTCGATCCGGTATCCGCACATCGCGTGATGGTCGTTCTGCCCGGTCAGAAGCGCTCCGTGGATCGCTGAAAACGCGCTTGCTCCATAGTAATCGTCCGCGTTGATGGCCGAAAAGGGCCCATGGATCTTCGACTTTGCGCAGAGCACCGCGTGGGCTGTGCCCCAGGGGCGAATGCGCTCCTCCGGCAGGACGATGCCCTCCGGAAGCGCGTCCAGACGCTGCTCGGCGTAATGAAGGTCGACGCTGGATGCGATCCTGCGGCCGATCGCCTCGTGAAAATCCTGTTCCATGCCCGGCGCGATGATGCAGACTACCCGTTCAAATCCCGCCTGCACGGCGTCGTAGATAGAAAAGTCTATGATGCTGTGACCGCGCCCGTCGATGGGGGCCAGTTGTTTGAGCCCGCCGTACCGGCTGCCCAAGCCCGCCGCCATGATGAGCAGCGCAGGTTTGTCCATGCGCAACACTCCTGTTAATTTGGTTTCACTCTTTCATTATACTATGCGGAGGGTATTGACGCAAGTATACAAAAGCGCATGGCGCGGCGCATAAAAATAGCGGGCCCAAGCTCGCTTGAACCCGCCGAAGGCTTCGAAACACATGTCACTCGCAGCCACAGTCCATGCCGTGCTTTACGCGGTCGTGCTCCTCGGCGCGCTTGCCGTCGTTGAACCGGTCCAGCGTACCCACTAGGTATCCGGTGATGCGGCGGATCCGGTGGAACGGCACAGAGCCGAAATCATAGTCAATGTCCACGTACTCTCCATCCACCCGGATGTCCATGCCCAGCGGCTCACGGCCGTATTTCTCGCGCGCATGCGCGATGTACGCGTCAATTTCTTCCTGAAGCAGTGTGCCGCTTACGATGTTGACGTTGGTGCTCAAAGGGATCGACCTCCTTCGTATGAGCACCATTATACCACCAATATCTGGGGCGTAAACAGTCAAACACCACAAAATAGAGGGGTTAGTTGTTTTTTCCGGCGACCGAAGGATTGCCGCCCAGGCTGATGACCACCAGCCCCATCAGTACCAGAAGGCTGCCGATGGCCCTGGACGCGGAGAAGGAGCCGGTTAGAAACGCGTCCAGCAGGAGCGCCGTCGCCATCTGGCTGACAAAGGTGATCAGCGTCAGGCGAAGCGTAGAGATTCTGAGCGCCACCAGCGACGAGAGCATCACCACGCCCACGCCCAGCGCGCCGCCCAGATACATGAAAGCGCCCGTACCCCCTTGAGCCGGCGCTAGGTGGCCGTCCGCCAGCAGCATGGCGATCAGGCAGACCAGAAGGCCCACCCAATAGTTATTGAACGTGGACCGCCCGAGGCCGACGCGCTCGCCCGCCTGGGCGTTGAGCATTCGCCCGATTACGATCGCCGCGCCCGATAGCGCGGCCAGAAGTTCCATCATGTCTGGTTCCTCCTTAGCCCAGCATCATCACGCAGATGCCCGCGGCGATCAGCGCCATTCCGACGGCGGTCTTCCAATGAAAGCGCGATTTCTTTGCGCCCAGAAGGCCGAAGCCGTCAATCAGCTGCGCCGCCACGGTCTGCCCAAGGAGACCCAGCGCCAGCGTGGCCGATACCCCGATGGCCGGGGCGGACATGTTCGTAAACACCGTCGACGCGGCGCCCACCGCGCCGCCAAGGTAGAGGTACCAGGGCATGCCACTTCGGACGAAAGGCTTTTCCCTTCGAATCAGCAGCCATACAATAACAAAGGTGGTCCCAACCAGATGGATGATGACCGCCGCGGCCCAACTGCCCCAGACGACGGACAGCTGTCCGTTCATCAGGATCATGACTGCGATCATCACGCCGCTAAGCGCGGAAAGCGCGTCCATTTACATCCCCTCCGCTTCCATCATAGCGGATTGTGCTTGCGGCGCGGGATGACATATGTCATAATAAAAGAAAAAGGGGGGTGCGTATGCAGCGGATGAACGATTTATCGCTTCTGGCACGATACCTGAACCGGACGGGCTTTCAGGCGCTCGCCGACGATTACCAGGCAGCGCTCTACCGCTGTCCGGCGGGCCGCGACATCGTCCGGCAGGGGGAACCGCTGACCCACCTGTATGTGTTCCTCGAGGGACGGGCCAAGGTCGTCCGGCTGATGGAAAACGGCCGAAGGATGCTGCACGCCTTCTATCAGGGCGTGTCGCTGCTGGGGGATCTGGAGCTTTGCCGGGGCGACCTGACGGCCTGCAACAGCGTGCGGGCTGTGACTGAAGTCTGGCTGATCGGCTTTCCGCTGGAGGGCAAGCGTGAAGCGATGCTGGAGGATCCGAGGCTGTTGCGGTTCATGTGCACGGAGCTTGCGGGAAAGCTGGAGCAGGTATCCGAATCCGCCGCGCAGAACCTCCTGTACCCGCTGAGCGATCGGCTCATGGCCTACATGCGGGCGACGCAGGCGGACGGCGCGTTTACCGAAAGCCTGACGGGAACCGCTGAACTGCTCGGCGTCAGTTATCGGCATCTTCTGCGCACGTTGCAGGCTTTCGAGCGCGACGGGTACATCCGCCGCATCCGGGGCGGCTACCGGCTGAAGGATTGATGATCGCAGAAGGGTATGCGGATTGTTATATCTCTGGGCGACCTTGACAAACAAAGCAACCATGTCATATAATTCACATATGAATTATCGAGGAGGCGGTTGCGATGCATGTGAGAAAGCCGAAGTTCTTTTTTTCAGGCGAACGAATGCGTCCGGTTCGGCCGGCCGTTCACGAAATAACCTGAAAATTTAGAAAAGAGGGAATACAATGTCTGAGTACCGCTTTGAAACCCTGCAGATCCACGCCGGGCAGGAGACGCCCGATTCCGCAACCGACGCCCGCGCGGTGCCGGTATACCTGACCAGCTCCTATGTATTCAAGGATTGCGCCACCGCCGCGGGCCGCTTTGGCCTCTCGGAGGGAGGCAACATCTATTCCCGCATCATGAACCCCACGTCGGACGCGTTTGAAAAGCGTATTGCGGCGCTGGAGGGCGGCGTCGCCGCTCTGGCCACCGCTTCAGGCGCGGCCGCGGTCACCTACTCCATCCAGAACATCACTCGAGCCGGCGACCACATCGTGGCCGACCATTCCATTTACGGCGGCACCTACAACCTGTTCGCCCACACGCTGAAGGAATTCGGCGTCGAGACCACCTTTGTAAACGGTCTGGACCCGGAGAACTTCGCCAAAGCGATTCAGCCCAACACCAAGGCGATCTTCATTGAGAGCCTGGGCAACCCCAATTCATCCATCATCGATGTGGAAGCGGTGGCTGACATCGCCCACAGAAACGGCATCCCGCTGATCGTGGACAACACCTTTGCCACGCCCTATCTGTTCCGGCCCATCGAGCATGGCGCGGATATCGTGGTGCACTCGGCGACCAAGTTTATCGGCGGTCACGGCGCGGCAATCGGCGGCGTGCTCGTGGACGGCGGCAAGTTTGACTGGGCGAAGAGCGGCAAGTTCCCGGGGCTGTCCACCCCCAACCCCAGCTATCACGGCGTGGTGTTCACCGACGCTGTTGGCGTGCTGGCCTACATCATCAAGGCGCGGGTAACGCTCCTGCGCGATACCGGCGCGACGCTGAGTCCGCTGCACTCCTTCCTGTTCCTGCTGGGTCTGGAATCGCTGTCTCTTCGCGTGGAGCGGCATGTGTTTAACGCCCTGAAGGTGGTCGATTACCTGTCAAAGCACCCCAAGGTCGAAAAAGTCAACCACCCCGCGCTGGCCGATCACCCTAACCATACGCTGTATGAGCGCTACTTTGGCAACGGCGCGGGTTCGATCTTCACCTTTGAGATTGCGGGCAGCGCGGAGGACGCGAAGAATTTCATCGACAATCTGAAGCTGTTCTCGCTGTTGGCCAACGTGGCGGATGTGAAGTCGCTGGTCATCCACCCGGCGTCCACCACCCACTCCCAAATGAACGCGCAGGAACTGGCGGATTCGGGGATCAAGCCCAATACGATTCGCCTGTCCATCGGCACCGAGCATGTGGACGACATCATCGGCGACCTTGCGCAGGCGTTTGAAAAGACCTTTGGCTGATCAAGAACGCCAGAAAAGAACCGGGGCCGAGCGATTCGGACCCGGTTCTTTGCACACATGCGCAAGGATTGGCGGGTTTCCGTGGAAGGAGGCCCGCGCCGGTTTTATCGCCCAGGCCACGCCGCATTTTCGCTTCGAACCGTTGATCTGCGCGCCGGGACATATTCTTGCGCCAGCTCGAAAACCGGTGCCGGAAACAATTCCTTTGATGCGGAGAGCCGGGAATTCCGCGGAATTTCCGGCTCTTGAGGTTGTCTGTCCAGAAAACCCGCACCGCGGATTTTCGTTGCAGGATTACTGGGCGAACATCGGGGTTGACAGGTAGCGCTCGCCGGTATCCGGCAGGATCGCCACAATCACCTTGCCCGCGTTTTCCGGCCGCTTGGCCAACTGCGTCGCCGCCCATACCGCCGCGCCGGAGGAGATACCCACCAGCAGTCCTTCCTTCTGCGCCAGCGCGCGTCCGGTGGCAAAGGCATCCTCGTTCTCGACGCGGATGATCTCGTTATAGACGCTGGTGTTGAGCACTTGGGGCACAAAGCCCGCGCCGATGCCTTGGATCTTGTGAGGGCCTGCGTTGCCGCCCGACAGTACCGGGGAGGAGGCCGGTTCCACCGCGACCACCTGGATGGCCGGGTTCTGAGATT
>CALGYL010000202.1 GCA_937934775.1 uncultured Clostridia bacterium
GGTCCCGCTGGGCCGGGCGCTGACCCCTGGAAGGGAGGGATTTCCACGAAACCATCCATTGGCCGTTATGTGGGAAGCATCGTGCTTCTTCTGCTGGTGTTCGCGGCCGTATTCTTCAAGATGTACGACCTGCTGGTGGCCAGCGGCGCTGAGTACGCCCAGCAGGCTGCCAGCAAGACCAACCGCTCCATTACCCTCACCGGCATGCGCGGCACCATCTACGACGCCGACATGACGCCGCTGGCTTACGACAAGCGATCCTACAATGTGCAGTTCTACCGGGACCCGACCCTCTCCTCGGATTCCGACCGCGCGGAGTATACCCGCGCCATCATCGACGCAATCCGCTTGATCGAGTCTAACGGCAAACAAACCATCACCGGCTTCTGGTTGGAAAAGGGCGCGGACGGCGTCTGGCACTTCAACGGCGGCAGCGACAGCCCCACCGTCGAGGCCAAGCGGGAAGAGCAGTGGCGCGCCAACTTCTACCTGACCGGCGTGCCGGAGGAGCAGCTCTTTGACAGGCTTTGCCAGAACTACTCCATTCCCGACACCCTGACAGACGAGGAAAAGATCAAGGTACTGACGGTGTGGCAGCAATCGCGCATGTACAACTACCTGTCGCAGCCGGTAACCATCGCCTACAACGTGGACTTTGAAACCGTTTCGGAGATCGAAGTGCGCGCAACGACCTGCCCGGCATCACCATCGCCGAGGGCTCCACCCGCGTTTACCCCAAGAAGTCGCTGGCAGCCCACACCATCGGCTACATCGCCAAGATCTCCGGCGACAGCGCCATGGAAGCCTACAAGGAGAAGGGCTACGCCACCGACGCGATGGTGGGCCAGACCGGCATCGAGTACTCCATGGAGGATCAGCTGACCCCCTACATCACCTACCGGCAGGGCAAGCGGGTGGTGGAAGTCAACAACCGCGGCAAAATCATCCGCGAGATGTCTTATGAAGCTCCGCTGGATGGCAACGATGTGATCCTGACCATCGACACGCAGTTGCAGGCCGTCATGGAGCAGAACCTGGAGAAAAACATCAACTACATCCGCGCCGAGCAGGAAGCGCTGATCAAGACCTATGCCTGGAAAAAGGCCAATCAGGAAGAACTGAAGAAATACGCGGCGGAGGGCAGAGAAATCCAGACAGCCCATACCGGCGCGATGATCGCCATCGATCCGCATACCGGCAAAGTGCTGGCCCTGGCCAGCTATCCCGGGTTTGATCTTTCGATGTTCTCCGAAGGTGTCGATTCCACACTGTGGAACGAACTGGTGACGGACAGCCGGAACCCGCTGTACAACCGCGTGGTGTCCACCCGCGATACGCCCGGTTCCATCTTTAAGCTGGTCACCGCGCTGGGCTCCCTGATGGAGGGCGACCTGACGCTGGACGAGCAGATCACCGACAAGGGCCCCTTCAAGGGCACTGACCTTTCCTACCAGCCCAGCTGCTGGATTTCTCCGGGCCAGCGGTGGAAGCACGCCAATCAGACGATTGTCGAAGGCATCAAGAACAGCTGCAACTACTTCTTCTTTACCGTCGGCTACCGGATGGGCTCAGAAAAGCTGACCAAGTGGGCGGCGCTTTTGGGCCTGACCAGCCGCACCGGCATCGAGCTGCCCAACGAGTCCACCAGCTTCGTGGGCAACCAACAGATGCTCTACGATTCCGACCGCGCGATCGAAAAACAGTATACCTCCAAGCCCATCTACTCCGCCTTTATGATCAAGAAGGCGCTCAAGCGCATCGGCGACGACCGCGGCATCGAATACGATGAGGAGCGCATGGACCAGGTGACCAAGAATCTGCTGGATGTGGTCACCGAGGCGGGCGACAAGAGCACATGGCCCGGCAAGATCCAGAAGATCCTGCTGGAACAGATGAATCTACCCAGCCGCTACATCTCAAACCACTTCCTGGTCAACGAATTCTTCTACTATATCAACGACCTGCGCTGGACCTCCAACGAAACCATCATGGCGGCCATCGGCCAATCCATCACCCAGGTGACCCCGGCGGCGATCGCTCGGTACGTTGCGGCCATCTGCAACGGCGGCACCGTGTACGACCTGCACATCCTGGACAAGGTGGTGTCACCCAGCGGCAATGTGATCCTTGAAAAGGAACCGACCGTGGTCAACCACATCTCCGGCGCGAAGAGCTATCTGGCCGCCATTCAGGAAGGCATGAAGGAAGTGACCTCGGTCGAGAATGACGGCACCGCGGCCAGCTACTTCTCCAAGTCCAGCGTACACATCGCCGCCAAGACCGGTACCGCCCAGAGGACGAAGCTGGACGTGGAGAACAACTCCTGGCTGGTGTCTTACGCGCCCTACGATTCCGATCCCCAGATCGTCGTTATCTCCTACATTCAGAACGGTTACGCCGGCGCGAAATCCGCCCCTGGCGTCATCAAGACCATCGAGTACTACATGAACAGCCTCAAGAAGACCGATACGGCCACCGTCGCGCAGACGAACCGGCTGGCCGAGTGACGGGGGACGGGATGGGACAGTCGCTTGTCATCACATCCGGCAAGGGCGGATCGGGCAAATCCACCGTCGCGGTCAACTTGGGCGCGGCGTTGGCCGCCATAGGCAAGACGGTCGTGCTGGTGGACATGGACATGGGCATGCGCTCATTGGACATCCTGTGCGGCCTCGAGGACCGGATCGTCTACGATCTGGCCGACGTGGCCGACGGCATTTGCCGGGTAAAGCAGGCCATCGTCAAACACCCGTCTGTCAGCGGCCTTTCGCTCGTCAGCGCGGCGCAGACGCGGGGCAGCGACGCGCTGACGCCCCAAAGGTCCCGGGAAGTGATGGAAGAGCTGAAGGACCGCTTCGACTGGGTACTGATTGACTGCCCGGCGGGCGTGGGCCGCGGTTTTCGAAACGCCGCGTCCGGCGCCGACCGCGCCTTGATTGTGTCGCAGACCGATCCGGTGTCGCTTCGGGACGCGGAGCGCGTCGCGGGTCTTCTGGAACGGTGCGACATCCTTCGGCCGGAACTGGTATTCAACCGCGTCCAGCCCATAAAAGGGCGAAAGGGCGTATCGCTTCCGATGGAGTACGCCGGGCGGCTCAATCTGCCGCTGGTCGGGCTGATTCCGGAGGAGCCGGCACTCGTCGGCGCGTCGCCCGAAAGGCCCGCCGCGCTTGGGCCTTCCCCGGCCGGACGCGCGATCCGGGAACTGTCCCGCCGCCTGATGGGCGAGGACCTGCCGCTGGCGCATCCCAGGCGCGAACGGCTGATCAAACGCATTGCGAGGGCGATCACACAATGACGGCAAGAGGAGAAACACAGGCTCGGGGCGCGAGCACACAGCGGCGCTTCAAGCACATCACAAAACTAATCCAGGCCAACCGGTTCAACACGCACATGATGCGTTCATTCGACTGGCCGTTCTTCATTCTGGTCATGGCCATCGCGCTGTTCGGGGTTGTCTGCATCTTCTGCGCCACGGCCACGCCCACCGAAACCCAGCCCACATCACTGGTGGAGATGCTGACCACCCAGCCCATCTCCTATGCGCGGCTCCAGGTCATGTGGATCATGGTGGGCTTGATTCTGATGGCGATGATGGTGTATCTGGATTACGAATACCTGTCCAAGTGGGCCAATCTGATCTACTGGGCGAACATCGCGCTCCTTTTCGTGGTGCTTTTCATGGAAAAGGGCCGAGGCAATATGGCGGGCTGGTTCCACTGGGGCACCGACGCAAACCGCACGATGCAGCCGTCTGAATTCGGGAAACTGGCCATCATCATCGCGCTGGCCAAGCTGTTTTCCGGGCGTCAGAAACCCATCACCACTGTGGCGGAGTTGGTGCCGGTCCTGGTCTATGTGGGCCTGCCGCTGGTACTCATCGTGTTGCAGCCCGACGTGGGTACGGCGCTGGTGTACATCGTCATCTTCGCGATCATGCTGTTCGCATCCGGCACAAACTACAAGCTGATCATCGGAATGGTCTGCGTGGCCGTTCTGCTCATGGTGCCGGTGTGGTACTTCATGAACACGTCTGAGAGCAGCTTCCGCGCCAACCGCATCCGCGTGTGGCTGGACCCGACTCTGGACACTTCCGGCAGCGGCATGCAGATGGCCAACGCCCGCATCGCGCTGGGCTCGGGCGGCCTGAGGGGGAAGGGCATGTTCTCGGTGGGCAGCTTTGCGTCGCTCAACTACATCCCCGACGACCATACCGACTTCATCTTCGCCATCGTCTGCGAGACCTTCGGCTTCATCGGCGCCGCGGTGATGGTGGGCGCGATGATCCTGATGCTGGTGCGCATGGTGGTCATGAGCATGCGCGCGGCGGACGCGTTCGGCTCCTACGTGATCCTGGGCGTAATGTCGATGATGATGTTCCACATCGTCGAGAACATTGGCATGGTCATAGGCCTCCTCCCGGTCACCGGAATTCCGTTGCCCTTCATCAGTTACGGAGGCTCGAATCTCCTGACCAACATGATGGGCCTGGGCATCGTGATGGGCATCTCAATGCGGTCCAAAGACCGAACGCGCGTTGCGCGGCCCCGCGTGACACGAAGACTCTAGTGTTCTGACAACATTGAGGATTTGGATTCGGTGTTGTCAGAGCACTAGCACGCATCCCGCGAGGCGCGTTAATACTGCGGCTGGTCCGCGGGCGCGAACCGGTCGCCCTGCTATACCCTGTACGCTTCACTCCGGTATCGTAATAAACTCCGGCGCATCCGGTATGTCCAAAGACCGGGACGTCATGGGAGGGGAAGCCTTTGATTACCGCCGTCGGCCTGAACCTTTCGATCGACCGTACCATCGAGGTGGCGCGGCTTGTTCCATACGGCACCAACCGCGCGCTGTCCACCCGCAGCGATCCGGGCGGCAAGGCGGTCAACGTCGCGATGATGGCGGCAATGCTCGGCGCGAAGGTGGCCATTACCGGCTTCATGCGGCGGGAGAACGCCGGGTTTTTCAGCGAAAAACTCGCAACCGGCGGCGTTTCGGAAGACTTTGTGACGCTTCCCGGCGCGATGCGCGTCAACGTCAAGGTCTTGGACCTAGAGGCCGGCGCGGTCACGGAGTTCAATGAGTCTGGCGCGCTGGTTACAGAGCGGGATCTGGAAACCATTGTGGAGCGGGTTTCGCGGTACGCAGTGGGCGGCGGCTGGCTGGTCCTGACCGGATCGCTACCGCCCGGCTGTCCGAAGGACTTCTATCTCCGGCTGATCCGGGCGGCGCAGGGTTGCCGGGTGGCGTTGGACGCCGATGGCGAAGCGCTGGCCCACGCGATCGAAGGGAAGCCGCATTTGGTCAAGCCAAACCGGCGGGAACTGGAAGGGTTGACCGGCCGGACGATGGATAAGATGGACGACGTGCGCCGGGGCGCGATGGCGCTGATTGACCGGGGGGTAACAACCGCGGTGGTGTCGCTGGGCGACAAGGGCGCGCTGGCGGTGG
>CALGYL010000203.1 GCA_937934775.1 uncultured Clostridia bacterium
ACGAGATGCCTAAGTGACTGGAGTTCAGACGTGTGCTCTTCCGATCTGCATTCGAAGGAAACTATGGTATAATTCTTGTTGGAAACGTCAATGTTGATGAAAAAGGTTGGCCATATGTTGATAACAACCGCTTCATCTGGCCGAAACAGCCCGTCAGTCCGGACAGGGAGGATGTGAAAGCCGATGGATATGTTCCAGATCCGCTATTTTGTTTCCGCCGCGACGATTGGCAACTTTTCCTCAGCGGCCATTGAAAACAACATCTCCCAATCCTCGTTCTCCAAGCAGATTATGGCGCTGGAAGCCGAGCTTGGTGTGGAACTGTTCTCGAGGAAGCGGCGGAACATCACCCTGACGCCCGCGGGCGCCTGCTTTCTCGACCATGCCTATTCCATTCTGAGCGCCTACAACAAAATGCAAACCGACATCGCCAAGTTCGTCGAGGATAAAAACGAGGTCATCAACATCGTGGCCATCCCGGTCATGCCGCAATACCACCTCACCGACGCGATTTCCGAGTACCGGTCGATGCACCCCAAGGTCGGGTTCAATCTGATCGAAACCGAAAGCGAGTTGGTTCTTGCGAACCTGCGCAGGATGGAGAGCGACTTTGCGATCATGCGCACCGACTTTCTGGACCCGGCGGTGTTCAACATCACGCCGCTGGTCGCCGACCACCTGATCGCGCTCGTGTCCGAGAGGCATCCGATGGCCCGGCGCGAGCGCGTATCCCTTGCGGAACTGAAAAACGAGCGGTTTCTATTGCCCACGACACAGTCGGACCTGCACAAAATCTGCGTCAACGCCTGTTCGAAGGCCGGCTTTACGCCGAACATCGTGTACGCCGTCAGCGGAAAGCCGGAGATCACCTTCGGCTTTGTTCGCAAAGGAGACGCGGTCTCGCTGGCGATGGAAAAGGTCATGAACCACTACGATATGCCCGGTTGCAGGATCATTCAGCTCGAGGAGGAGATCACCAGCACAACCGCGCTCGTATGGTTCAAATCCGCGACGCTCGGCCCAACCTGCCGGGTATTTGAGAATTACCTCTCGGTCAGAATGCGGCCATAAGATCGAATCCTTTTCGGAATTCCGTTATGCTGAAATCGAATCCTTGCAAACGCGACAGCCCTTGACAGCCATGTCCCCAGGCGCTTATTTTAGTATCCGGGACATTCTGTTGGGGGGTGGTTTTATGAAGCGCATCCTCTTGTCCGAGGCCCAATCGAGGGACTACCTTTCCCGGCTCTTTCAGCACATGGGCAGTTCCGCCGCGCAGTCGGAGATTGTCGCGGACCATCTGACGCTGGCGGAAATGCGCAGCCTGGCTTCGCATGGGCTTTCCAGAATCCCCTTCTATACCCGGAAAATTCGCGCGGGCGGGTACAACCCGCGCCCGAATTTCACCGTCATGCGCGAGACGCCTTCGACCGTGCTGATGGACGCCGACAACGCGATCGGCCTCGTCTCCGGCACGTTTGCCATGCAACTGTGCATTGAAAAGGCGCGCAAGAACGGCTGCGCCAGCGTGTCGGTCACGCATGCCAACCACATCGGCTTTCTCGCCTATTACACGATGATGGCGGCGAAAGAAAACATGATCGGGGTCGCGATGTGCAACGCGGGCGCGTGCACCGCGGTCTGGGGCACAAACCAGCGCGTGCTGGGGACCGATCCGGTCAGCGTCGCGCTGCCGGCGCTACGGCATCCGCCGGTGGTCTTTGACGCGGCGACCAGCGTCGTCGCGCAGGGCAAGGTGGCGGTGGCCGCGATGGAGGACAAGCCCATTCCGGGCAGCTGGGCGTTCGGGCCGGATGGACGGCAGACGACCGTCGCCTCCGAGGCGCTGGAGGGTACGATGCGGCCGTTTGGCGACTACAAGGGCTCCGGACTCGCGATCATGATCAGCCTGATCACCGCCGGGCTTGGCGGCGTGGCGTTCGACATGGAGGCGGAGAACCTGCGGAGGATTCGCGAGGATGCGCTGGGTTCGGATCTTTCGGATTTCTTCACGGTGATTGACATATCCGCCTTTACCGATGTTTCCGCGTTTCGCGGCCGGGTTGATTCTTTCATTGACCTTGTCAAGGCATTCCGGCCCGCGCCCGGCTTCGACGAGATCCTAATGCCCGGCGAGGTCGAATGGCGAAAAGCCGAAAAAGCGCGCGCCGAGGGCTTTGAAATCGGAGAAAATCTCTATCAGATCCTGCGGGAAACCAACCGCGAGATGGGATTCGAATACGACACCGGCGCATGGGTACAATGATACGGACGAGAGGACGCGAAGCAATGGAAGCGAAAGAAATCCTGAATCAGCTGGCCAGGTTTGACACCGCCTCGATCACCAATGTGGTCGCCAGCTACCCCGGGGATAGGAACAGCTGCCTGGGCCTCTACAATCCCTGGACGGTCAACTGGTATACAGACCAGCGCATCCGCTGCATGTTCCCCGAACTGGGCCCGCGGGTCGGCTATGCGGTGACGGTCCGCTACGGAATGCCGGACGCGCGTTTCGGCCGCCTGGACTTTGGGGATGTGCTGCGCGCGATCGACAGGTCGCCCAAGCCCGTCGTCGTCATTATGGAACAGGCGCTGCCCGAGCACATCAAAAACAAAAACGGCCTCTCCGGCGGCAACATGACCACCGCGATGAAGCGGATGGGCTGCGTCGGCGTGGTGTCCGACGGCCCCTCGCGGGATATGAACGAGATCCGCGACATGGACTTTCAATACCTTCTGACGGGGGTGTGCCCCGGCCACGGCGATTTCCAGATCGACGCCATTAACGTGCCGGTTTCCGTCTGCGGCATGGATGTGGCACCGGGCGAGATCATCCACATGGACGAGAACGGCGCGTGCAAATTCCCCGCGGACAAGGCCGCGCAGGTTCTCGAATTGGTAACCAAGCTGTGCGCCGAGGAAGCCGGGCACATGAAGCGGATGCGTGAAGCCGGGAGCGTGGAAGACCTGGCGGACATCTTTCTGCACAAGAAGGACACAATGTAGACGGCAGGCGCCCGCGCCGTGTGGAAAAAACGGCGCAAGCGGACGTCGGGCGCGCGATTTTTTCTCAAATTGTCCCTTCAAGGCCTTTGAAGCTACGGGCGCGCGGCATCGGCCGTCCGCAGGGCGTATGGATCTTATTAACCACCGGGTTTTCTGGTCGCGGCGGGTTCCCCGTTCTCTGGGGAGATGCGGGGTGCTTCGCCGCGATGCTTTGTTCCGTACCAATTCCAAACATTGACACGTGCGGCGGGAAGGGGCCTGCGCGCCTTGAAAAGCGTGACAAAATTCATCTGAGCATGATAAAATTAAGATCGCTCGGGCGGCGCGCGGCTGGAAGGAGAGAATGCGGCGCTTGAGAATGAAAAATTTCCGAGAAAGAATAAATATGCACATATTGATATTTTGATCATAGTAATTTATAGTAGATGCATAAATAAATTGCAGGGGGGTTTATCCATGAGGAAACTGGTTTCCATTCTGCTGGCGCTGTGCCTGTGCTTTGGCTTTGTCGCCGCCTCGGCGGAAGCCGCGGCCGACCATTCCGATCAGCTCTACATTCAGGTGTCCGCGCTGAGCGGACTCGACTACTTCTACGATCACATGATGGGCTGCCAAATGGCTGGCGAGGAACTGGGCGTGCGTACCGAGTACGTGGGCCCCGCGGACTATGACATGAACGCGATGATCGCCGCCTTCGAGCAGGCCATCGCGAAGAAGCCCAACGGCATCGTGTGCGTCGGCTTTGAAGACACGCTGGGCCCCATCATCGACAAGGCTGTCGACGCGGGCATCCCGGTGGTCACGGTGGACGGCGACGTGCCCAACTCCAAGCGCATCGCGTTTGTCGGCACCGGCAACTACAACGCGGGCTATCAGGGCGGTCAGTACCTGGCCAACGCCATCGGCGGCAAGGGCAAGGTTGCCATCATGACCAAGCCCGGCCAGGGCAACCTGGAAGAGCGCATCAACGGCTACAAGGCCGCGCTGGCCGCCTTCCCGGACATCGAGATCGTGCAGATCGCGGACACCCAGTCCGACTCCGTCGTGGCCGCGCAGGCCGCCGCCACGCTGCTGCAGAAGTATCCGGACCTCGCGGGCATCGCCTGCGTTGAGGCCGCCGGCGGCGCCGGCGCCGCAACCGCGGTGAAGGAAGCGGGCAAGGTCGGACAGGTCAAGATCATGTCGATGGACCGCGGCGAAGACGTTCTGGATGCGATTGAAGAAGGCGTCATCACCGCCTCCGTCGCGCAGCAGACCGCGCTCATGCCCTACTACGCCATCCAGATCCTGATGAACATCAACAACTCCAAGGTGGCCATCACCACCGACAACAAGGCTGCCGGCGTCGCGGGCGTCCCGGCCTCCATCGACACCGGCGTCATCCTCATCGACGCCAACAACGCCAAGTACTTCAGGCGGTAATCTTCAGCAGGACAGCGACGGACGGAATCCCTAGCGGTTCCGTCCGTCTTTTCAGGACTGTCTACGAGGGGGAAGCATTATGGGCGAATACGTACTGGAGGGCCGCGGCATTGTGAAGTCGTTCCCGGGCGTCAAGGCGCTGGACGGCGTCAATTTTGCGGTCAAGCCCGGCGAGGTGCACGCGCTGATTGGCGAGAACGGCGCGGGGAAATCCACGCTCATCAAGGTTCTGGGCGGCATCTATCAGCCGGACGCGGGCGAAATCTACGTAGAGGGCAAAAAGACGCGTTTCCAGACGGCCAGGGATTCCATTGAAAGCGGCATCGGCATTGTCTTTCAGGAGCTGAGCCTGGTGCAGCAGCTCAGCATTGCGGAGAATATATTCTTTAACCGCCAGCCGGTGAACAAGCTGGGCCTGGTGGACTTTCGGGAACTCAACCGGAAGGCGAGCGAGATGCTGAAAATGTTCGGCATGGAAGGGACGAGCCCCGAAACCAAAGTGCATGACCTGTCCATCGCCAACCAGCAGGTGGTTGAAATCCTCAAAGCCATGAGCGAAAACCCCAAGGTGATCGTGCTGGACGAGCCCACTTCATCGCTGACGGATGTGGAGGTCAAGCGGCTGTTCGAAAACGTCCGCATGCTCAAGGCCCGCGGGATCGCCTTTATCTACATATCCCACCATCTGAGCGAAATTTTTGAAATCGCCGATACCGTCACCGTGCTTCGCGACGGGCAGTGGGTGGCGAACGCCGACGTCAAGAACGTGAACGAGGACTTCCTGATCAGCAACATGGTCGGACGTTCCATTGAAAACATCTACGGCTGCCGCGCGCCGGGGGACCCGGTGGGCGAGGTGATCTTCGAGGCGAAGGGGCTGACCCGCAAGGGCGTCTTCGAGGATGTATCCTTCAACGTGCGCCGCGGCGAGATCGTGGGGTTCTCGGGCCTGGTGGGTGCGGGCCGCACCGAGATCGGCCGCGCCATTTTTGGCGCGGACCGGCTGGACGCGGGCGAAATGACGCTCGAAGGCCGCGGGATCACGATCCATTCTCCGGATCAGGCCATCGCCGAGGGCATCGGCTACATGACGGAGGACCGCAAGTCGCTGGGGCTGTACCTGTCCTTCTCCATCGATCAGAACCTGGCGGCCAACCGCCTTCGCGACTTTGCGCAAAGCGGCATCATGCAGGACGCGAAGCTCGCCGAGGCGTCGGAGGGCGTGGTGAAGGCCTACAACGTGGCGACGCCGAACATCCGGAAAAAGGTGGAGGAGCTGTCCGGCGGCAACCAGCAGAAGGTGCTGCTGGCGGCGTGGATGTCGATCAAGCCGAAGCTTCTGATCGTGGACGAGCCGACACGCGGCGTGGACGTGGGCGCGAAGTGCGAGATCTACCAGCTATTGCGCAGGATGGCCAAAAAGGGCGACTGCGGCATCGTGATGATCTCCTCGGACCTTCCGGAGGTGCTGGGCGTGTCCGACCGGGTCGTGGTCATGAAGGAAGGCCGGGTGGTGGGCGTACTGGACGGCGCCGACGCGTGCGAAAAGAACGTCATGAGCCTCGCGGCGGGATCGAACGGATAAAGGAGAGAAAACCATGCGTGATCTGAAAAGCAGGATTACCGGCGCGCGCGAGCTGGTCATATTGATCGTCGTCGTCGTCATGTTCATTACGATGTGCTTCGCGTCCCCCTACTTCTTCTCCAGCTCCAACCTGCTGGCGGTGCTTCTGAGTTTGTCGCTCGAGGCGATCATGGGCGTCGGAATGGTGAACCTGATGGTCTCCGGCGGCTTTGATATGTCGATCGGTTCGGTGGTGGCGCTGACGGGCGGCGTCGCGGCGGGGCTGATGAAGGCGGGTACGCCGGTTCTGGTGGCGGTGCTGGCGGGCCTTCTTGTGGGCGGCCTGGTGGGCGTGTTCAACGGGTTTGCGATTTCCAAGCTGGGCATAACGCCCTTCGTCACCACGCTCGCGACCCAGAGCATGTGCCGGGGCCTTGTATTGGTGTTCATGAACGGCAAGAACGTCGGCAGTCTGCCGAGTTCGTTCACCTGGATCGGCCAGTTCAAGCTGGGCGATGTGCAACTGCCGGTCATCTACGCGCTGGTGTTCGTGGTTGTGGGGCACTTCCTTTTGAGCAAGTCCCGCTTCTTCCGGCAGAATTACTACATTGGCGGCAACTTCAAGGCGGCGAAGCTGTCCGGCATCCACACCGACCGGATGCAGATCGTCAACTACATGATCATGGGCCTGCTTGCGGCGTTCGCGGGCATCGTGCTGACGGCGCGGCTTGGCTCGGCCTCCACCACCGCCGGAACGGGCGTGGAACTGAAGGTCATCACGGCGGTCATCATCGGCGGCGCGTCGATGTCGGGCGGCGAGGGCACCGTGATCGGGGCGTTTCTGGGGTGTGTGCTCATGTCGCTGATCGCAAACGCCATGACGCTTTTGGACGTTTCGGTCTACTGGCAGACGTTTGTGACCGGCTTTACGCTGCTGGTCGCGGTTTTGATTGACCGGTACGGCAAAATCAAGCAGGGAAAAACCGCTTGACCATGGAATTATTACTTATGGAGGGATTGCCATGACCAGTTACGAGCGCGTGCTGAAGGCGCTGCGCCATCAGGAGGCCGACCGGCTGCCCTTCGATCTGGGCGCTTGCGTATTGACAGGGATGAACGTGCACTGCTACCGGGCGCTTCGGAAGTACCTGGGGCTGCCCGAACGGGAGATTGAGCTGTGCGACATGACGCAGCAACTGGCCCGCGTCCACGACGATGTGGTGGAACTGCTCAAGGTGGACGTGCGCGGCGTGGACCCGATGCCGCTCAAGGATGCGCCGCTGCGCGTGGACGCGCACACGGACCCGACGGGCCGGTATTTCGAAACGACGGATGAGCTGGGCATCACCTGGCGCATGCCGGTGGACGGCGGCCACTACTACGATATGGTGCGGCATCCGCTGGAGGACGCGGAGTCCATCGAGGATCTGGACGCCTACGCCTTCCCGCCGGGCGGCGACCCGTCCCGCTTCGTCACGATGAAGGAGCGCGCCGACGCCTACCGCTTCGGAGAAGAACGCGCCTACATCCTGGGCCGCCACAACGCGGGCATCTGGGAGCTGGCGCTCTGGATGAGCGGGTTTGAAAAGTTCTTCTGCGACATGATGATGGAGAAGGAATTCTCCCATCGGCTGATGCGCAGGATCACCGATTACAAGCTCGCCTACTGGGAGAAGGCGCTGGACACGGTTGGAAGCAACGTGCTGGTCATCTCCGAGGCGGACGATCTGGCCACCCAGAACAGCCTGCTCTGCTCGGTGGACCTGTACCGCGAGATGGTGCACCCCTACCACAAGGAGCTGTTCCACTTCATCAAGGACCGGGCCAGGCGGAACGGCGCGCCGGAGACGTACATCTTCTACCACACCTGCGGCAGCATGCTCCCGTTTGCAGACCTTCTCAGCGAGGAAGGCGTGGACATCCTGAACCCCGTGCAGGTTAGCGCCCGGGACATGGACTCGAAGAAGCTGAAAAAGGTCCTCGGCGACCGCTTCACGTTCTGGGGCGGCGGCGTGGACACCCAGTATGTGCTGCCGCGCGGCACGGTGCGAGAGGTCAAGGACGAGGTCAGGCGGCGCATCGATGACCTTGCGCCGGGCGGCGGCTTCGTGTTCTCCACGGTACACAACGTGCAGTTTGACGTACCGCCGGAGAATTACATGGCAATGTGGGAGGCCATGCGCGAATACGGGGTGTATCGCTGAGGAGGAAGAACCGCCGTCGGGCGGAGCCGGGAGGGCGGATATGCACGAAGACTGGCTTCGCGGCGTGCTGGTGCAGGCCAGCGAGCTCGCCACCATCGAAGGCGCCCCGCAGACCGCCCGCGTGCTCGCCTGCGCGGATCGCATCCTGCGCTACATGCAGCACGCGGAGGACTGGGTGCTCCTCTCGGCCGAGATGCTGTGCGTGAAGGACTATGTGGAGCTGATCCACGCCAGGGTCGGCAAGCGCGTCGCGCTCACCTGGCCCCGGGACGAGCTGTTCGTCAAGCGCTTCAGCATCGTGTCCTTCGTGGACGCGCACTGCTCGCTGGAGGAGATTCTGGCGCGGCCGGGGGACTACGCCATCGCCCTGACGCGCGCGGAAGAAGGGCTTTTGGCGGAGGTGCGCGCCGCCTGCGAGGACGGCGAGCGCGCATACACGTGCCGGATCCCAACGTAATTTGGAGGGCCTCAATGCCTACGCTTATGATTGTTGACGACGAAGCGCTTTCGCGCTTCGCCGTCCGTTCACTAATCGCGAGGAATTTCAACAACGTGGAGGTCGTCTGCGAGGCGGAGAGCGGGCCGGAGGCGATCGAACTGTACGAACGCCACCGGCCGGATGTGGTCGTCATGGACATCCGCATCCCAGAGCTCAACGGGCTGGAGACTTCGCGCCGCATCCTCGCCCGGTATCCGCGGGCCAACATCATCATCTGCTCCGCCTACGACAGCTTTTCGCTGGTTTCGCAGGCGATTGACATTGGCGTGAAGGGATACCTCCTCAAGCCGCTCATCAAGGAAGAGACCGTTGAAAAGCTGAAAAAACTGCTCTACGCCGAGTATTCGCCCATCGACGCGCTGGCGGAGCAGCAGATCCTCCATCAGATGCTGGAGGGTGATGTCGACCAGGAGACGCTGCGGGTGCTGGACCGGTACTACGGCACGATCCGCTCCGGCCTTCTGGTTGGCTTTCGTCTGCCGGAAACGGACGAGGCGCTGGAGAAGAAGCTGATCTACGCCATCAAGAAAAACGCGCCGCAGCCCGGCTTCGCGCTGGTGGAGAAGCGCCGGCCCTGCATCGCCGCATTTCTCTCCCCGATTGACGACCTCGCCGCCTGGCGCGAGCGGCAGAAGAACCTGGCCCGGGGCCTTTCGGAATCCGGCCCGGTTCGCGTGGAGGTCGCGGCGGTGACGGACTGCGACTGGGCGCAGGCCTGGCGCACCATCGAAAACGCGCTGAGCGAGGACCCGGCGGCGCGCTTTCTCGGCCAGTTCGAACAGTTCATCCACGATGAAGATCTGAAGGATATGTCGCTCAACAGCCTTGCCGAACAGCTGGACCTCACGCCCCAGTACCTGTCGGCGCTGTTCAAGGAGCACACCCGGAGCAATTTTCTGGAGTACATCACCAAGCGCCGGATGGCGTACGCGGCGTCGCTTCTACGGGGCGGCGTCACCGTACAGCAGGCGGCGGCGCGTTGCGGCTACAACGACTGCGAGTACTTCAAGCGCCTGTTCAAAAAACACTTCGGGCTCACCCCTTACGGCTATGTGCGTGGCGCGGAGTCAAAACCGTGAGGGCGCCGCGCCTCTCCATCCGCGGCGTGTGGATCGGCTGCTTTCTGTTCGTCATCATCGTGATGTTGGTCACGCTGGTGCTGCTCCAGCGCAATTATTCGGAGTTCTATGAGGCGTTCGAGCGCAGCAACCGGGACACGATGCGCCTGGTCTACGCCCGGGGCGAGTTGCGCGAGATGTATGATTCCACCGTCGGCATGCTGGACGGCCAGGGCGACGACCTGGAGGAATTGCGGACGGAGTACCGCGCCCACGCGAAAAACGCGCTGGACGCGCTTGAAACGCTGAAGCGCGATACGTCCGGGCGCGAACGCTATTTCATGGTGGACATATCCAACATGCTTCTGACCTACGACGAAACGTTTGAGGCGTTCAGCGGCCAGATTACCGCCAGGACGGAACTGATCTACCTGCGCCAGAAGCGAAACGAGCTCAACAAGCTCCGCGGCTACATTGAAAACGAGATCTCCGACAGCGTCTTCTATCTTCTGTCCCAGTCGCAGGACGCCTATGCCGCGCTGGGCCAGCGAATGGAGACCATGCGCGTGCGCAGCGCGGTCATTTCAGTGGGGCTGGCGCTGATCTGCTTTCTGATCGCCATCGCGGTGTCCCGCCTGATCACACGCCCCATCATGGTGCTGGTATCCCGGATGCGCGCCTTCGCCGAAACCGGGCGCGACGCGCCCGGTCCGCGCCAGACGCTTCTGATGTGCGACGAGATCGGCCGCATCACCGACAACTACGACAGGATGGTCGAGCAGATCGTCCGAAAAAATGAATTGGAGCGCGAGCTGAACCGGCAGCAGGTAGACAACCTCGAGATCAAGAACCTTCTGCACAAGGCGGAACTGGACATGCTGCAGATGCAGATGAACCCGCACTTCCTGTTCAATACCCTGAACTCCATCAGCGCGCTGTGCGAGATGGAGGACGCGCCGCGCGCCAGCGAAATGGTCGGACGGCTTTCGAACATCCTGCGTCATGCGCTGTCGCGGCTTTCCGAGCGCGTGCCGCTGGCCCATGAGGTGGACATTGCGCGGGATTATATGGCCATCCAGCATACTCGCTTCGGCGGGCGTCCCGCTTACCGGGAAGAGCTGGACGAGGCCGCCCTGAGCTTCGAGGTTCCGTGCATGATGATCCAGCCGCTGATCGAAAACGCGATCGTGCATGGCTTCGCGCGGCCAAAACCGGAGGATGAAATTGTTTTGAGCGCGCGCATTGTGGACGGGGATGTGGTGATCGGCGTCCGCGACAACGGCCGCGGCATCGAGGCAGACCGGCTCAACGCGCTGATTTCAGGCGGCGCCGCCGCCCAGGGGAGCGGACATGGGATCGGTTTGGACAACGTACTCAGGCGGATGCGCCTTCTGTACGGCGAAGACCGCGCCATTCTCGAAAGCACGCCCGGCATCGGCACGATGGTCACGCTTCGAATCCCGCTGCCCGAGTGCCGCCCCGAAGCCCCTGGGCCGTAAGCTTCATCATTTTGCATGATTTGTGGCGGATGCGCGGAAAGGCTGATTTCCCTTTCGGAAATCAGCCTTTCCGCGCATCTACAGAATACAAGTGTTTTCCACCTGTGCCGCGCTGGAACAATGCCCGTCTTTCGATATTATGCGCCTCGGACATCTTTTGCGATCGCGCGCGCTTCAGCGCACAGCCGGGTCGTCTCCGCCGGGTTCTTCTCGACTGCCATCCAACTGCCGCCGCAGGCGAGAATGGGCGGGAAGCTCAGATATTCCGCCAGATTTTTCGGCCCGACGCCGCCGGTTGGCACGAACTGAAGCCCCGGGAACGCCGCCGAAAGCGCCTTGATGCCCGCAAGGCCGCCGTAGACCGACGCCGGGAAGAACTTGACCACCCGAACTCCCAGCTTCAGAGCCTCCATGATCTCGGTGGGCGTGGCGCAGCCGGGCAGCGCGGGAAGCCCCAATTCAAGGCATTTTTCCACCACTTCGCGGTCAAATCCCGGCGACACGATGAACCGCGCGCCCGCCTTGTGCGCGCGTTCCACCTGATCCACCGTCAGTACCGTACCCGCGCCCACCAGCACGCCCTCCGTTTCGGACGCGATGCGCCGGATGGACTCCTCGGCCGCGGCCGTTCGGAACGTGACCTCGGCCACCGGGATACCGCCCGCCGCCAGCGCCGCCGCCAGCGGCACGGCGTCCATGGGATCGTCCAGCTTGATGACCGGGACGATGCCGATTCGGGCGATTTCGTCCATGATGCGCATGATGCTCCTCCTTGCATGCCGCCCGTTCAGGCCGCGTGATCGGCGGTCCGGATCGCGGGCAACCATAAAATGACTGTCGATGCAGGCGATGTGCGCGCCGGAAACGCTTTTCCCATACCGGATCGGTGACTGGCATAAGTGCCCCCACCACCCGGCCCGAGACGGGGGGATGCGCTCGTCAAGGCGTGACGAACGCAGGGAGCGCTTCTTCCGCCGCTCCCGTTGGCAGGATCGCACCATAGCAGGGCATCTATGCACGGAGCGTTTTTCTTCAGACATTGTATCATACCACCCGCGGCCGATCAACGGCATCGGCACGCGACGGGATAAATCTGTGAGACGCAGAACCTTTTGTTGCCAAATGTGATCCAGGCATGGTAAGATGGAAAAGTGTCCAATAATGGCGGGAGGGAATTGCTTTGAAGAAACTCATCTCTATCATTCTGATTGTGCTCGTCCTGATGTCGTCCGTTGCCTTTGCGGAAACCGCCGCCCCCGCGGATGCGGCCTTTGAGGGAAGCTGGGTGCAGTTTGAAGACGGATTCGAGATCTATCTGCCCAACGATTGGGTTGTCGTGGACCCCACCCAGGAAATGTTGGACGCCGGGATTTTCTATGCGGTGACTTCGCCCGACGGCGCGCGCAGCATGAATGTCGCCTGGTCGAAGGAAGCGGGCGCCGAGGATGCCAACCAGGTAAAGACCCAGCTGGAGGCCTCCTATACCGATGTTCAGGTTCTGAACCTGAACGGCATCGATTTTGTGACCTATACTGACGCGGCAAACGACAGCACCGGCATCGTGGCGCTCGGCGTCAATGGGGACATGTTCGTGTTCAATTTCAATCCCGCGTCGGACGAGGAGTTTGCGCCGATCGCCGTCACGATCGCGACCTCCATCCGGAACACCGAGGCGTAAGCCAATCCCCGATCGCAATCAAAAAAACGGAGGGCTGCCTTACCGGGATATCCCGGCATGGCAGCCCTGGTTTTATACTTTTATAAGCGCCGGTATGTGGCGCGGATGCGTCCGGACCGCGCTTCGACGGCTTACGAATGTACGGTATCAGTCCCCGATGACCGTGATCTGCACCGTGCGTTTGCGCGCCCGGGTCTGATCAAAATCGACAAAGTAGATAAAGCCAAACTCGCCCAGATCCAGCGCGCCGTCGATCAGCGGGATGGTTTCACTCCGTCCGACCAGCGCGGAGCGAAGGTGCGCGTCGGTATTGTGGCAGCCGCGGGCGTCCTCGCCGTGCTCCTCCGCAAAGGCCAGCGCCTTCGGACCGGGATGCAGGTACATGCCTTCCTTGCGGCAGACGGGAACGAGGGTTTCAAAGACTTCGACAAAATCCTGCTGCAGCGTTTCCAGGCCCGTCATGGACTGATCAAACGCGCACTCCTGCGTGATGACGCAGCAGGTGGTATGGTGGGAGTATACGCTGACGAGCCCGTTCCGGATGCCGGAACGCTCGGCGACGCCTTTGGCGGCGTCCGTCACATTGTGGAACGTGGGGACGCGGTCATTGGACATGAGTTGGACGGCTTCACGGTATACCAATGAAAATTCCTCCTGTCAGCGCTGCTTTTTCAGGTCGTCGGCGGCCCTGCGGGTGGCGGCGATCATTTCGTCGATCATGGCGACCGGGTCCGGCGCGTTCATGATGCCGGACGCCGCGCCCGCCGCCTCGGAACCCGCCATGATGAAGTCGTAGACCTGCAGGCCGCTTGTGATGCCCGCGGCCTGCTCCACCAGAATGGACGGGTCGATCTCTTTGATTACGCGGATGGACTCCCGGACATACCCCATGTCGCTGACGCCGCCGGACGCGCCGCCGATCAGTTCCGTCGGCTCAGGATTGATGATGTCCGGGTGCAATTGCGCGATGGCCTTGGCCTCCTCGATGGTGTCCGCGCAGGCGAAGACGAGGAAGTCCAGCTCCCGAGCCCGGTCGATGGTCTTTTTGATGGCGGGCAGGGACATGGGTTTTTCGCAGTGGTTGACCACCACGCCCTGAGCGCCCGCCGCTTTCAGACCTTCGGGCAGGATGTCCGCCATGCCGCGTCCGGGCCGGAGCGTGTCCATGTAGGGCGCCAGAATAATCAAGTGCTTGGTGTTTTCGGCAATCCTTCGGATCTCCGTCGCGGGCCCGATGAAGAGCACGTCGATGTCGTACTTTTCGGCGGCCGCGTCGGCGGCCAGCGCGTAATGGAGCACGGTATCGCCATAGATGTAGTTTTTTGTGCCGATTTCAAAATACGGGGTTCGGATTTTCGGTTTCATGAGACGCCCCTTTTCTGTCAGCTTGGCGGGAGGCCCCGCCGGTTTTTTAATCCTGCTCGGCGCCCGCGATGCTAACCGTGATGCCCGCCGCGAGGAAGCGGCTGTGGATGGCCTCCGGCGGCTGCGCGTTGGTCACGATTTCGTCGACCGACTCCGGCGAAGCATACGAGAAGAACGCGCCTTTTCCAAATTTGCTCGCGTCCGCCAGCACATAATGCCGGGAAGAACGGCTGAGGATGTTCGCGTTCAGGCTGGAAAGGCCCGTCTTGTTCGAGGAAAAGCCGGTCTCGAGCGTGATGCCCTCGCTACCCAGAAAGCACTTGTCAAAATGGAAAGGCTCCGCGTACCGCTCGGTGATCGGCCCAAAGAAATCCCGGCGGGCGCTGTGGTACTCGCCGCCCAGCAGGATGATCTTGCCCACGGAGGAATCGCCCAGCGCCTGAAGGTTCGCGATGGAGTTTGTCACGATGTTCAGGCCGGAGAAATCGCCCGAGCGCAGGCGGTCGCCCAGCGCGATCGCCATTTGCAATAGCGTCGTGCCGCAGTCAAGATACACCGTGTCCCGGTCCGCCACAAGGGAAGCGGCCAGCACGCCGATGCGTCTCTTTTCATTTTCAAACACCTTTTCGCGCTGCTCGAAGCGGTACCCGTCCGGCGTGCCCGCCAGCTGCGCGCCGCCGTAATTCCGGATGATCCGGCCGCTCTTTTCCAATTCCAGGAACATGCGGCGCACGGTTGCCTGAGAAACGCCCATCAACTGCACCGCTTCATCCGTCGTTATGTGACCTTCCAGGTTCAGCAGGCGCAGGAGGAGTTCTTCCCGGCTCACTTTTTTCCTGCTAACGGTCCTCACGTCCTCTTCCGCTCAAAATGATTGATCCTCTCATATTGTAGCAAGCAATACGGAAAATGTCAACACTTCAAATGATTGAAACGATCGAAATTGCAGAAAATGTGAATATTTAGAGCAAAATGGGGTTGACAAGCGAGGAGGGACGCGATACACTGAAAATGCGAATAACCGCCGGGGGAGGATCACAAAATGGAATTCAAAGTCTGCCAAAAGGAATTGGAGCTACAGTCGCGGGGTTGGATTCCCACGTTTCACGACGTATCAAAGGAAGTGCGGGAAATCATCGCCGCGTCCGGGATTAAAAACGGCACCTGCTGTGTCGCATCCCACCATACAACCTGCAGCGTGATGGTGCAGGAGGCTTCCCACGATCTGGACAGTTTTGATCTGGAGTATCTGCAGCACGACCTTCTGGACATCATGCGCAAGCTGATTCCCGATTTTTCAGAAGAGCACCAGTACAGGCATCCGGGCCCGATCCACACCCGTTTCGGCCGTTATGTCAATGAACCCGGCGACTTCACCAGCATGAACACCGACGGACACCTGCGCAGCGTGTTCTTCGGCCGCAGCGAAACGCTGACCATCAAGGATGGCGAGCTGGACGGCGGAGAGTTCGCCCATGTGTACTTCATCGATTGGGACCACGTCCGCGCCCGCCGCAGGCAGCTCAACATCACCGTGATGGGCACGACGGAGGACGTCGGCGACCGGAAGTGGAACGACGGCGAGGTCATCAACACGCTTCGCAAATACACAGAGGAAGAAACGGCGTACATGCCGCAGTTCGATCTGCAGCAAAAGCGGTAAACCCAAAGGAGGGCAAGAAGACATGTCAACGGGGGAGGACCTCTGGGCGGCTGGCCGCGGGGCGTATGAAATTGAGCGGGACGCGATCGGGCAGGCGCTCTCCGCCATCGATCCGTCCGTGTTTCTGAAGGCCGTCGAGGTGCTGGCCGCCGCGCCCCGGATTGCCGCCAGCGGCTGCGGCCATTCGGGCATCGCCTGCCGGCATTTCGCCCACCTGATGTGCTGCATCGAGCGGCCCGCCAGGTTTCTGTCTCCGTCGGAGGCGACGCACGGCGCAAGCGGCTTCATTCAGCCGGGCGACGCGGTGCTCCTGGCCTCCCGCGGGGGAAAGACGGCGGAGCTTCTGCCCATTCTGAACATCGCGAAAAAGAAGGGCGCGACGGTCATCGCGGTGACAGAAAACACCTGGTCGCCGCTGGCGGCGGGCGCGGACATCGTGTTGAAAATGTCGGTCACCCGCGAAACCGACCGGTTCAACAGCCAGGGAACCACCAGCTTCACCGTGCTCTCGGTCCTTTTCCACGCGCTGCAGGCCGCGTTGATCGAAAAAACCGGCTACAAAAACGAGCAGTTCGCGCTGGTCCATCCGGGTGGCGCGGTCGGCGAGCGGCTGAGCGGCGGCTGAGAATTTTTGGTTTGGGCCCGGAGGGCCCGGAAACTTCGAACGAGATGTCTAATAGCTGAACGACCGACCGTGACCCCTGCGAACACAAGAACTCAATGCAAGGAGGTTCCACCATGAAACACGCCCGCTCTCTTCGGATCCTCGCCCTGGCCCTGATGGTCGCCATGTTCCTCCCGGTGCTCACCGCGTTCGCGAGCTCCACAGAGGAGGAATACGTAATCCAGCTGATCGTCAGCTCCTCGCAGACCCATGCGCGCAGCGATGAAACCGAGATCGGCAAGGTCATCAAGGACAAGTTCAACATCGTGTTCGAGTTCCTGCCGGTGAATGACGACGCCGAAAAGCAGAGCCTGATGCTCGCCACCGGCGACTATCCCGAGATGCTGCGCCTGGAAGGCAACGACATGGTGCAGGACTACATCAAGGCGGGCGCGCTGGTGTGCCTGGACGACTACATTGCGTCCAGCACCTATTTCAAGGAGCGTTTTGCCGAGCAGATCCCCTACTGGCGCTCCAGCAGCGAGGATGGCAAGATCTACACCTGGCAGCGGTACGTGCCGTCCGACCTGACCAACGCGCCGGAGATTCTGGACATCGGCGTCCGGAGCGACATGCTGGAGCAGCAGGGCTGGCCGAACCTCGTCTCGGAGGACGACTGGGTCAGCTTCCTCCAGAAGGCGATGACGGACAACCCGGAGACCAACGGGCAGAAGACCGTCGGCATGGTCCTTCCGCTGGCCGAGAGCTGGGGCCCGTCCCTTTTGACCGAGTTCTGCGAAAAGGGCGGCGAGACCAACGACCAGGGCACCAACGACGCGGTGCTTTGGAACCAGGTGGAGCAGAAGTGGGTTCCCATGTGGACCCTGCCCGCCGTCATTGACAGCTATCGTTTCTTTAACCGCCTCTACAAGGCCGGTATCCTGGATCCGGACTGCTTTACCGACACCTATGATCAGGTGCAGGAAAAGATCAACAGCGGCCGCGCGCTGAGCGTCTGGTACTGCACGTGGATGTCGACCGGCGCGAACGCCACCCTGGCCTCCGCCGGACACCCCGAGATGCAGTACATCAACATGCCCGTCCGCAGCAACGCGCAGGCGAAAGACGGCTTGAAGCGCGAGATCCGCGTGGAAACCACCCGCCCGTTTGACTCCTACGCCATCACCAAGAACTGCAAGCATCCCGACAGGCTCTTCGCGCTGCTGGATTGGGCGCTGTCCGACGAAGGCCAGATCCTTCTGCAGAGCGGCATCGAAGGCAAGCACTACACGATCGTCGACGGAAAGCGCACCCCCACCCAGGAGTACATAAACGGCATTCTGAACGATGCGGAGTACTCGACAAAGGAAGGCTTTGATCTGGCTTCGTACTTCGGCGCCTGCAAGCAGGGCGACGCGCAGGGCATCGCCTACAACCTGACGGCGGCTCCGGCGTACTATGACGAAATCTTCCTCTCCGACCGCCAGAAGGAAGCCTACAAGAACCTTGGCTGGAGCAATTCGCTGGAATACTGGCTGAATACCGGCGAACTGGCCCCCAGCGGCCTGGCGCCCACCTGCGCGCTTGATCCCGACAGCGACGAGGGCAAGCTGAATGAAAAGTTCAAAGCCTGGGTCGCCGTGTCCGCCACCAAGCTGGTCACCGCGGACGACTTTGACGCCACCTGGCAGGAGCTCAACAAGGAGTACGAGGCGATGGGCGCGAGCGTCATCGTGGACAAGTACAACGAGATTCTGGCCCAGAACCAGGAGCGCTACAACAAGTACGTCAGCGAGAAGCCGTAAATCCCCATAATAGAGTCCTTTCCATCCGTGCTCTCCTGCGCCGCGCAAGCGGCGCGGGGGAGCAGTCTTAAAGGAGGCCGCTGTGATGACCAACGGTGTTCAGGGTACGAACCGGAACGACACGCTGCGCAGAATGGGCCGTCAGAGGCAATTGTACCTGATGCTGTTGCCCGCGGTCGCGTCGGTGGCGGTATTCACATATGCGCCGCTTTTTGGCTGGTGGATGGCGTTCAGCGATTATCAGATCGGCAAATCCATCTTTGAGGCGCCGTGGGCCGGGCTGAAGTACTTCATCGAGTTCTTCACCGACGCGTCGGGCGCGGGCCACGTGATCCTAAACACTGTGGTGATGAACGTATCCTCGCTGGTGCTGGGCCTTCTGGGCGCGCTGGCGTTTGCGGTCTTCCTGAAGGAAGTGCGCTGGAAGAAATTCCGCCGCTTTGTGCAGTCAGCCAGCTTTTTCCCCTACTTCATGTCCTGGGTCATCATCTACGCGGTGATCTACGCGCTGTTTTCCAACGACGGCGCGGTCAACGCCTCGCTTCAATCGCTGGGCCTGATTGAGAAGCCCATCAACATCCTGGGCAATCCGGCGACGTCCTGGGGCTTGATCATCCTGGTCGACGTTTGGAACATCCTGGGCTACAACAGCGTGATGTTTATCGCCGCGATCGCGGGCATTCCGGAGGAGCAGTACGAAGCCGCACGCATCGACGGCGCCACGCGCTTTCATGAGATCTGGCATGTGACGCTGCCCAACCTCATCCCCACGCTGATTGTGCTTCTGATCCTGGGCTCCGGCTCGATCTTCAATTCGTATCTCGATCAGTTCTTCATCTTCACCAACACGCTGAACATTTCGACGATGGAAGTGTTCGACTACTACATCTACCGGTTCGGCCTCAAGCTGGGCAACTTCTCCTACGCCACAGCGGTGGGTGTGGTCAAGACGCTCGTAAGCCTGATCCTTCTGGTGGGCGTCAACTGGATCTCCAGAAAAGCCACCGAGCGTTCGCTGTTCTAATCGTCCGGGAAAGGAGGTTTGCGTTTCGATGAAAAGAAAACTTGGCGTGTTTGACCTGTTCAACGGCCTGATGATGCTTTTGATCACGATCACCATGATCTATCCGTTCTGGTATGTGCTGTGCTATTCGCTCAGCGACATGGGCATGACCGGGGGCAGCCAATTGCTCATATGGCCCCGCGGCTTCAGCCTGGACAGCTATCAGGTCGCCTTCAGCAATTCAACCATCCTGCGCGGGTTCTTCATCTCCGCCGCCCGCTCCGTCATCGGGCCGTTCCTGATGCTGGTCGTATCCGGCATGGCGGCGTATGCCATCAGTAAAAATGAGCTGATCGGCGTGAAATGGATCCGGCGGTTTCTCTTCTTCAGCATGTATGTGTCCGCGGGACTCCTGCCCGGGTACATGCTCATCCGCGCGTTGCACCTGACCGGCACCTTCTGGGTGTATGTGATCCCGGGCGTGGCCAACGTGTTCAACATCGTTTTGATCCGCGCCTACATCGAAACCCTGCCTGCCGGCCTTGAGGAATCCGCCATGATCGATGGCGCCAGCTATTTTACGGTGTTTTCTCGCATCGTGCTGCCGCTGTGCGTGCCGGTCATCGCCGCGGTGACCTTGTACGCGTGCGTCGGGCAGTGGAACAGCTACATCGACGCGCAGCTCTACAATTACCGCAATCCCGAGCTGTACCCCGTGCAGTATATCCTGTATAATTATATCGCGGTGAAGGCGCCGACCAAGGAAGCCTCGGCGGCCGCCCACGGCCTGATCACCACCGCGCACAGCCTGCGCATGAGCGTGACCGTCATCACCACGCTCCCGATCCTGCTGGTCTACCCATTTTTGCAGAAGTACTTCGCTTCGGGCCTCCTGGTCGGGGCCATCAAAGCCTGAGGAAATTGTGAGGTTCGTTTATGAGCAAGAAGATCAGGATCGGCGTGTTCGGCGCCTACCGGGGCATGACGATGATCGAGGTGCTGAGCCGCCATCCGGATGCGGAGTTGGTCGCCATCTGCGACAAATACCAGCCGCTTCTGGACAAATGCCGGAAGGCGCTGGATCAGCACGGCGTCAACGCCGCCCTGTACACCGACTTCGACCGTTTTTTTGAGCACGACATGGACGCGGTGGTGCTGGCCAATTACGCCAACGAGCACGCGCCGTTCGCGATAAGGCTCCTGGATTCCGGCCGCCACGTGTGCAGCGAGGTGCTGCCGGTGGAGACGCTGGCACAGGCCGTTGCGCTGACCGAGGCGGTAGAACGCAGCGGCAAGGTGTATGCATACGCCGAAAACTACTGCTACTTCGCCGCCACCCAGGAGATGAAACGCCGCTACCGGGCGGGCGATCTGGGCGAGTTCACCCATGGCGAGGGCGAATACGTACACGACTGCGAGGGTATCTGGGGCGACATCACCTACGGCGAGCGCGACCACTGGAGAAACCGGCTGTATTCCTGCTACTATTGCACCCACAGCCTGGGCCCGATCGTGACCATCACCGGCACGCGCCCGGTGCGCGTGGTGGGCTTTGAAAACCCGAACGTACCCAACATGTGGGAAAAGGGATATTCCGGCGGCGCCAGCGGCATGCTGGTCATGCAGATGAATAACGGCGCCACCGTCAAGAGCCTGAACGGCTACCTCAAGCGGGAACCCGGCTCGGTATGGTACTCAATCTATGGCCGCAAGGGCATGATGGAGTCCGACCGCTGGCAGCAGGGCGTTTCGCGGGTCCATATTTTCCAGGAGGACGGCCCGCTGACCGGGCAGGACATCGCCTACAACCCCAGGCCCGCCGTGGATACTGATCTGTCCCGTTCGGTGGGTTCCCACGGGGGCGGCGACTTCTACACCATGCACTACTTTCTGGAAAAGCTGCTGGACCGGCCGGGCGGCGCGGAGACGATCGATGTCTACCAGGCGCTGGACATGGCGCTTCCGGGCATTTTGGGCTACAAGTCCATCCTGAATGGCAACACGCCCTTTGAAGTGCCTGACTTGCGCAACGCGGCCGTGCGCGAAGCCTACCGGAACGACACCTGGTGCACCAATCCGGCGATCGCCGGGAGTAGCCTGTTCCCGCGCTGTTCCTTCGAGACGAAAGAGATCCCGGACAGCGTCTATGAACAGGTTCGCCGCGAATGGGAGGCCAAACAGCAGTCATGAGGGACCTTCTGATCGGCGTGGATGTGGGCACCAGCGCCGTCAAGGCGGTACTGGTCTCGGCGGATGGACGCGTCATGGCGACCTCCGGGCAGCGCTATGCGCTGACGCACCCCGCCCCCGGTTGGGCGGAGCAGCGCGCGGAGGATTGGTGGCAGGCGCTGGTGACCTGCGTGCGCGCGGTGACGGCCGATGTGGAGTCCGGGCGGGTGTGCGCGCTGGGGCTGAGTACGCAGGGTGGCACGCTGGTGCCGGTGGATGCGCGCGGGCGTGCGCTGTGCCCCGCCGTCTCCTGGATGGACACCCGCGCCGAAAGGCAGCAGGCTGAGTTTGAGGCCCGGATCGGCGGCGCGCGGATGCGCGCGATCACCGGCTGGGCGATGTGCGGTGGGCTGAACGCGCTTCAGATCCTGTGGCTGAAGCAAAACCGTTTGGAAGTGTTCGATGCCGCCGCGCGTTTTCTCTCGGTCCCCGGTTACCTGACCTTCAGGCTGACCGGGCGGGCTTCGGTGGACGCTTCCAACGCGGGCATCGAGCAGATTTTGGATATTCGCACCGGCCGCTGGAGCGAATCGGTACTGGAACTACTGGGCATATCCGAGCATCGCCTTGCGGACGTGGTACCCGCCCATCACAGAGCGGGCACGCTTACTCCCGGCGCTGCGGAGGCGTTGGGCCTGCCCGCCTCTGTGGTTGTGGCGGCGGGCGGTCACGATCAGTACTGCGCGGCCCTGGGCGCCGGCGCTTCGGCGCGGAGCGACCGTCTGCTGGCCACCGGTACCGCGTGGGCCGCCGTGTCCATTCTGGATGCGCCGCCCGAGGCAAATCTGTCCGGCGCGTCGATCAGCCGGCACGTGACGCCCGGCCTGTGGGGCGCGCTTTTTTCGCTGGAGGGCGGCGGGAGCAGCCTGGAATGGCTGCGCCGCATGCTTGCCCCGGTGTGCGTGGGCATGCAGCCGCCGTCGCTTGGTGAATTGGACCAGCTTGCGGCGAACTGCCCGGTGGGCGCGGGCGGGCTTCGCTTCTATCCGTATTTTTCGGGCGCGGAGTATCCGGAGGGCCTTTTGAAGGCCGAAGCCGGATTCTCGGGGCTGCGCCTGACTCACGATGCCGGGCACATGGCCCGCGCCGTGATGGAGGGCGTGGCCTGTCAGGCGGTCTGGATGCTGGAGGCGTTCGGTTCCGACCCGGAAGGCGCGCTGATTCTGACGGGCGGCGCGTCGCATAGCGCGCTCTGGACCGGGATGATCGCGGACATCGCGGGGCGGACGCTGACATTGCCGTCCACCCCCGACGCGGGCTGTCTGGGCGCTGCGGCGCTGGGCGGTACGGCGGCGGGCCTTTATTCCTCGCCCGGGCAGGGCGCATCCATTCTGGCTGGAAAACGGAGGCGGGTCGAACCCGGCCCCGACCGAGAGCGCTACGCGGAGGTGCTGGCGGACTACAAGGCCGGCGCCATGCGCATGGCGCAGGGGCAGGAGGACAAAGCGCATGGCGCTGTTTGAACGGACGGGGGCGGACCAAGCATGCTATGAGACGGAGCTGCGCGATTTTCTGCCGCCGGAAATTTATGATATCCACAGCCATCTTTGGCTGGAATCTTTTTGGACGTCGCCCAAGGACGCGGATTTCCGCGCGGTCAGCTGGCCATATCTGGTGGCGCGGGACAACAGCGCGGAGGATCTTTCTGAAAGCTACCGGCTGCTCTTTCCGGGCAAGCGCGTGGTGCCCATGGTGTTTGCCAACCCCGAACCCTCGGACGACATCGCGCTTCACAACGGCTACGTGCGCCGCAGCGCGGTGGAATACGGCTATCCGGCGCTGTATTTCAGCCATCCGGCCCAGCGCGCGTCCGAACTGGAGCGTCTCGTGCTGGAGGGCGGGTTCCTCGGCCTGAAGAGCTATCTGAACCTGTCACCCGCCCACATTCCGGAGCCGGAGATCCGCGTGCTTGATTTCTTCCCGCCGGAGCATCTGGAGCTACTAAACCGCCGCGGCTGGATCATGATGCTGCACCTGCCCCGGCCCGGCAGGCTGAGAGACCCGGTCAACCTTTCCGA
>CALGYL010000204.1 GCA_937934775.1 uncultured Clostridia bacterium
ATTTTAGGCGCACGAAGCGCTTCTTCCATCGCATCAAAAAACCATACGGGTTTTTGATGCTCAGAGGCCGCCCAAGGGCGGCCCGGAATAGAAGAGGGGCGCATACCGCGCCCCTCAGATGCACGCCATACGGCGCGCAAAACCTGGTTTTGTTTAGAGACAGGAGGGCCTCGAACTGTCTGTTATGGAGTTTTTCGGTTCAAAAGATCAGAATTCGGCGTTTCTGGTGGTGCGCGGGAAGGGTAGCACGTCACGGATGTTGCCGATGCCAGTCAAATACATGATCAGCCGCTCAAAGCCCATGCCAAAGCCCGCGTGCTGCACCGATCCGTACTTGCGCAGTTCCAGATACCACCAGTAGTCCTTCGGGTCCATGCCCAGCTCCTCGATGCGCGCGCGCAGCACATCTTCTCGCTCCTCGCGCTGGCTGCCGCCGCACAGTTCGCCGATGCCGGGAACCAGAAGGTCCGCCGCGGCGACGGTCTTCCCATCCTCGTTCATGCGCATGTAGAACGCCTTGATCTCCTTGGGATAATCGGTCACGAACACCGGCCGCCCGAAGTGTTTTTCGGTCAGATAACGCTCGTGCTCGGTCTGCAGGTCGCAGCCCCAGTAGACCGGGTATTCAAACGCCGCGCCGCAGTCTTTGAGGATCTCCACCGCTTCGGTGTAGCTGACGCGAGCAAAATCGGCGTCTTTGACCGCCTTGAGCCGCTCAATGAGGCCGGGGTCGACGAAGCCGTTCAGGAACTCCAATTCTTCCGGGCACTCGGTGAGCACCGCGTCAATTAAATACTTGACCAGATCTTCCTGAAACTGCATATCCTCCTTGAGGGTGGCGAAGGCCATCTCCGGCTCGATCATCCAGAATTCGGCGGCATGGCGCGCGGTGTAGCTCTGTTCGGCGCGGAAGGTGGGGCCGAAGGTGTACACGTCGCGGAAGGCCAGGGCGAAGGTCTCGGCGTTCAGCTGGCCGGACACAGTCAGCGACACCGGCTTTCCGAAAAAGTCCTGATCGAAGTCCACCGCGCCGGATTCGGTGCGCGGGGGATTGCCGATGGGGAGCGTCGTCACCTGGAACATCTCGCCCGCGCCCTCGCAGTCGCTGCCGGTGAAGATGGGCGTATGCACATAGAGGAAGCCTCGGTCGTGCATGAAGCGGTGCACCGCCTGCGCGGCGATGGAGCGCACCCGGAACGCGCACTGAAACAGGTTTGCGCGGGGGCGCAGGTGCTGAATGGTGCGCAGATATTCCAGCGTGTGGCGCTTCTTCTGCAGCGGATAGTCGCTGGGGCTCTCGCCCAGCACCTGCAGCGAAGTCACCTTCAGTTCAAAGGGCTGTTTGGCATCCGGGGTCAGAATCAGCGTGCCCTCGGCCGATACGGAGGCGCCCACGCCGATCCGGCGGGTCATCTCCTTGTATTCGGGCAGACTGTCCTCCTCCAGCACCAGCTGCAGGGTCTTGAAGAACGTGCCGTCGCTCAGCTCAATGAAGGCGAAGGACTTGCTCTCTCGCATCGTGCGTACCCAGCCACTGACCTTGACGCCTTGCAGGTTTTCCCTGGGCGGCGTGCGAAACAGCGATCTCACGGTGGTTTCGGCCATGGAAAACACCCTTTCAGTCGATTTAAAACCCATTATAGTACGCTCTTCCCGCAATGTAAAGGGTTTTCCCCCGCGGGGGGCCCAAAGGCTTCCGATTCACCGGCGTTCTTCTCTACACCAGTTCCAGCCGTCTCGCGGCTTCTTCCCAGCAGGCTTCGGGAGTTCCGGCCAGGTCCATCTCCTGCGCGATGCGGTCGGCCAGCTTGCGAAGCTCCATCGTGCTGTTGCCGCCCGCCTGGATCTGCCTGCGGACGGCTCTGGTCCACATCATGCCCATTGAATCCAAGGAGCTTGCGTCGAACCGGGCCAACTCCTCGCGGCTGTCGTAGGGCACGTTGAGCATGCGCGCCTGCCAGCGGCCGTCCTGATCGGTCAGCATCGCAAACTGCGCCTTGGTAAGGCCCTGGCTCATGGGCATCCCCAGCGAGCCGGGGTTGATCAGCTGCTTGCCGAAGGCCTCGTACCGGTACTGCACGTGGCAGTGGCCCACCAGCAATACCGCCTCGCTCAGATTCTTCAGAAGCTTGTCCGCGTCGCGGGTGCCGGGATAGACCAGCTGATTGATGGAATCCGGCGCGCCGTGGCAGGCCAGGATGGGCGCGCAGCCGGGGATCTCGATCCGGAGCTTGCGGGGCATCTCGTGCAGCGTCCGAAAGTCCTCGGTGGTCAGGTGGCGGTACGTGTACAAAAGCGATCCCGTCTGGGAAGACGCGCACCAGCCGTCGCCGTCCGGGTTCGCTTCATGGTCGAACAGGTATTGCTCCCGGTTGCCAAAGACCATGTAGCAGGGCTTCTTTGAGGCCATGAGCCTCAGGTGTTCCAGCGTGGCGTGAGGATCGGGACAATCGGACACATAGTCGCCCAGCAGCACGTAACCGTCCGCGCCCAGATGGTCGGCAAAGGCCTGACAGGCGCGAAACGCCGTCAGATTTGCGTGGATGTCCGAGAAAACTGCGAGTTTCATGGGCTTTTCTTTCCTTTCCAAATATGGCGGGGCCGGGGGTTCAGTAGTTCTCGATCGTCAGGCAGAACTGCGCGGGCAATTCTAGCGTAAGGCCGCCCGTGAGCCAGGCATCCTTCAGTTCGATGCGCCGGGGCGCGTCGGCCCGGTTGATGGCGGAAAGTACGGTCTCGTCGGGCGCGGGGTTCCCAAAGGCGTCCCGCCCGCCGGAAATCCTGCGGATGACGACGGCCACATCCTCTCCGGCGGCAAAGAGCCGCATCTCGCCGGTCTTCAGCGCGGAGCTTTCGTTCCTTCGCCGGATAGCGCCGGAAATGTCGCCCAAAAGCACCTTGTCCTCCCGCCCCCAGGGGTAGGTTCCCCGGCAGAAGGGATCGGCCATGCCCTGACAGCCCGCCTCGTCCCCATAGTAAAGGCAGGGCATGCCAGGCAGCGCGCACAGGAACCGCCACACGGCGGTCAGGCGGCGCTTACCCAGCGCGTACTGCGCGTCGGTGAGTTTTTGGGCGGAGCGCTTCTCCCGGGACGGACTCTGGTCTCCCGCCCCCGCCAGCACGTTGACGGTGCGGGGCCGGTCGTGGCTGCCGACCAGGTTCATCAGCGAGTAGAAGAAGCCCTTCGGATACGCCTCGTGCAGGTGGTTGACACGGCGGGTAAACTGCAGCGCCGTGATTTCCCCGTTCATAAAGCCCAGAAGCGCGTCCCGGAGCGGATAGTTCATCACGCTGTCCAGCGTATCGCCTTCGCAGTAGGTGCGGGTCTGGCCGTAGGCCACTTTGTTGGAGGCGTCCTCCCACACTTCGCCGATCAGCGCGGCTTCGGGGTCCTCCCGCTTGACCCGCTCCCGGAGCATCCTAAGGAACGGCATCGGCAGTTCGTCCGCCACGTCCAGCCGCCAGCCGGAGGCGCCCGCCTTCAGCCAATGGGCGCTGACCGCGTCCTGCCCGCGGATGATGAAGTCCAGATAGCCCTCGTCCATCTCGCGGACGTTGGGCAGCGTGGCCACGCCCCACCAGCAGTCGTAATCGCCGGGCCACTTCCGGAAGGTATACCAGGACACGTAGGGCGACTTTATGGACTGGCAAGCACCGGGGGAAGGATATGCGCCGTCCAGATTGAAGTACCTGCTGTAGGCCCCGGTATGTGAAAACACGCCGTCCAGCACGATCCGGATGCCCTGCGCCTTTGCATCCTCGCAAAGCGCACGGAAGGCTTCCTCATCGCCAAACGACGGGTCGATCGCAAGGTAGTCAGAGGTATCGTACTTGTGGTTGGACCGCGCGCGGAAAATGGGGTTGAAGTAGATCGCGCCGACGCCCAGCGCCTTTAAGTAGGGGAGCTTTTGCCGAACGCCTTCCAGATCCCCGCCGAAGAAGTCGTTGGCGGCGTTGTCGCCGCTCAGGATGGTCTGCTCGGGCGGTTCGTACCAGTCCTGATGCCAGTGGCCGCGCTCGGGCGGCGTGCGCTCCGAAACAGGCCGGGAGGCAAAAAAGCGGTCCACCATGATCTGGTAGATCACCCGCTCGCGCATCCATTCGGGCGGGTGGAAAGCGGCATCGTACACCGTGATCTGATAGGAGGGCGGCTCATGGTCCCAGACCGCGCCAACCCCGCCCAGACAGTCGGGCGCGTTGCCGTAGAAGACGGTCTTTCCGGCCGCCTCCACGATGAAGTAGTACCACATAAGGCCGGGCGTCCCGGGCATCTGCCGCCGGGCCTCAAAGAGGCCGCCGGCTGTTTTTACCATCGGCTGCAGGATGGCCTGACCGTCCCACCACAGCCGGAGCTTCGCGCCGGAGGCGCCGTCGGCCTGAAGCCGGAGGGTCACCCACGCGCCGGTTTCGAGGGCGCCCGGCGGCGTCCGGTAGCCCTCGTCCCTGGAATCGTGCCTTAGCGTCATAGATCCAGCGGTTTTAAATGCCAGATTTTCTCGTTGTACTCTGCGATCGTGCGGTCGGACGAGAAGACGCCGGAGCAGGCGACGTTGCGGACGGCCATGGCCAGCCACTTGTCGCGGTCGTCATAATCCTTCGCCAGGCGCTGCCGGGTGCGAAGGTAGTCGGGCAGATCCTTGAGCACGAAATAGGGATCGGCCATCCCGCCGCCATCGCCGAACAGCAGCGCGTGGTACAATTCCTGGAACAGGTGCGGGTTGTCGGGCGACAGGGTTCCGTCAATCAGCATCGTCAAAGCGCGGCGGATGTCCGCGTTGGTTTCAAAGATGGCGCTCGCCCGGTAAGTGGCATAGCCGTGCTCTACCTCCTCGGCAGACAGGCCGAAGATGTAGATGTTGTCCTTGCCCACCGACTGGAAGATTTCCACGTTGGCGCCGTCCATCGTGCCGATGGTGAGCGCTCCGTTCATCATGAACTTCATGTTGCCGGTGCCGCTGGCCTCTTTCCCGGCGGTGGACAGCTGCTCGGATACGTCGGTAGCGGGCATCAGAACCTCGGCCGCGGACACACAGTAGTTCTCCAGGAACACCACCTTGATGAGTTTGGAGGCCCTGGGATGCTTCGCGACCAGTTCGCCGATGGCGTTGATCAGCCGGATGATGAGCTTCGCCCGGTAGAAGCCGGGGGCCGCCTTCGCGCCGAAGAGGAAGGTGACCGGGTGGAACGTGTAGGCGGGGTCCCGGTCGATGCGGTCGTAGAGCATCAGAATGCCCAGCGCGTTCATCAGCTGGCGCTTGTACTCGTGGAGGCGCTTGGCCTGCACGTCGAAGATGGTGCAGGTGTCCAGCTGCACGCCCTGGCGGCGGCGCATGTAGGAGGCCAGCGCCTGCTTGTTCTGGCACTTGATGGCGTCAAACTTCTGGCGGAAGGCCGCGTCGTCCGCAAAGGGCAGAAGGTCGCGCAGCCGCTCCGGCGATTTGCGCCAGGCATCGCCGATGGCCTCGTCAATCAGGCTGGACAGCCCCGGGTTTGCCTGGACCAGCCAGCGGCGGTGGGTGATGCCGTTGGTGATACCCAGGAAGCGGTCGGGGTCGATCAGGTAGAAATCATGGAAGGTCTGGCGGCGCAGGATGTCGGCATGGATCTGCGACACGCCGTTGACCGAATGGCACATGGACACGCAGAGGTTGGCCATGTGCACCTGGCCGTAGCCGATGATCGCCATGCGGCCGATGCGCTCCCATTGGCCGGTGTAGACCTCCCAGAGCTTTTTGCACAGGCGCTCGTTGAGCTCCTTCAGGATCATGTAAATCCGGGGCAGCAGGCGCTCCACCATTTCCTCGGGCCAGCGCTCCAGCGCCTCCTGCAAAACCGTGTGGTTGGTGTAGGCGCAGGTCTTGCGGGCGATCTCCTCGGCGCGGTCCCAGTCCAAGCCGTGCTCGTCCATCAGGACGCGCATCAACTCTGGAATCGCCATACCGGGGTGGGTGTCGTTGATGTGGATGGCCACCTTGTCGGAGAACAGGTCCCATTCGCGGCCGTGCACCTTGATGAAATCCTTGACCGCGTACTGCACCGACGCGCTGGAGAAGAAATACTGCTGCTTCAGACGCAGTTCCTTGCCGGCGGTGTGGTTGTCCTCCGGATAGAGAACCTTTGAAATGACCTCGGCCAGCTCCTTCTGCTCCACCGCCTGCACGTATTCACCGCGGTTGAAGGAGGGCATGTCGATGGTCTTGGGCGAGCGGGCCGACCAGGTCCTGAGCATGTTGACCATGGTGGAATCGTAGCCCAGCGCCGGCATTTCGTAGGGTACGGCCTCGACGGTATAGCCGCCCGTCTGGCGGTAGCGGGTGCGGCCGATGCCGTCCGCGTACTGCTCCACATTGCCGCCGAAGTAGACCTCCACCGTCTGGTCGGGCCTTGCGATCTCCCAGAGGTTTCCGTTGTCCAGCCAGTTGTCGGGCATTTCCACCTGATAGCCGTCCACGATCTTCTGGCGGAACAGGCCGTATTCGTAGCGGATGGTGCAGCCCATCGCGGGCAGCTTCAGCGCCGACAGGGAATCCAGAAAGCAGGCCGCCAGCCGCCCCAGACCGCCGTTTCCGAGGCCCGGCTCCGGTTCCTGTTCAAAGATCAGGGATTTGTCGATGCCCAGCTTCTGAAACGCTTCCAGATAGCTTCGCTCGTTGGTCAGCGCAATCATGTTGTTGTGCAGCGCGCGGCCCACCAAAAACTCCGCCGAAAGGTAGTACAGTTTTTTGGATTTCGTTTCTTTGCGGACGCCGCGGGATTCCGACCGGCGCTGCATGATCTCATCGCGCACGGTGGAGGCCACCGCCTGATAGATCTGGTTGGGCGTGGCATCAGCCAGCTCGCAGCCGAAATGGCGCTGCAGCTTGCTTACGATGGATTGGGCAATCTGCTCCTCGGTCATTTTTTGATAGCCCATGGCCGAACCTCGCTTTCATGGTCATTTTGCCTTATGGAGCGCATCGGACGGCGCGTGCAAACCGCGCTCGCCCCGGCTCCTTTATCCCGGACGGGATTCCCGCCGGGAACGCGTTTCTTCCGCCAACAGGCGTCGGCGGAGAGGCACTTCGTTCCGTTCGCGAATCGCCCGAAAATATTGAAGCATTCGGGCGTGATGGGTCCTGCTTTCGCGCATTCGAAGGCTTCTTCGCGGATTCATAACACCCGGAACGCATCGGATGGCGTATTGTAGCATACGGCATGATCCGCCCGCAAGTTCCGTTTGATTAATGTGGTTATTGTTTGGTTAAGCCTTGCCGCGCAGCGGCCAGACAGGCGGCGCATGCCGCCAGCAGGTCTCCGCCCCGCTTTTCACGCAGACAGACCGCCGCCCGCTGGCGCAGCCGACGCTCGTAAGCGGTCAGGGACGGCTCTTTCGCGCCCAGATCGAGAAGCTTGATCCCCTCAATCAAAAGCCGTCGGTCCTCCTGCGCGACGCCCAATAGCCCGGCCAAGGACAAGGCCAGTCCATCCCGCCTCGCCCAGGGCGCAAGCCATCGGGCAAAGTCCTCAAGCAAGGCCTCCCCCGGCGTCAGCGCGAAGAAATGCCCGCGTGGTTCGCAGAAAAAACCATCGACCGGCACATCCGCAAGGTAGAGCGCGTCCCCGCGGTCCACCCGCGCCCGCCCCGCCGCCAGGCGGACGGGGTGTTCAAATTGCATGGGAGATGACCTCCGAAATGCAATCGACCAGATCCATCGCGCTCATCGAAACGAAGCCGTACTTTTCCGCCGCCCGTTCCCCCGCCAGCCCATGCAGCTCATCCGCCACCCAGGCCGCCTTCCCGGCGGGCAGGCGCTGGGCCAGAAGCGCGCCCAGAATGCCGGTCAGCGCATCGCCGCTGCCCGCCCGCGCCATGCCGGGGGAGCCGGACATGCTCAGGCGCAGCCCGTCCTCTCCGCAGATGGCGCTGGTGGGGCCCTTCAAAATGGCCGTCGCGCCCAGCGCGTATAGCGCCTGCGCGCCGCCGATCAGATCCACGGGCTTCTCCCCGGTCAGCCGCGACGCCTCGCCCGGATGGGGCGTCAGTACATGACAGGGACGAAGAAGCGCAAGAAGCGCCGGGTTTTCCGACAGAATATTCAGTCCGTCCGCGTCCACCGCCGCCGGGAGGCCGGATTCCAGCACCAGACGCACCGCGCCGGGATGGGCGCGGCGGGAAAGACCGGGCCCGATGGCCACGGCGGTCTTGCCCTTCAATTCTTCCAATAGAACCGGCAGCCCCGCCTCGGCAATCGCGCCGTTTTCCTCCGGCAGCGGCGCGCAAAGCGCCGTGGGCGCGCCCAACTGCAGGATGGGCACGATGGATGCCGGGCAGGCGATGGTGAGAAGCCCCACCCCGCTCTTCAGCGCCGCCCGCGCCGCGATCAGCGCCGCGCCCGCCATGCCCACCGAACCCGCCACCAAGAGAAGATGCCCGAATGTGTTTTTATGGCTCTCCCGGCTCCGGCGGGGCAGCGCGCCCTTCAGGTCGCCCGCCTCAATCAGCTGCGCCGCGCCGGGCGTATCCCCCGAAAGACCCACTGGCACGGCCACGACTCTGCCCGTATACTCCGGCCCGGCGGACAGCACATGTCCGCTCTTCAAATATTCAAACGTAACCGTCACATCCGCCTGAACCGCCTCGCCCAGCGCCCGTCCGGTCGTCGCGTCAAGCCCCGACGGCATGTCCACCGCCACCACTAGGCTGCCCAGCTTCCGGTCCGCGGCCATCCGGCGAACCAGTTTCAGCGAAGCCTCGTCCAGCGGCCGCTTGATGCCGATCCCGAACAGCGCGTCCACCCAGGCGTCCGGCCGCTCGCCGGGCACTTCCGGGTCCCGGAACCAGACCCGGGGCGTCTCATGGGCGCGCACGCAATTGGTCAGCGCGTCGCCCTTGAGCCGCGCCTCGACACCCAGCGGCAGTACCACCGACCGGCCGCCCCGAAGCGCGTACAGCCGAGCCGCCGCATAGCCGTCTCCGCCGTTGTTGCCCGGACCGCAGGCAAAGTGAACCAGCGCACGGGGCGGAAGCCGCCGGCACAGTTCCTCCACCACTGCTTCCGCCGCCCGCTCCATCGCGTCGATGGATGGAACGCCCCGCTCGAAACATTCAGCTTCCAGTTGCCGCATCTGGTCGGCCGTCAAAACCGTCCGCATGGTCCCCACCTCCATAATTTCTATTGTATCTCAACCCTTCGTTACGGTCAAACCGGAAACGCGGCGTTTCACGCCGAAATCGGGCTTACGGCGCGCGATTTTTTGAAAAGAAGCGTGAAAATCGCGGCACTTTTCCCCGCGCCGCCCGTCAAAATGTGGAAAGAGGCCCAAGTGTCTTCGCAAAGCGGCCTCCGCGCCTTTCAGGCCCCGGCTTCCCACCCACGCCGCGCATCCCAGCCCCGGAAATACACGAAAAACGGAGGGGATCCCCATGGGCAAACTTCGCATCCTGGCGGTCTGTCTGGCCCTTATGCTGTGCGCATCGTCCGTCGCGTTCGCATCGTCCGGCACCGCAGCCCCCGCGCCCTTCACCAACGCGGACATTGAACAGATTTCCAGCGGCTTTAAAACCGTCGGCGACTACGCCGCAGCGCTCTCTCCCACCTCCTGTTCGTGGGTGTATCAGGGCGCGGCGACCGGCGAAACCTACCTGACTCTGCACACGGAAAACGCGGAAGGCGTGCAGTTGGGCGAGGCGACCCTCTCAGTCAATCGGGACGACCAACTGATCGACGGCGTGGAGGAAGGTCAGCGCGAAACGCTGCCCGAGGGCCTTTCGGACAAGGACGCCTGGCTGGTCAGCGCCGAGTGGCATGACGCGCTCTACAAGCTGCCCTGCATCCGCGGCGTCGCGCCCGGCGCGGCGCAGGCCGACGTGGTCGCGGCCTTCTTCTCCCACAATCAAGAGCTGCCCGACTACTCCGCCCAGGACATCAATCCCGCCGTGGACGATACCTGGCAGATCGGCGACAATGTGATGCTCGGCGGCGCTTCCTTCGAAAGTGAAGACGGCGGCGTGGACTTTGTCTACAGCTGGTGCACGCTGACCGCGCCCGACGAGTGGCGCGAGTACCTGCAGTTGGTCTACCACATCTCAGGCGGCACGGTGGGGTCCATCACACTGCGCTACAGCTCCGATCCGGAATAAACTTCCAATAGATACAAAAGAACAACCCCGCGCAAGCATACCCGCGTCGAAATGGCGCGGGTATGCTTCTGACCATCAACAAAGTTTCGTACTGCTTCTTTCGCTTCCGGCGACCTGCGCGCCGGAAGTGTGTTTCTATAATCAATGCGCACACTGGTGGTAGAAACAGTACCAACAGTCAGTGCGCCGCCCGGAAAATCCGTGAAGATTTTAAGCGCACGAAGCGCTTCTTCCATCGCATCAAAAAACCATACGGGTTTTTTGATGCTTATAAGCATACCCGCGCCGAAATGGCGCGGGTATGCTTGCGCGGGGTTGGTTGATCAGTCGACTTTGAGGATGGTGATGGATGCCAGCACTTCGTTTCCGGTCAGGGTGAAAGCTTCAGAGGACTGGACGCTCAGAATGTCGTCGGCCTCGGCGCCAATCACCGCGTTGAGCTCGAAGCTGGCGGAATAGCCCGTGGTGGGTTTCTGGATGTTGATGGCGGTGCCGGGCACTTCTTCGCCGTTCAGCGCCAGCCACAGCCGGGTGGTCAGCGTATCGTTCGAAGGCACAAGAATCTTGATGAAGATCAGGTAGGTGCCGCCGCAGATCAGCCGGAACTGGCCACGGCAATGGCGGAACGCGCCGCTTGTGTAGCTGCAGGTGGAGTCAAATGGCAGCCGTCCGCCGTCCTCGCCGACGGTCAGGACGCCCGTTTGGGCGCAGAAGAGGAAGATGTTGTTGCCCCAGTCCCGGTCGCAGGGCTCTGGATCCGGCGCACAGGGACCGCGGAAGATCGGATCGCGGATGAAGTCGCCTTCGATATCACCCAGGCAGTCCGAGGGATTGGCGCAGTCGCGGCAATCGCGGGGGTCAAAATCCCTGCAGGGATGATGGTGGTGATGTTCACAGGAACCGCAACCGCGGCGGCCACAGCCACCCCGGCGTTTTTGATTGAGAACGTATGACACGATTCTTCGCTCCTTTCGGGGGTATCCGTGCCATACTATGCCACCTGCATTAGGGCAGTGCCACCCACGTGCCGCCGCGAAATGCCTCGAAGTGCAGGAACGGCCCCATCACGCCCGCGGAAGGCGCGGAGGCGCCGACCTTGCCGATTTCCTGTCCCCGCCGCACGCGGTCGCCGGGGGACACCTGATAGTCTTTCGACAGGTTTCCGTACCGGAGGACGAGGCCGCCCTCCCCATCCGTTTCCACCATATATCCCCGCTGCGGGTCAAAACCGGCGCGGGCAACGACGCCGTCCGCCGCCGCCAGCACGGTTTCCCCCTGCGCGGCGGCAATGTCCACGCCCGGATGCGTCTCGTACAGCCCCAGCGGCTCGAACCATATCGGCTGGTCCTGATTGTCCCGAAGAACGACGCGCCCGGAGACCGGCCACAGGAGCGCCGGCGCGGGCGTCCCGGCGGGGGCAACCACCGCCGCCTCGGGCTGCGCCGTCGCAAGAATAGCCGCCGGGACCGCGGGCGACGCTGCCAGGCCGGACGCGCCGGACGGCGATGCGACGCGCCTTCTCGCATACACCGCCGCGCCCGCGATCAGGACGAGGCACACCGCCGTCAGGACATAAAACCCCCATCTTGCCCAGAACCGCCTCATAGCTATCGCCCACGTCTTCATGTAGACCGCCTCCCGGCGCGGCGCGGTCCTGCGGATTCTTCGGGCCTTCCAAAGCCTTCCGCCCGCCGCCGCATCCGTTTTTTGACAAAACAAGTATGCGCGCTTTTCGAACCGCCATGCGTCCCGGCTCATACAATGGCAAAAGGAACGGAGGCGATCTGCTTGGCGACGCTGGACGATCTGAAGGTGGGGCAATCGGCCAGGGTTGCCGGTCTGACCGCCGGTCCCGCTCTCAGGCGCAGGCTTCTGGACCTGGGCTTTGCCGCGGGCGAGACAATCCGGTGCCTGTTCGCGGCGCCCTCCGGCGAGCCACGGGCCTACCTGGCGTCGGGCGCGGTGATCGCGCTGCGCAAGGAGAGCGCGCGGGCGGTGATGACCTGTCATGCGGGAGGCGATGAGCGTGGCTGACAAAAGTGTGATCGCGCTGGCCGGCAACCCCAACGTAGGAAAGAGCACCCTGTTCAACCATCTGACGGGCCTCCGGCAGCACACTGGAAACTGGCCGGGCAAGACGGTGGCGCTGGCCCGCGGCGCGTGCGAGCGCTTCGGCCAGAAATTTGAACTGTTCGACCTTCCAGGCGCGTATTCTCTGGCAGCCAGGTCTGCGGAGGAGGAAGTTGCGAGGGATTTTCTTCTCTCCGGCCAGGCGGACGCCGTGGTTGTGGTGTGCGACGCCACCTGCCTTCGGCGCAACCTGAACCTTGCGCTGCAGATTCTGGAGATGACCGGCCGGGCGATTCTGTGCGTCAACCTGATCGACGAGGCCGAGCGGCAGGGCATCCGGATCGATCTGACGCGCCTCTCCCGCATGACCGGCGCGCCTGCCGTGGCGGTGAGCGCCCGAGGCAAGCGCGGCCTGCGGGAACTGATCCGTCAGATGGGCCTGATGGGCACGCTGCCCGCTACCCCTTACCGCGCCCCCTATCCACTGGCGATTGAGCACGCGATCCGCACCGTGGCCGGGGCGCTGCCCCAGCAGCCGAATCAGGCGGTGAGCGACCGCTGGGCGGCGCTGCGCCTGCTCGAGGGCGACCCGTCGCTTGCAGATCATCCGGCGCTGGCGGGATACCGAACGCCGGAGGCGGCGGAAGCGCTTGCCGACGCCCGCGCGCAGCTTGCGCGGGAGGGCGTCCCACCGGGTACAATGCCGGAAGCGGTGGTGGAATCGCTGTACCGGGCGTCGTCGGCCATCTGCGCCAGGTGCGTGCGCGGCGGCGAACAGGCGGCGTTTGATCGGCAGCTGGCCTTTGACCGGCTTGCGACAGGGCGGCTGATGGGCTTTCCGCTGATGCTGATCCTCCTGGCCGTCCTGTTTTACATCACCATCGCGGGGGCCAACGTGCCGTCCGAATGGCTGTCCAGCCTGTTCGAACGCGGCCGGCTTCTTCTGGCCGCAAACCTCCCGCCGGGCTGGGTGACCAGCCTCCTGATCGACGGTATTTACCGCGTGACCGCCTGGGTGGTGGCGGTCATGCTGCCGCCGATGGCGATCTTCTTTCCATTGTTTACATTATTGGAGGACTCCGGCTACCTGCCGCGGGTGGCGTTCAACCTGGACGGCGCGTTCGCCCGGTGCAAAGCCTGCGGGAAAATGGGGCTGACCATGTGCATGGGGCTTGGCTGCAACGCGGCGGGGGTGATCGGCTGCCGGATCATCGATTCGCCCCGGGAGCGGCTGATCGCCATCCTGACCAACGCGATGGTGCCCTGCAACGGGCGAGTCCCGGCGATGGTGCTGCTGCTTGGCGCGCTGTTCGCGGGCAGCGGCGCTCAGCAGGCGCTGAGCGCGTTGGGGCTGACGGGTCTGATCGCGCTGGGCGCGGCGGGCACGATGGCGGCGTCAAAGCTTCTGTCGATGACGATCCTACGCGGCATGCCGTCGGCCTTCACGCTGGAATTGCCACCCTACCGGAGGCCGGAGCTCGGCAAGGTGCTGGTGCGATCGCTATTGGACCGGACGGTGTTCGTCCTGGGCCGGGCGCTGATCGTGGCCGCGCCCGCGGGCGCGGCCCTATACCTGATGGCCAACCTCCGGCTCGGGGGCCTGAGCCTATTAAGCCAGATGGCCGCGGGACTGAACCCCTTCGCCCATATTCTGGGCCTTGACGGCATGGTGCTCACCGCCTTCATCCTGGGCTTCCCCGCCAACGAGATCGTACTGCCCATCGCGGCGATGGGCTACCTCGCAACCGACGCGCTGCACGAAACCTCCTCCGCCGCGCTGTGGACCGTGCTGGCCCAAAACGGCTGGACGGGGCTGACCATCACCTGTTTTCTGCTGTTTTCCCTGTTTCACTGGCCCTGCGCCACCACCTGCCTGACCATCTGGCGCGAGACAAGAAGCCTCAAATGGACGCTGGCCGCGATTCTTTTGCCTACGCTGCTGGGTCTTGCGCTCTGTGCGTTGACCGCATTCGTCTGGAGGTGTTTCCCATGACCCCTTGGCAGCTTTCGCTCCTGTGCCAACTGGCGTATTATGACTTCCCGGCGGGTTCCGGCGCGCTGGGGCAGACCGCGGCGCAACTGGCTCAACAGCTTCTGGACGAGGAAAACGAGTTGCCCCCCTACGGCAGACAGCCGATAATCGACATCACCCAGGACAGCGTGGTGGGGCCGATGGTCCTGATCGCCCGGGAAGTCGACCTGACGCAGCCCGGCTTTGCCGCCTACGCCTTCGCCTCGCCGGAGGTGGGCAATGTGATCGCGATGCGGCCCACCGAGTCTCATACGTCGCTTGCCGGCATCATGGACTGGTCGGACAACTTTCTGGCGCCGCTGGCGGGCTCGACGCAGTACCCGTCGGTTGCGCGCTTCGTCAACCGGTATCCGGAGGGGCGGCTGACGCTGACGGGGCATTCCAAAGGCGCGCACAACGCGATGTACGGCCTGGCGGTGGCGGTAAACGCCGTCGCGGCCTGCGTATGCTTCGACGGCCAGGGCTTCGCCCGCTGCCAGCTGACCCCGGCGCAGAAAAAAAGGCTCGCGCAGAACGCGGTCAATTATGTGACCCGGAACGATCCGGTGGGCGCGCTTTTATACCATCCTGAGAAACGGATTTTTGTCGAACAGTCCTGCAGGCCCGCCCACGCGCTGAGCTGCATGGTGTTTGATGACGCCGGCTACCCCATCCCCGCGCGCCGCCCCCTGTGGTCGTACCTCGTGGAGGCGCTGACCACCCAGCTTGCGGCGAAATGGGGAAAGGACTGCGCGGCAGCGTTACATTAACTGAAAGACGAGACAGCCATCCGCTTAAGGCTATCACAACGACGCGTTCCTGTTTGGAATAGGGATGGGCATCAGAACAGCTCGACTTGCTCAAGGAATTCCAGGGGCCGGAGCCCTTCGGCGGAGCCGCTCAGCGCCTTCCACGCCCCGAATGCCGGGGGTAAGGGGGCTTCGAAGGCGAGGGGTGCGCCGGTCATCGGTTGGTCCAGCGCCAGCCGCCAGGAATGCAGCGCGAACCGGCCAGGGAGATCGGGGACTTCCGTTCCATAGAGAAAATCGCCCCAAACGGGGCAGCCGAGTGATTGCATGTGCACGCGGATCTGATGCGTGCGCCCGGTTTCAAGCCGCAATTTGACCAGCGAAAGTCCGCCCCGCTGCGCAATCAGCCGGTAGCGGGTCCTAGCGGGCTTGCCGTCCGGCGATACTTCCCGCCGAACGGTGGCTCCGTCGGCCTTTCGGATGGGCGCGTCCACCAGCCCTTCGTCCTCCGGCGGCCTGCCTTCGACCACCGCCAGGTATTCCCGCACGTACCGGTCGGTATGCAGCATCCGGGCCAGCAGCATCTGCGCGTGGGCGTGCTTGGCCACCGCCATCAGCCCGCTGGTGCCCTTGTCCAGCCGGTTGACCGGCCGGAACACGTACGGCTCGCCAAAGCGCGCGGCCAGCCGGTTCTCAAGAGCGTATCCCTCCTGCCGGGAGGAACTCTGGCAGGGCAGCGGCGCGGGCTTGTTGACGATCAGGATGTCCTCGTCCTCGTAGAGCACATCCACCGGCGTGGGATCGGGCGCGACGCCAGATTCCCCGTCGGTCAGCGTCAGCGTAATCACCTGCCCGGCCTGAACCGGCTGATCCGCCCGAGCCGGAACGCCATCCACCATCACGCCGCCCAGAACCTTGAGCGAGGCGAAAACGTGCTGGGAGACGCCCATCCGCCCCCGCACCAGACGCCGCAAAAGCCGCCCGCCATCCTCCGGCGGCACGGCGTAACTGAGTGTTTTCATTGGAGTTCCTTCCCCTTCCCGTGGGTGGCGTGCGCCTTCAGAGCATGGTACAACATGCCGGCGTGCCAAACCCAAATCCCCTCTCCATTCAACAAACAGGCCGCGCCGAAACGGCGCGGCCTGTCAATCATCAAATGTCTCTTCGTGCTTTCCATTCGTTTCCGGAGCCACCAAAACGCCGGTCAGCGTATTCCAAACCCCGCCGTGCTTCCATGCGTCTCCAGCGACCGGTGAAACGCCGGTCAGCGCATTCCAAACCCCGTCGTGCCTTCCATTCGTATCCGGCGACCTGCGTGCCGGATACGCGGTTTCCGTAACCAGCCCGAAGACTGGTGGAGGAAACCTCTCCTCCGGTCAGCGGGCCGCCCGAAAATCCGGCTGTATTTCAGGCCCGCGAAGAGTTTTGCCGCCGCAATGAAAAGCCGCAAAGCGGATTTTCATTGCCGGTTATACCGGCGCCGTCGTGTCCAGCGCCTCCGGCTGATCGCCCGCGTCCGTCGCGGCGGCATCGCCCGCGCCGCTCAGGTCGGCGGCGTCCGCATCGGTATCTTCCGTTCCGGTGGTAATGGTGGCAGACGCGCCGCGCAGATCCAATCCATCCAGTTCCGGCCTGTCCTCCAGGCTGAACTTATAGTCCGCCACGGCCATCTTGCCGGGCATCAGCCCATTCTTGCCGCGCTCAACGTCCTTCAGCTCGATGGTCTGGCCGTCCTTGAGCGTCAGCACCAGCTTGCCCGCATAGGGGAGCTTCACGGTCTTGTTCGTCTTGTTGGCGAAGTAGACTTCGACCACCAGGTTGCCGCCCTTGTAGTAGATGTGGCGGGCGCTGACGTAGACCTTCTTCTCCTTGCTGGTGGCGGGCTTTTTATAGACCGCCTCGTTGCCGGTGACGGTGATCCTGCAATCCGCCTTGACCTTGCCGGACATGGCGCGGATGACCGCCTTGCCGGGAGCGACCGCGGTGACCAGACCGTTCGCGTCCACCATGGCGATCGACTTGTCGCTGGTGACCCACTTGACGGCGGTGGCTCCGGCGGAGACCGGGTTGGTGTCGGCGGTCAGCTGCAGCGTGTTCGCGTCGTCCATGCCCACGGTCAGTGTGGCCGAGGTCTGGCTCAGCTTGATGGACTTGAGCGCCACCGGCTCCACCTGCAAAAGGCATCGCGCCTTCTTGCCGTTGTGGGCCTTGGCGGTGATGATCACCTTGCCGGGGGCGAGCGCGACGATCTTGCCATTTTCATCCACGGTGGCGACGGCCTCGTTGCTGGAGGACCAGAAGGCGGTGGTGATGGTCGCGTTGGAAGGCGCGACCTTGGCCTTCAGCTGCTGCTCTGTGCCCACGGTCATTTTGAGCTTGTTCTTGCTGATCTTAATGTCCTTGGCCGGAATTTCCACCACGCTGACCATGACGGTGGCGGTGACGCCGCTTTCCAGCGAGGCGGTGACGGTGGTCATGCCGTTGCCCACGGCGGTCACCTTGCCGGATTCGTCGACAGTGGCGACGGCCGGATCGGCCGAACGCCAGGTGGTGGTCAGCATCAGCCCGGAGGGCAGAATTTTGGAGGTCAGCTGCTGGGTGCCGTTCTTCTTCAGGGAGACCGGGTTGGGGCTAATGGTCAGCTCCGCGCCCTTGACGGTCACCTGCATCTGGGCGGTAATGCCGCTGGAGGCCATGCCGGTCAGGGTGATGGTCCCCGGCTTTTCGGCTACCAGAAGGCCGCTGGCGTTGACGTAGGCCACTTCCGGATCGGAAGAGGTCCAGGTAATGGTCGCGTCCTCGGGCGATTTGGGCTCCAGCTTGTATTCCAGCTGCATCGCGTTGCCCTCGTAGAGGGAGACGGATTTCTTCGACAGCTGGATGGCGGTGACTTCCTTGCCCTTGTTGACCACTTTAATCTTGGCGGTCGCCTGAACGCCCCGCTCGGTGGTGGCGGTAATCACGGCGTCGCCCAGACCCTTGGCGGCGATGGCGCCCTGGTTGTCCACGGAGACGACGGTGGCGTCGTCACTGCCCCAGGTGATGGTCTCGTCAGCGTCCGGCGGATCCATGGTCAGCGTCAGCTTCGCGCTGGTTCCCTCGCCAATGACCATTTTTTCCATGTCCATCTTGATGCTGTCGGCGAATGTGACGTCCCGCACGGTGATGTCACAGGCGGCGGACAGTCCGTTGTCGGACATGGCGACGATGCGGGCGGAACCGGCGCGAACGCCGCTCACAACGCCCTTTTCATCCACGGTGGCGACGGCCAGATCGCTGGACGACCAGGTGAGTCCGGGCCTTGAGGCGTTGGCGGGCGATACGCTGGCCTGCAGCTGCATCGTATAATTGGTGGCGACCTCCGCCTGGGTCTTGTCTATTTCCACCTTCAGAACTTCGGTATCGGCGCGCCGGGCCAGCACCGGATAGCTGCTGTCGGCGGGGCTGATGGCCACCTGCACCTGCGGCGCGCCGGTCTCCCCGGCGACGGCGCCGTCAATGTAGGCTTTGGCTTCGGCCAGCGACACCGCGCCGTTGCCGTCGGCATCGCCCTTCAGGTCGCCCGGCTGCTCCTGGGCGTAGTCATAGCCGCAGGCGCCGGTCAGGTAATAGGTGACCAGGCCGTGGGCGGTGCTCGACGCGGCGACCGAGGAGGCCAGCGTCGCGCCTGACAGCACATAGTAATGCTCCGGATCGGCCAGGAAGATGCTGGTCACGTTGGTGTTGAACTTCTGCAATACGTCCTTAGCGGTCGAGCCGCTCTTCTCAATCAGGGAATCCGCGTAGCGGCAGTCCAGCACCACGATCTTGGTGCCGGGGATCTCGTCCAGTGCCGCCTTGAGCCGGTCGACCCTGAGTGTCTTGGCGTCGGTGCCGACGATGGAGGCCACGTCCTTGTCGCTGATGTAGCCGTGGCCCGCGAAGTACCAGAAGGTCACGTCGTCGTCATCCACGCCCATACTGGTCAGCTCGCCGAGCAGGCTGGACAATTCCGCCGCCTTGAGGTTGGTTCGGATCTCCGGCTGCTGATAGATCGCGCCCGCCTCGTTGGCGGTCTGCAGCGTGGCCAGCATCCGGTTGGCATCGGTCACACAGCCTTGCAGCGCGCTGGACGCATAATTGTCAATGCCCACCAGCATCGCGCGATACGTTGTGACCCCGTCCCCCTGCGCCATCGCGGGCAGGCAAACGCATGCCGCCATCAACGCCGCCAATATCAGGCCCACTGCCCATTTCCTCATAGGTGACAGACCTCCCGTTGAAATCGCAAAAGACACCCGCGTACTTCTTTGACGCAAGACGACGCGGCTGCGATGCAAAAATAGAGCATGATTTTTTAATATTATATCATAGGTATGCGGTAAATTCCACGCGGCATTTCCTTCCAGGCCGAATTTAACAACCGAAGCCGCGCCGCCGCCGCGAAAAACGCGGTTCCGGGCGTCCCGTATCCTCGTTTTCTCGCAGAAGACTCAGAGCTGGCATTCCGATACCCAATGACCGGCCAGCGCAGGCGGAGCCTTGCGTGGTCTGCGTTTCTTGCTCGAAATGGGAGATCTTTTTCCCGGTCATCACGAAATTAACACGATCGGCTTGCGCGAACCGCGGACGGGCTGGTATCATGGTGTACAATCCGAATTTCAATATAAAAGGATGGTTCAGATGGCGGAACTGACGATGGACAAACTGGTCGCGCTTTGCAAAAACCGCGGTTTCATTTTTTCTGGCTCGGAGATCTATGGCGGTCTGGCCAACACCTGGGATTACGGCCCGCTGGGCGTGGAGCTGAAGAACAACGTCAAGCGCGCCTGGTGGCGCAAGTTCGTGCAGGAGAGCCCCTACAACACAGGCCTGGACTGCGCGATCCTGATGAACCGGGAAGTCCGGGTGGCCTCCGGCCCTGTGGGCGGCTTCAACGATCCGCTGATGGACTGCAAGTCCTGCAAGGCCCGCTTCCGCGCCGACAAGCTGATTGAGGATTTCACCAAAGGCGAGATTCAGGCGGACGGCTGGACCAATGAAAAGCTGGAAGCCTACATCCGGGACAACCAGATCCCCTGCCCCCAGTGCGGCAAGCATGACTTCACCGGCATCCGCCAGTTCAACATGATGTTCAAGACCTTTCAGGGCGTGAACCAGGACTCCGCCGCGGAGATCTACCTGCGCCCGGAGACCGCCCAGGGCATCTTCGTCAACTTCAAAAACGTGATGCGCACCACCCGCCGGAAGCAGATCGGAAGAGCACACGTCTGAACTCCAGTCACTTAGGCATCTCG
>CALGYL010000205.1 GCA_937934775.1 uncultured Clostridia bacterium
CATAAAATTTGCGCCCAACCCGACAGGGCTGAGCGCCTTTGTTGATGGTCTGAGGGCCGGCTGAAAAGCCGGCCCTTATTGACTTGAAGACTATTCTTCTTCTTCCTCTTCGCGCTTGGCGCTCTCGATGATCTTCTTGGCGTCGCCCGCGGGGACTTCCTCGTAGCGCTCAAAGCGCATCGTGAAGGAGCCGCGCGCCTGGGTCATGGAGCGCAGGTCGGTCGCGTACTTGAACATCTCGGCCTGGGGAACCTCGGCTACGACCTGCTGCATGCCGTCCACCTGGTTCATGCCGGCGATGCGGCCGCGGCGCTTGTTCATGTCGCCGATGACGTCGCCCATGTACTCGTCGGGCACCAGCACTTCCACGTGGTAGATAGGCTCAAGCAGCACGGGGCTTGCGTCGACCAACTTTTTGAAGGCGATGCGCGCGGCGGTCTTGAACGCCATTTCGGAGGAGTCCACCGCGTGGTAGGAGCCGTCGTGCAGTTTTGCGGTCAGGCCCACCACAGGGAAACCGGCCAGAACGCCCTTCTTGATGTTGTCTCGCAGGCCTTTTTCGACCGCGGGGATGAAGTTCCTGGGCACCACGCCGCCGACCACCGCGTCTTCAAAGACGAATTCGGTGGAGCCATCGTTGCTGGGGCGGAACTCGATCCATACATCGCCGAACTGGCCGTGACCGCCGGACTGCTTCTTGTGGCGGCCCTGTACGTCGATCTTCTTGCGGATAGATTCGCGGTAGGGGATCTTAGGATCCTGCAGCACGGCTTCCGCGCCGAACTTGGCGGCCAGCTTCTTCGAGATGACCTCCAGGTGCAGTTCGCCAAGGCCGGACAGCAGAGACTCGGTGGTCTCCGCTTCCTTATCGATGCGGATCGTCGGGTCTTCTTCCATCAGCCGGTTGAGGCCGGAGAAGATCTTGTCTTCCTCGCCCGCCTTCTTGGCATAAACGGCCATCGAGATGCAGGGCTTCGGGAACTCCAGATCCGCGAACTTGATGGGTTTGGTCGGATCGCACAGGGTGTGGCCGGTGTTGACGGCCTGCAGCTTCGCCAGCGCGCAGATATCGCCCGCCACAACCTTGGTGGCCGGGGTCTGCTTCTTGCCGCGCTGGAAGTAAATACCGCCGGCCTTTTCGGCCTTTTCGGCGTTTGCGTTGTAGAGAGCGGTTTCAGGGGCCAGAATGCCCGAGGTCACCTTCACCAGCGACAGCTTGCCAACGTAGGGGTCGGCCACCGTCTTGAACACGCGGGCGGAGAAAGGCTGATCTTCGGCGCAGGTGCGGGACTCCGCTTCGCCGTTCTTGGGGCTGACGCCCGCCAAGACGCGTCCGGCGGGGGAGGGCATCAGGTCAATCAGGTTGTCCAGGAGCTTCGCGATGCCCACGCGGGTGAGGCCGGAGCAGCAGACCACGGGCACCACGGTGCCTTCGGTAATGCCCTTGCGCAGGCCCATCATCGTATCCTCCGGGGAAAGCTCCATATTTTCGAAGAAGCGCTCCATCAGCACTTCGTCGGCGCCTGCGGCGGCTTCCATGATGGCTTCGCGGGCGGCGGTCACTTCGGCCGCGACGGAGGCGGGGATCGGGATCTCCTTCAGGGTCTTTCCCTCACCGGTATAGGCCTTGTTCTCCAGTACGCACACCACGCCGGTGAACTGGCCGTTTTCCACAATCGGCACCTCGATGGGCGCGATGTGGCTGCCGTACTTATCCGTGATGGTCGCCAGCGCCTTTTTGAAGTTGGCGTTTTCGCGGTCCATCTGATTGATAACGATCATGCGGGAGGTGCGCGCCTTGTCGCAGGCGGCCCAGGCTTTTTCGGCACCTACGGTGAGGCCGGAAACCGCGCCTACGGCGATGATTGCGCCTTCGCACACGGCCAGAGGGCCGACGAGCTCGCCGGCGAAGTCAAAATAGCCGGGCACGTCGATCAGGTTGACTTTTTTGTCTTTCCATTCGAGCGGCGCAACCGCGGCGCTGATGGAGATGCCCCGGCGCACTTCTTCGGGATCATAGTCGGTGGTGGTCGAGCCGTCTTCCACGCGCCCCTGACGATCGATGGCGCCCGTGGAGAACAGCATGGCCTCGACCAGCGTGGTCTTGCCTTCGCTGCCGTGCCCAACGACCGCGATGTTGCGAATGTTCTCGGCCTTGTAATCCTTCATCCGGTAATTCCCCCTAGCTCAAATAGTGACCGCGCGTTGGAACAAGAGAAATGACCCAGTCGCGCTCGGTCATTTGATTCTGGTACGCGCAAATAGCTATCCTATATCATAGCAGAAAAAAGCCCGAATGAAAAGAGCTTCTTTCAAATTAATCGGCTCTTTTCTGCAATCCGGCGCGCGAGATTTGGTGGTTTTGGACACTGTGCGATTAAAAAGTTGCGGCCAAATGGCGGCACACTTCGGCCACCAGACGTTCGCACACGGTTTCATGTCCGCCGCCCGGCGCGCGGAAGCGGGCGCTTTCCTCCGGGTTTGAAAAATCTGTGCCGGTCAGTGCCCGGCATTCCAGAGAGGCGAAATTGTCCTCCGCCCATTGGATCAGCGCTTTTCCGGCCTGATTGGCCGGGGCTTTGTCGTCGCCCGGTTGACGCCGACCCAGGCGGAGGCCGGTGGCCATCAGGCCGCCGGACAGCGCGCCGCAAAAGCCCTGGCGGCCGCAGATCCCGCCGCCGAAAGCCGTGGCAATGCGGGGCGCCCAGTCGCTCTCCTCGCCCCAGTACTCCGCCATCGTCATCAGCACGGTCTCCGCGCAGTTGAGCTTTTGCCCCTGGAACAGTATCATATTTTCAGACAGGATGGTTTCCAGTTTTTCGTTCAAGGCACATACCCCTTTCAGCCCTCGAGCGGCAGTTCGTAGAGAAGTTGGAAAATCGGCAGGAATACGTCCGGATCGCCGGTGGTGATGAATTCCACGGAGCCGGTGCCGGACGGGTTGTCCAGACCCTGATCGCGCAGCACATCCCTCAGGTGACGCGCGGTACCCTCGTTGCCGTCAAACAGAAGCGCGCGGGGCATCGCCCGCTGGATGGCCTGGCGAAGGAACACATAATGGGTGCAGCCCAATACGATAGCGCCCACATTCACGCCCGCGTAAGGTGCAAAGCGGTCCCGCAGGTATGCGTCCAGCGCGGAGGAATCGATCTCGCCGCGCTCGACAAACTCCATGAGACCGGGGCAGGGCAGCGTCTCGGCGCGGCCGCCGTACTGGCGCATCAGTTCCTTGAATTTTTCCTGGCGCAGTGTGGCGGGCGTGGCCATGACCAGAATTCTGCCGTTTCCCGGCGCGCGCGCGGCCGGTTTTAAGGCGGGTTCCATGCCGATGACGGGCAGAGTCAGGCGCGCCCGGAGTTCCTGCGCCGCGGCGGAGGTCGCCGTGTTGCAGGCGATGACCAGCGCCTTTACATGAAGCGCGATCAGGGCGTCGACGCTATCCAGCGTCAGCGCCAGAATCTCGGGCTCCGGCCGGGTGCCGTAAGGCGCGTTGAGGTTGTCGCCGTAATAGATGAATCGCTCATTGGGCAATGTCTGGCGCAGCGAGCGCAGGACGCTGATGCCGCCGACGCCCGAATCGAATACGCCGATAGGTCCGTTGTGCAATACATACGCCCCCTTGACTGGGATCGTCTAATTATAGAACAATTCGCCGGGATGCGCAAGAACTTGAAGGGAAAAACCGAGAAAGCGGCTCCGGCATACTGAAGAAGCCGACGGCTGTTGTGCCGACGGCTTCTTGGAACTTTGGGAGCGAACGTTCTCGGGGCTTAGTCGAAGCTCGTTTTGCGGCGCGCGACGTAGTTGGAGTTGCCGCTGTAGTAGGTGAGGGCCTTGAGGTCGCAGCTCACGGTGGACAGCGTGTTGAAGCCGCCCTGCTGGATGACCATGACCTGGCTTTTGGCGCTGTTGCCGTAGTACAGGAACATCAGCGCGTGGCCGTTCTTGACCAGTACGTCGCCCGGCCGCATGTTCAGGTAGCCGGTCTTGTTGGAGGAACTGGCGACGGTCTTGTAGGCCGACGAGGCCTTCATCGCGTCCGAGTTGAGCGCCGAATAAGAGGTGCTCAGGCCCCACTGGCACATGGAAACGAAGGAGGAGCAGTCGTTGCCCGGATAGCTGCCGCCAGGCAGGTTGGCGGTGTAGTAGGCTTTGGAGCTTTCCTTCGTAAAGGCGCCCGCGCTGAGCAGCTTCTCCACATTGTAGGTGCGGTTCTTCTGAGTGTAGGGAATACCGAAGTACACCACGTTGCTGCGGTAGTAGCCGCTGCCACTGTAATAAGAGATGGTCTTTGAACTCATCCACGGGAAGCGCGCCATCTTGAAGGCGTTGAGAAGGATCGTCTTGCGCGCCGTTGTCTCGTCCTTATCGATCGCGCCCGACACGTACAGCGCGTCCAGCTGGGTGGTGGCGTAGCGCAGAATGTCGTCCAGCTTGGAAAGGTTGCCGTTGATGCCGCTGACGCTGGTCACCTGCGAGGGCTCTTCGGTGACCGGTGTGGCCTTCTGTACGACGATGCGAAGCGTATCCGTCTTGGAGCCGGCCTTTACGGTGATCGTCGTAGAGCCGACAGCCTTGCCAATAACCGTGCCCGATGAAGAGATGGCCGCGACCGACGCATTGTTGCTGGACCAGGTGACCGTCTGCGTGGCGGTTGTGGGCAGCACCTCGGCATCCAGCGTCAGCGAACTGCCGACGAGCATCACCGTGCTGTCGCTTTCAATTTCGACGCTGGTGACGGTCTTGGTGTCGACCACCTGCAGCGTACGGATGGTGTACACGGAGCTGTTGACTTTGGACGTCGCCTTGATCTTGACCACGCCGGTGCTCTTGGCGGTGACCAGGCCGCTGGAGGAGACGGTGGCGATCGAGGAGCTGCTGGTGGTCCAGTTGACGGTGGAATTTGCGTTTGAAGGTGTGGGAGTCACGGACAGCTGCAGCGTGTCGCCCTTCTCCACCTTGGTCGTATCGGGCGAGAGGGTCAGCTTGGTGGGCTTGGGAAGACTTGCGACCGTTACCTTGATGGTTCTGTACTTGCCAGAATTCCGGGTGGAAGTGGCGCGGATCAGCGCCGTGCCGGAGCCGACGGCCGTGACCAGACCGGTGGAGGAAACCGTCGCCACCGACGTTTTGTTGGACGCCCATTTTACCGACTGAGAGGCGGTGGAGGGCAGCGCGGTCGCCGTCAGCTGGCTGGTGGACTTGACCGTCAGGCTCAGGCTGGCCACATTGAGCGCGATGCTCGTGGGGCAGGAGCTGTCGGTGATCTTGACCGTCGCCTTGGTCCAATTCTTGATGGACGAAGGCGTGGCGCCCACCGTCACGGTGCCTGTCTTTTTGGCGGTGATCAGGCCGCTTGACGAGATTGACGCGATGGATGTGTTGCCGCTGCGCCAACTCAGCTTCTGACTTGCACTGGAAGGGTAGACTGAGCCGGTCAGATGGAAGGTGTTGCCCGTCGCCAGGTCGATGGTAATCAGTTTCGTGCTCAATGTCACGGATTGCTGCTTGACAGCCCCGAGGGCGCCGACCGGAAGCGCGCAAAGGATTACGGCCGCCAGACATAGGCACAAGGCCCGAGTCCGCGTTTTCATCGGTTTCGCCTCCTTTTAGTTCTCGAGAGTGTTTTCCAAGTATTTCATGTGTGACAATTATATTACAAAAGCTCGCGAAATGCAAGCGGAAAATTCGATGATTCGAAACAGCTCACAAAATGTGCCATTGACTGCCTTCACGCGATCGGGTATAATAGTACAAACGGTGTAACATACAGAGGAAATATGTTGATTGACTTTCACACGCACGCTTTCCCCGACCGGATCGCGCCGGGGGTGGTTGAGAAACTGGCCCGAGGCGCGGGCGGATTGCATCCGTCGACCGACGGCACGGTTTTGGGCCTGACCCGTTCGCTGGAGCGGATGAATGCGCAGGGCGTACTGTTACCGGTAGCCACGAAATCCTCGCAGCAGCAGTCGATCAACAACTGGGCCATAGAGCAGAAGAGCGACCGGCTGATTCCATTCGGATCGGTTTTCCCGCCGGCGGAAGACGCGGTGGACGAGCTCGAGCGGATGGCGCGGATGGGTCTTCGGGGCGTCAAGCTGCATCCGGAATATCAGGGCTTTCAGGTGGACGATCCCCGCGTCAGGCCCCTGTACCGGAAGATCGGCCAATTGAAGATGATCGTGGTGTTTCATGCCGGACAGGACATGGCGTATCTGCCGCCCTGCCGGTGTGAGCCGGGAATGCTGCAGCGGGCGATGGAGTATCTGGAGGGTGCGCAGGTTGTAGCCGCCCACTGGGGTGGACTTTTAATGGGCGATCACGTGCTGACCGACCTGAAGCCCGCAAAAAACCTCTATCTGGATACCGCCTACAGCCACGGCCGGGTGCTGATCCCAGTTCTCCGGGCGCTGATTGAGGCTCACGGGCCGGAACACATCCTCTTTGGCAGCGATACGCCCTGGTCGCCCATGGAAGATGAGGCGCGCCTGATTGAGACGCTGGACCTCCCCGCCGCGTGGAATGACGCAATCTTCTGCGGGAACGCGAAAAGACTCTTGTCGTCCGTCGGGGCGATGTGATAGCCAATTGACTGTAATTACGGAAGGGGATATCCAAATGGGTCAGGATGGGACGAGGGAGTTCGGAAGAAGAAGCGTAGTCTCGGTCATGAACTGGATCGGTACCCTGATCGTTCTGGCCATCCCGGGCGTCAACATCATCATGTTGTTCGTGTGGGCGATCACCTGCAAGCGTGCTTCCAAGCGCAACTTCTGCATCGCGGCGCTGATCCTTTCGCTGATCTTCCTCGCGCTAGCGCTGGTGCTGCTCTACGTGTATGCGGGGAACATCGCTTCCTGGCTGGAGAGCGTGGACGCCAACTGGCTTCTGAATCCTCAGGCACTCATCAGCGCCACGCCCGCCCCAACCGTGATGCCCTGAGAAGCAGACGAGGTTTCATACGCTCATGTTTCAAGGCCGGAGGCAGTTTGCCACCGGCCTTTAAAAACGCTTCCGGCGACCTGTACGCCGGAAGCGAATGATGCGGGACGAGAAAATGAAAGAATGTCGTCGCGGAAACAGCGTCATCGCGTGAACATTGTCATCATCAAGCCCGCCGGATACACCTGCACGTCCTGTTGTACATTGGCGCTCTCCAGGTACAATTTCACACGCCGCCGCGTGTACCGGTAGGCTTCCTCAAACGTTACGACGCGGTCCTTGTCCAGATCCGCGCGCATCGCCGTCTTGTGGTCCTTGATCAGGTCCCAGCCGCCCGCCTCGCACAGCGAGCGCACGAACACGGTGGCCATGGCGGACTCGCTGTCCGCGCCGCTGAAGGAGATGCGGTAGCTGTCCTGGGTGGAACTGGAGGAGGTCATCACGCGGTACTTGCTCAGGGTAAATGTGGAGGCCGCTCCGCCGGTAAACGCCTGCAGTACGCCCCGGTTGAATTCGTAATTCGTACTGGCGCTTAAAAACGCGCCGCTCTGGCAGCAGTCGATCATCACGGTCACTGTGCCGGGAATCTTCCTGAGCATCAGCTCCAATTGCCGGGCGGTGATGCGGGAGCCGTCGTGCAGTTCCAGCCAGGCGCGGCCGGAATCGTAGCCGCCGTGGCAGTTGATGTAAAACAGTGAAACGTCCGTGGGCTGCGCATCTCGGAAGGCGGTTTGGATCGCCTGAACAAGCTCCTTTCGGGTGCTGTCCAGCTTCATTGTCACTTCATAGCCGCCGGGTACGCCGGCGTTGCTCAGAAGGTCCGCCATGCCCTGGGTGGTGTTGACCGATCCGGTGCGAAGCCGCCCGTCCACATAACGCTGTTCACCCATGAGCAGCGCCCGGTAGGCGGTCGCCGCCCGGGTGACGGTGACGGTCAGGCTGCTCTGATGGCCGCCATCCGCCGATGTGAGCGTGATCACCGCCTGTCCTTCACCCACGGCGGTCACGACGCCGTCCGGATCCACCGCCGCCACCTTTTCGTCGGAGCTGGCGAAGGCCATGCGCTGGTTGCTGGCATCCTGGGGCATCACC
>CALGYL010000206.1 GCA_937934775.1 uncultured Clostridia bacterium
CTGCTCCGGCAGCAGAGCCACGACGGCCGCATCCACACCAGCTTTGATCAGACCGCCGCTGCCACCGGGCGCATTAGTTCAGTGGAACCGAACCTGCAGAACATCCCGGTGCGTAGCGATCTGGGCCGCGAAATCCGCAAAGCCTTCGTCGCCCGGTCGGGCTGGATGCTGGTGGACGCAGACTATTCACAGATCGAGCTGCGCGTCCTCGCTCACATGTCGGAGGACCCGGTGATGATCGACGCGTTTTTAAAGGATCAGGACATCCACCGCCGCACCGCCGCTGAGGTTTACGGCGTGGACCTTACGCAGGTGACGCCCGCGATGCGCTCCGCCGCCAAGGCGGTCAACTTTGGCATCGTCTACGGCATCTCGGATTTCGGCCTGGCCCGGAACATCGGCGTATCCCGCAAGCAGGCCGCCGAATTCATTGAGCGCTACCTGACCCGCTACGCGGGCATCAAGCGGTTCATGGATTCCTCCGTGGCTCAGGGCAAGCTGCAGGGCTACGTAACCACGCTGTTCGGCCGCAGGCGCTACCTGCCGGAACTGTCCAGCGCCAACTACAACACCCGCTCCTTTGGCGAGCGCGCCGCGATGAACAGCCCCATTCAGGGCACCGCCGCCGACATCATCAAGCTGGCGATGGTGGAAACCCACCGGGCGCTGACCCGGGAAGGGCTCAAAGCCAGGCTGATTTTACAGGTGCACGATGAGCTGATTGTCGAAAGCCCGCCGGAGGAGATCGATCGCGCCAGCGCGCTTCTGCGCGCGGCAATGGAGGGCGTAGCGCGGATGCTGGTGCCGCTCAAGGTGGACCTGTGCGTCGGGAGGGACTGGAATGCGTGCAAATAGCCCTTATGTCGTGGGCCTGACGGGCGGCGTGTCCACCGGCAAGAGCACGATCCTCAAAAGCCTCGGCGAACTGGGCGCGGCGGTCATGAGCGCGGACGACGCCTCCCACCGCCTGACCGCGCCGGGCGGCGAGGCGCTGGGCGAGATCCGCGAAGCCTTTGGCGACGCGGTCTTTCTACCGGACGGCACTCTGGACCGGCGGACGCTGGGCGAGATCGTATTCCACGATGTGGAGCGCCGCAGAACGCTGGAGTCCATCCTTCACCCCGCCGTGCAGCGGGAGATGCTGCGGGAGATTGCCAAAGCCGAGGAGGCGGGCGCGCGGGTTGTGGTGATGGAAGTGCCGCTCCTGTACGAAACCGGCATGGACGCTCTGTGCGACGAAGTCTGGGTAGCGTACCTGGATGACGAGAGCCAGACGCTCCGGCTCATGAACCGCGACCAACTGACCCGCGAGCAGGCGCAGGCCCGCATCCGGAGCCAGATGCCGCTGGATCAGAAGGCCGCCCGGGCGGACATAGTGGTCAGGACCGACAAAACCGCCTACGAGGTGCACAAGGAAGTCGCGCACCTGTACAAGGATCTGCTCAAGAGGATGGATCGATGAGAAGTACGCTGGCCTACGCGCCGTCAAGGCGCAGAAAGCGGCGCGCACGAAAGCTGAAACTTGTGCCGCCGCTGATTCTGGCGCTGCTTTTACTGTCCATCGCCTATTACATATTCTTCTTCCCCCGGGACGTTCAAAAAATCTCCTACCCGCTCGCCTACGAGGACGAGATCAAGAAATACGCGGCCGTCTACAGCCTGGATCCTGCCCGGGTGGCGGCGGTCATCTACTGCGAATCCTCCTTCCAGCCGGAGGCGGTCAGCGAGGCCGGCGCGCGGGGGCTGATGCAGATCATGCCGGAGACCGGCGCCTGGATCGCAAAAAAACTGGAGGAATCCAGCGGCTATACCGACCAACGCCTCTTTGAGCCGGAGCTCAACATCCGCTACGGCTGCTGGTACCTGAACTACCTGGACAGCCGCTTCGACGACGACCTGACCAAGGCCACCGCCGCCTACCACGCCGGAGGCAGCCGGGTGGACGAATGGCTTACCGACAAACAGTATTCTCAGGACGGTGTGACGCTCGCCTACATTCCCTTCGATTCCACACGGGCCTACGTGGCCAGCGTCAAAACCGCCTACGAACATTACAAGGAGATTTTTGCGTCATGAGAGGAAGGTTCGTCCGGCTGACGGCGGTCCTCCTGGCCGCGCTTCTGCTCACGGGCTGCGCGGGCGGCAGCAGGACCATCACCCTACTGGACACCGGCGCCACCGCCACGCCAAGTTATGACCAGTCGTCGGTGGATGATTATTCTGGCGAAGGCGAATTCGCGTCCGGCAGCGCCGCCGCTTCCCCCGGCGAGGTCATGCCCGCGCCCGCGACCCAGGACCAGTTAAAAAACGCGGCGCAGGCCGCCGACGAGCGCACCGCCGCCCCTGCCGCCTCCACAAACTACACTTCCGCCGACGTGATCCTGGGGATCGTCGCGGCGCCGGACGCGGAAGTCAACCCGCTGCACTGCAAGTACCAGGACATCATGACCATCAATTCGCTGGTCTACGAATCGATGGTGGCGCTGGACGACAACCGGCAGCCGTCGCCCCTTCTGGCCGACCGCTGGGCCGTCAGCGGCGACACCTGGACCTTTTCGCTGCGGGACACTGCAAGCTTCCACGACGGCGACCGCCTGACCGCGCGGGACGTGGTGGACAGCTACAACGAGATCATGAAGTACCCGGCCAACTACTGGCAGCCGCTGCTCTCCCAGGCGGTCGAGTCCATGACGGCGGGTGACGAAGCCACCGTGGTGGTCAAGGCCAAAGGCTCCATCGGCTACATGCTGCTCTACGCGATGACCTTCCCCGTCGCCTCCAGTGGCACCGTGGCCAGCGCCTATCCGATGGGCACCGGACCTTACTGGTACATCAGCTATGACACAGGGTACGCGCTCCGGATCGAGCAGAACCCGCTGTGGTGGCGGCGCGCCAATACCAAGATTCACTCCGTGGTGGGCTTGTTCTGCGCTACCAATAAAATCGCCCAGAACCTTCTGGAGACGGGCGAGATCGACGCGCTGGCCAGCGACTACCCCACGATCTCGCTAAGCCGCCAGCTCAGCGATCGCCAGGCGACAGACTACTCCACCAATACCTATGAGTGCATCGTGCCCAACCTTCGCAATTCCATCTTGGGCGACCTTGCCGTCCGTCAGGCGCTGATGTACGCCATTGACCGCACCACGCTGGCCACGACTGTCTATGCCGGGCTTGTGCAGGAGAGCGAGGTGCCTGTCATCCCCGGTTCCTGGATCTACAATGCCCAGGCGACCCGCTTCAACTATAGCCCCGAGCGCGCGCTGAAACTCCTG
>CALGYL010000207.1 GCA_937934775.1 uncultured Clostridia bacterium
TGGCGGGCGGCAACGAGCAGGTAATCCTGTGCGAGCGCGGCATCCGCACCTTCGAAACCGCCACCAGGAACACCTTGGACATTTCGGCGGTTCCCGTGCTCAGGCACCTGACACACCTGCCCATCGTGGTCGACCCCAGCCATGCGACCGGCGTTTCCCGCTTCGTTGAGCCGCTTTCAATGGCCAGCGTAGCCTGCGGCGCGGATGGACTGATGATCGAAGTGCACAATGACCCCGAGCACGCGATGTCCGACGGCCCGCAGTCGCTGACCCCCGAGGCCTTCGCCCGGCTGGTGCCCAAGATCCAGACGGTGCGCGATGCCGTCATTGGGGTGAGCAGATGAAAGCGCTGATCGCGGGGCTGGGGTTGATCGGCGGCTCCATGGCCAAGGCGCTGGTCCGGAATACGGACTATGAGATTCTGGGTCACGACCGGAACCTGTCCGTTGTCCGCGCGGCGCTGGACGACGGGGCGATTCACGCCCCCTTTCTGCCGGAGGACCTTTCGGAGGTGGACCTTTTGCTGGTTGCGCTCCGGCCCAAGGACGCGGTGTGCTTTCTGCAGCGCGCGCTGCCCAGGATGAAGCCGGGCGCGCTGGCCGCCGATCTGTGCGGCGTCAAGCGCTGGGTGGTGCAGGCGGCGGAGCCCATCGCCCGGGACCGGGGCGTCCGCTTCGTCGGCGCGCATCCGATGGCGGGGCGCGAGGTCAACGGATATGCCAGTTCCGACTTTGCGCTGTTCCAGAACGCTCCGCTGATCCTGACGCCCATCGATGGTCAGCCAAACGCCGCGACCGAGGAACTGGACCGGCTGGCGCGCCGGATCGGCTTTCGCCGCACCGTGATCTGTACGCCGGAAGAACATGACCGGATGATCGCCTACACGTCGCAATTGGCTCACGCGGCGTCCTCCGCCTATGTGATGAGTCCGGCTGCACCGGGACATTCCGGGTTTTCAGCGGGCAGTTTCCGGGACATGACCCGCGTCGCGCGGCTGGACGCGGACATGTGGGCGGAACTTTTCGACCTGAACCACGACGCGCTGTCCGAGGAACTGACCGGGCTGATCGGGCGGCTGAGCGAGATCAAGCGGGCCGTCGACGACCGGGACGGGGCCAGGCTCCGGGCGCTGTTGGACGAGGGCAATCGTCGGAAGCTGCTGCTCATCGAAAGAGAGGGAAACGCATGACGGAACTGACGGTGCGAGCGTCGGGAACGTACCCGGTGCGCATTGAGCGCGGCGCGCTTTCACGGATTGGCGAGCTGCTGCCGGAGAAGCCCCGGACGGCCGCCATCATCGCGGAGGAGACGGTCGACCGCTTCTACGGCGACCGCGTGGCGGAGAGCTTCCGAACGGTGGGCATTCGCGTGGAGCGCAGGACATTCCCCGGCGGCGAAGCAGAAAAGTGTGGGCGTACGCTGTTTGGCATTCTGGAGTTCCTTGCGGAGAAGAAGCTCAGTCGCGGCGATATGCTGGTGGCGCTGGGCGGCGGCGTGACCGGCGACCTGACCGGCTTTGCCGCGGCGGTGTACCTGCGAGGCGTTCCCTTCGTGCAGGCGCCCACGACGCTGCTCGCCATGGTGGACGCTTCGGTAGGCGGCAAGACCGCCGTCAACCTGAACGCGGGCAAGAACCTGGCCGGGGCGTTCCATCAACCCTCCTTCGTCCTGATCGATCCGGACACATTGGACACGCTGCCCTCCGAAACCTTGTCTGACGGCCTCGCGGAGGCCATCAAGTGCGGCGTGATCTCCGACCGGGCGCTGTTTGGCTTTCTGTCCGAGGGCTTCCATCCCGCCGACGCGGAGGAAGTCATCGCCCGCTGTGTCGCCATGAAGCGGGATCTGGTGGAGAAGGACGAGCGCGATACCGGCGAGCGGCAGCTGCTCAATTTCGGCCACACCATCGGCCACGCCATCGAGCGGGCCAGCGGTTACGGGATTTCCCACGGACAGGCGGTTGCGATCGGCATGCTGCTGGAGGCGCGGGGCGCGGAGGCCGTGGGTTTTGCAGAAGAAAGCTGCGCCGAATCCATCCGCTCGGCGCTTCTCCGGAACAAACTGCCCGTTTCCTGCCCGTATCCGGCCGAGGCGCTCATCGAGGCCATGCTCCGGGACAAGAAGGTGCGCTCCGGGCGCATTCAGCTGGCGCTGCCCCGAAGGATCGGGCACTGCGCGCTGTACGAAATCGATGTGGACGCGCTGGGCAGCTTTCTCACCCGGGCGCTGGAGGGCGCATGATTGCCCGGGTGCATCCGGGCGCGCTGGGCGGGCGCATTCCGGCGATCGTCTCCAAATCCGCGGCGCACAGGGCGCTTCTCTTGGCGGCGCTCTCCGATCGGCCCACGTTGATTACACCCGAGGCGCATTCGGAAGACATCGACGCCACGCTGGGCTGCCTGCCCGCGCTGGGCGCTTCCTGGGAGCGCGCGAAGGGCGGCTGCCTGGTGACGCCGGGCGCTTGCACCCCGGCGGACACCGCGGATTGCCACGAGAGCGGCTCCACGCTGCGCTTTCTGATCCCACTAATGACGGCGCTGGGCTCCGGCGCGCGGTTTTTCGGGCGGGGCAGGCTGCCGGAGCGGCCGCTGGGCCCGCTGATGGACGCACTCGCGGCCCACGGTTGCCAGTTTAGTGCCTCCAAGCTTCCCTTCACATTGTCCGGCAGGCTGACCGGCGGAGAATTTCTTCTGCCGGGCGACGTCAGCTCCCAGTTTATCACCGGCCTTCTCATGGCGCTGCCGCTTGTCGGCGGCGGGCGCATTCGCCTGACCACTCCGCTCGAATCCGCAGGCTACGTCCGCATGACGGTCTCCGCCATGGCGCGCTTCGGCGTACCTGTTCGGATGACGGAGGGCGGGTGGGAGGTGCCGGGGGCTATGTACCATTCCCCGGGCGCGATGGAGGTGGAGGGCGACTGGTCAAACGCGGCGTTCTTTTTGGCGGCGGGGGTGAATGTGACCGGCCTTGACGAGGCGTCCGCGCAGCCCGACCGGGCCATTTCCGGCATGCTCAGTGCGTTTCGGGCGGAATTTCGGCCACTGGACGTGCGGGAGACGCCGGACCTTCTGCCCATACTGGCGGCGGTCGCCGCCTGTACGCCGGGGGAGACCCGATTTACCGGCGCGGCGCGTCTGCGCATCAAGGAGAGCGACCGGCTGCGCACCATGGCCGAGGGCATCCGTGCCATTGGCGGCGATGCGCTGGAGGAGCCGGACGGGTTGATTGTCCGCTGCGCAAGACCGCCGGCAGGCGGGCAGGTGGACGCCGCGAACGATCACCGCATCGCGATGGCGTTTGCCATCGCGGGCACCCGCTGTCTGGGGACGGTCACGATCCTGGGCGCGGAAGCGGTGAACAAGTCCTACCCGGAGTTTTTTGAGGATTTCAGGCGATTGGGGGCGAGCGTGGATGTCATCCAGCTTCGGAACGATCCTTAAAGTCAGCGTGTTCGGCCAGTCCCACAGCGTGGGGATCGGCGCGGTGGTGGACGGCCTGCCCTCGGGCGAGGCCATCGACATGGTGCGGGTGCAGGCGTTTATGCAGCGCCGCGCGCCGGGGAACGCCGCCCATTCGACGCGGCGCAAGGAGCCGGACGAGCCGAAGGTGTTTTCAGGGCTCGTGGATGGCAGGACGTGCGGCGCACCGCTGATGGCGCTGATTGAAAACACCAGCCAGCGCTCCGGCGACTATGACGCACTGCGGGACACGCCCCGGCCTGGCCACGCCGATTACACCGCCCGCGTGAAATACGGCGATTCGGTGGATCTCTCCGGCGGCGGGCATTTCTCCGGACGGCTGACCGCCCCCATCTGCTTTGCGGGCGCGGTGGCGATGCAGATTCTGGAGCGGCGCGGCGTCAGCGTACGCGCCCGCATTTCGGAAATTGCGGGCATTCAGGACGCCTACGAGGGCGACCTGTCCGGTGTCGCCGCCAAGGATTTCCCGGTGATTGACGACCGCGCGGGCGTGATGATGCGGGAGGCCATCGAACGCGCAAGGCTGGAGGGCGACTCGGTGGGCGGCGTGATCGAGTGCGCCATCGGCGGCCTGCCGGCTGGGCTGGGAGAACCGATGCTGGACGGCGTGGAGAGCGTGCTGGCCCGGCTCCTGTTCGCCATCCCGGCGGTCCGGGGCGTGGAGTTCGGCGCGGGCTTTGCCGCCGCCCGCATGCGGGGCAGCGTCCACAACGACCCGTTTATTCTGGAGGACGGGCACATTCGCACCGCCGCCAACCGGCACGCCGGAATCCTGGGCGGGATCACCACCGGTATGCCCATCGTATTCCGGGTGGCGTTCAAGCCCACCGCGTCGATTGCGAAACCGCAGCACACCGTGAACCTCCGGGAGATGCGGGAGGAGACTATTCAGGTGGGCGGGCGGCATGACCCCTGCGTGGCACCGCGGGCGGTGCCGGTGGTGGAAGCGATGGCCGCGCTGGGCATTCTGGACCTGATGATGATCGCAAACGCACAATCGCACGTATAGACGCGCAGGAATGGCAGGGAGGGTACCTCATGGAAATGCAGGAACTTCGAGAGCGGATTGACCATATCGACGACCAAATCGCCGAATTGTACGTCAAGCGAATGCAAACTGTCCGGGACATTGTGGAGGCCAAGCGAGCGGGCGGAATCGCGGTTTCCGATCCAGGCCGGGAGCGCGCCATCCTTCAGCGCCTCACCGCCGCCCACGACCCGATTTACGAGGGCGACCTGAAGCTGATCTACGCGCTTTTGTTTGAACTGAGCCGCAACGCCCAGGCGCGGCTGCTCCGGCCCGAGTCTGAAACGTTTGCGGACATTCTGGACAAGGCCGTGGCCGCGACGCCCAGGTCATTCCCCAAAAACGCGCTGATCGCCTGCCAGGGCGCGGAGGGCGCTTATTCCCAGCAGGCCTGCGACGTGATGTTCAACATGCCGGGCATTCTGTACTTCTCCAGCTTCGAAGGCGTGGTGCAGGCGGTGGAAAAGGGCATGTGCCGCTACGGCGTATTGCCGGTGGAAAACAGCCTGGCAGGCTCCGTCACCGACGTATACGATCTGATGAAAGCCCACAAATTCTTCATCGCAAGATCCGCGAAGCTTCGGATCAATCACCGGCTGCTGGTCGCGCCGGGCGTGAAGCTTTCGGACGTTCGGGAGGTCGTCGCCCACGAGCAGGCGCTCAGGCAGTGCGGCCGCTTCCTGGCCACGCTCAAGGATGTGAAGATCACGCCCTTCGCCAACAACGCCACCGCCGCCCGCTTCGTGGCCGAATCTGGCCGGAAGGACATCGCAGCCATCGCCTCGGCCCGGAACGCGCAGCTCTACGGCCTTGAACCGCTGGAGGCAAGCATTATGGACGACGGTAACAACTACACACGCTTCATCTGCATCTCCCGGGAGATGGAGGTCTACCCCGGCGCCAACCGCATCAGTCTGATGGCGGCGCTGTCCCATACGCCCGGCTCCCTGTACCGTGCGGTGGCGCGCTTCGCGGTGCTGGGCCTGAACCTTCTGAAGCTGGAGAGCCGGCCCATCCCGGGTCGCGACTTCGAATTCATGTTCTACTTCGATTTCGAGGGTTCGGTAGTCGATCAGGACGTGCGGTTGCTCTTGTCGGAGCTCAACCTGTCCGGTGGGTTCACATTCTTGGGCAATTACAGCGAGGTGTAACATGGCAAAGGTGTACGGCCTGCTCGGCGCAAAGCTGGGCCATAGCTATTCCAAACTGATCCACGAGCGGCTGTACGGGTGCGAGTACCGGCTGATTGAGCTCGCGCCGGAGGCGCTGGAGCCCTTCATCCGGGCGCGGGGATTTGCCGGGCTGAATGTGACCATCCCCTACAAGCAGGCGGTGATCCCGCTTTGCGAACGGCTGACCCCGGAAGCCCGGCGAATCGGCGCGGTCAACACGCTGTACTTTGACCGGGATGGCGCGCTGACCGGCCACAATACTGATCATTACGGCATGCTGAAGATGCTGGAGGGTTTCCAGCTCTCCGGAAAGCACGTGATTGTGCTGGGCGCGACGGGCGGCACCGGCAAGACAGCCGCGTGCGCGCTGAACGATCTGGGCGCGGAGGTCCTGCCGCTCTCCCGCAGTGACGCGAAGGGATACGAGGCGGTTTACGGGATGCGCGCGGACCTACTGCTCAACGCCACGCCCGTGGGCATGCACCCGGAACTTACGGCCTGCCCGGTGGCCCCGGAGAGGATTCCGGGCCTCAAAGGCGTTGCGGACGTGATCTACAACCCCGCCCGAACGCTCCTTCTGCAGCGCGCGGAGGCGGCGGGGCTTGCAACCGCCAGAGGGCTGACCATGCTGGTGCATCAGGCGTCGGGCAGCGCGGGGCGCTTCCTGGGCGCGCCCGTGGATTCGGATCGGGTCGACGAAACGCTCACCTGGCTGGCCCGAGAGACGCGCTCCATCGCGCTGATTGGCATGCCGGGCTCGGGGAAGTCCACCGTCGCCCGCCATGTGGCGGAGAAGCTCCGGCGGCGGCTCTTTGACACCGATCAGATGATCGAGTCCCGACACGGACCGATCCCGGAAATCTTCCGCCGGGACGGAGAGGTCCGCTTCCGGGCGCTGGAGGCGGAAGCGATACGGGAGGCGGCGCTTGCCCGCGGCGCGGTGATCGCCACCGGCGGCGGCGCGGTGATCAGCCCGGAAAACCGGGCGCTGCTCCGGGCCAACGCCTTTGTGGTGCAACTGGAGCGCCCGATTCAGGAACTGGCCACCGGGGGAAGGCCCCTGTCCACGGACCTTGAGGCGCTGGAGCGGATGTACGAAACCAGAAGGCCACTGTACCTTGCCGCCCGGGACGCCGGGGTAACGCTTCAATCCCGCCCGGAGGAGACCGCGGAACGGGTCATTCAGAAGTTTCAACAGGAGGTGCGCGCGTGAATATACTGGTAATCAACGGACCCAACCTCAACATGCTGGGCGTGCGGGAGCCGGACATCTACGGCCGCAAGACGTACCAGGACCTGGTCGGCGAGATTGAAGCCGCTGCCGCCGGGATGGGCGCGACCGTCAAGTGCTTTCAGTCGAACCACGAAGGCGCGATCGTTGACGAGATTCAGGCGGCCATCGGCACCTTTGACGGCATTGTCATCAACCCGGCCGCCTACACCCATACGTCGGTGGCCATTCTGGACGCGCTGAAGGCGGTGGGCCTGCCCGCCGTGGAGGTGCACATCTCGGATGTGGACACGCGGGAGGAATTCCGCAGGCATTCCTACGTGACCGGCGCCTGCCTTTCAAAGATCGCGGGCCGGGGATTTCAGGGTTACATCGACGCAATGAAGGTATTGCAGGAGGCGCGGAAAAAGCAAGGTTAGAATTGCGTTGCAGCACTTGAAAAAAGCTGGTATAATACGATATATGGTTACATAAAGGAGAATCGACGAGACGGAGGCCGCACGCGGTATGAGAAGCAGCCGAAACACCGCGTTTCAGGCCGTGGCTGTCGCCTGTTTATTGGTTCTGGCGCTGACCGCGTTCACTCTGTGTGCGTTTCTGGCGAGTGTAACCGGCGCAAAGTATTCGGAGGTCTCGGGCGAGACAGTGTACGAGGGCTCCGGCGTTTCCATTGATGCGAGTAACGCCTCCGACGGTTACCTGATGGTCAAGGCGTCGAGCAGCAAGCGGCTCAAGATGCGCATCGTCAAGGGCGACCAGACTTACACCTACGACCTGCACGAGGGCGGCTATGAAACCTTCCCGCTGCAGATGGGCGGCGGCACCTATCAGGTGACGGTGTTTGAGCAGGTGCGCGGTAGCCAGTACGCGCAGCTCTACGCCAAGAAAATCAAGGCCGACATCGCGGACGAGTTCAGCTATGCCCTCTATCCGAACCAGTATGTCAACTACAATGCGTCCAGCAGGACGGTAGCAAAAGCCGGAGAATTGTGCCGGGGGCTTTCGGACGATGCCGCGAAGACGAAGGCCATCATCGACTATGTGGTCGGTACGGTGCTCTACGACCACATCAAGGCCAAGACCGTCGAAAACGGCTATCTGCCGGACGTCGACTCGACACTGTCGGACAAAAAAGGCATCTGCTTTGATTACGCGGCGCTGGTCGCCTGCATGCTGCGTGCCGAGGGCATCAAGTGCAAGTTGGTGATCGGCTACGCGGACAAATACTACCATTCGTGGAATGACGTGCTGCTGGGCGGCAAGTGGGTCCAATACGATACGACCAGCATGGTCACCGGCCTCAAGGTCGTGAAGTACTCGACCGACAGAGTTTACTGAGCGAAGGGTGGGGGAAGAACCGATGAAGGGCCGCGCCCGAACCCTGCCGGCGGATGAAACCGCCATGTTCTGCGAGCAGGTTGCGCTACTGCTGAAGAGCGGCATTCCGCTGTACGACGGCGTGGACGCGCTGTGCCAGAACTATCAGTCCACCCGCTACGGAGACCGGTTTGCCCAATTGAACGAGACGATGAAGCAGACCGGGTCGCTGTATGAGGCGGTCCGGACGCTGGGCATCTTCCCGCCCTATATGGTTGAGATGGTTCAGGTCGGCGAGCAAGCGGGTACGCTGGAGCGGGTGATGCAGGGCCTGTCGACCTACTACGGCCGGGAGGCGCA
>CALGYL010000208.1 GCA_937934775.1 uncultured Clostridia bacterium
CATCAACATGGTGGATTGATACCAATCCAAAACATTCTTTCTTCGTAGCGCCGGGCCTTTTTCCACCCTGCGGTGACGCTCTCCGCTTGAAATAGCGCGGCGGCTCCTGCGCTTTACGCTCCTTGCAGGATGAAATAATCCCTCGCAGCTTTGGAAGAAATAATGTTTCGCATTGGTATGATCGCAGCGGAACACATTTGCGAGGGCCGCCGGTTAACGCCGGCGGCCCTCTGAATGCGGAGACGGGATTCGTTTACGCTTCCACCATGCGCATGGCCAGCTCGCCCCACTTATCCAAACGCTCAAGGTGATTGCCGACGGTTGAGACGTCCTTCAGGATAAACTCGGCGGGCGTCCGGTTTTTGCGGGTCGCGGCCAGCGCGCGGGAAAACTGGTCGACGATGTCCGCCGTCTCAAAACCGTTGGCGATAAACGCCGGGTTGATCTTGCAGGAGAACACGTAATCCGGCCCGATGTTCTCGGCGGCCGTCTCGATGTTGGCCCATGGGCTGATAGAGATCTTGCGCACGTTTTTGATCTTCCGGACCATGTGGATGCGGTCATGCAGCGGCTCGCAGCAGCCGTAGTACATGAGACCGAACCGTTCGTAGAGCGGTTTTACCATCTCGATTTCGTATTCCTCGTGCATTGCGGGCGACACGGTCGCAAACAGCTGCGCCATGCCGAAAGCCCAGCAGTCCTTCGCCGATGCCTTCTCGCCGGTAAAGCCGTCGCCGGGCAGGTCGCTCGTATACGCGCCGGTGCAGTGCACGTACTGGAGCGCGGGGTCCAGTAGCCCCAGCTTCTCGCACTGATCGACGGTGGACATGGTCAGCTGAACGAATCTTTTCACCGTCGCTTCGATCAGATCGGGATCGTCGACCAGGTCCCAGAGAATCTTCTCCGCGGGCCGCATCTGCGCGATCCGGTCCCAAATACCGGCGTGAATCTGAACGCCGCTGAGCCGAACCGGCGCGATACCCGCGAAGATTTCGTTCAGCATGTCCAGATGGCGCAGGTCGAGCGCTTGATCCGCTTCGACCTTGTCCTCCCGGAGCGCGTCCAGGGCTTCCGTCGTCCGGAGCTGGTCCTCGTATTTATGAGAAACGATGTCGTTGCCCGGGTCGTTAGAGCGGATTTCCTCGCGGATGTGGATGCCGTAATCGAGGTTTCGCACGGTCTTGGGTACGTCGATGCGGTTTTCCACCACCAAGTCGCAGGGAAAGTGCGCCCATCGGTACAGGATCTCTCGGAGGGACTGCTCGACGGAGCGCAGGAAATCATCCTCGCAGCGAAGCGACATTTCATCGTTTTTCGCGATCTCGTGCCACGGTAGCTGGTCCATCAAAACCAGCGGGCGCACGGGCTTCAGATCGTTGTTGGACGTCCAGAGCGCGCGCTTTTCCCTTTGAACGGGCAGAGCGGCGATTTCGGAAAACCGCTTTCCCAGTTCGCGGAGGTTCTCATAATCCTTTTTCATGGTCGCATCTCCTTCATGTTCGAATTGTGCGACGGTTTTTTACCGTGGCATTTGGTGGAGACAACGCAACGCACAAGGCCCCGAAACCGCCGGTTTCGCCGCCGGATGGACATTCTCGGTATGGATGCTGTACGGGCTTCCTAAGGCGGCGATTACGCCTTGGCGGCTTCGGCCATTGCGACGACGTTTTCGTAGGGGACGTTGGGCAAGAGCGCCTCGTGGCTGGGGGAGACGATGAAGCCGTCGCCGAATACGTCGCGCAGTCTCAATACTTCGTCGTAAACCTGCCTCGCGGTTCCGAAGGGCAGCAATTGCTGTGTGTCGACGCCGCCCATGAAGATCAGGTCGTTTTTGTACTGGGCAAGGCTTGCGGCGTCCATGCCCTTCGCCTGGGCCTGAAGCGGGTGCAAGATGTCCACCCCCGCGTCAATCAGCCGCGGGATGACGCGCCCGATCGCGCCGCAGGAGTGCATGGCCACTTTCAGATCGGCCTCCCGGATGGTTTCGATGATGCGTCGCGCGTAGGGGAGGATGAACTCGTCGAAGCAGTCCGGGCTGACCATCAGATTGAGCTGCGTGCCTAAATCGTTGCCGAAGAAGCCCGCGGTCAGGTATTGGCCGGTCTCGTGCAGCACGATCCGGTTGGCCCGGACGTAGAAGTCCACGATGCGCTCGGTGGCCGCGTGTACGACTTCGGGATGGGTATACATCTTGCAGAAGTAGTTCTCCATGCCGAAGAAGTCCGAGAGCACGTGGAAGAAGGGACACCACATGCCGCCGAAGACAGCCAGTCCTTTCTCACTGGCGTAGCGGGTTTCGCGCAATACGCTTTCGAGGTTCAGGTATTTGGGGTCGGGCCAGTCGAATGCCTCGATCTCCCGTACGTTCTCGCATTCCGCGAACACGCCGCCCTCGCCCAGGCTCTCGCGCTTTCCCTTGAAAGAATCCCACATGGGTTTTCCTTCGGGGTGCTGCCAGCAGCGCAGGTCCAGCTCCGGAGAGATCCACGTCATGTCGCTGCCGATCGCCAGGTTGAAGTCGATCTCCTCAATCCCGATGGATTTGGCCATTAGGACCGAGGATTCCGCGTTGCGGGCCTCGCCTTCCGTCATCTCATGCCCGGAGACGCCCGAGCGCGCAAAGTACAGTTCCTTTGCCGCGTCGGAGGGATGGCCCACCCAGAAGGCGCTGCCGGGCGTGTGCTCTCGCTGGATGGCGCGCTCGACAAATTCTCTTGAGGTCACGGCATGGTCCCTCCTTAACGTCAGTTGATCGCCCTCGCGAGGAGTACTTTTTCGTCGGCTTCTTCCGCTTTGAACTCGCCGGTGATCTTTCCGCCCTTCATCACATAGATACGGTCGCACATCCCCAGGATTTCCGGCATCTCGGAGGAGACGAGTAGGATGGACAGCCCTTTTTGCGCCAGGCTGTTCAGGATTTCATAGATTTCCGCCTTCGCGCCCACGTCGATGCCGCGCGTCGGTTCGTCGATGATGAGCAGTTTCAGATTGTGCTTGATCAGCCAGCGCGCAAGCAGCACCTTCTGCTGGTTGCCGCCGGAGAGCTTCGAAATCAGCTGGTCGATCGAAGGCGTCTTGATCTCAAGCATTTTGGCGATCTGTTCGACTTCCTCTTTTTCCTTCCGGCGGTTGATGTGCAAAAGCTTTGAAACCTGATTCAGCGCCACGATGCTGACATTTTTCTTGACCGACAGCGTGGGCAGGATGCCTTCTTCTTTGCGGTTTTCCGTCACGAGGCCAAGGCCCGCCTGCCGCGCCGCGACCGGCGAATCCTTTTCGATGGACTTTTCATCCAGCGTGACCGTGCCGGCGGCGCGCCGGTCGATGCCGAAAAGCGCGCGCGTCATTTCGGTGCGTCCGGCGCCCATCAGGCCGGAAAAGCCGACAATCTCCCCGGTGCGCACGGTGAACGTGAGGTCCACGACCTTTTCGCTGGATAGGCCCTGAACGTCCAAAAGGACTTTCCCGGGCGTCCGGTTTCGGGGCGGGAACATATCGGTCAGTTTGCGTCCGACCATCATCTCAATCAGCGCCGCCTGATCAACGTCGGAAACGTTCACCGTCCCGACGGCGGCGCCGTCGCGCAATACCGTGATCCTTCCGGCCACGGCGAACACTTCCTCCAGCTTGTGGGATACATAGACAACCGCCACGCCCTGCGCCTGCAGCTGCCGGATCACATTAAAGAGGTAGTGGATCTCGTTGGGGCTGAGCGCCGAGGTGGGTTCATCCATGACGATGACCTTGGCGTCCAGCGAGATCGCCTTCGCGATCTCCACCAGCTGCTGCTGCGCGACGGAGAGGTACTGTACCTTGCTGCCGGGTTTGATGTTCAGCCCAACCATGTCGAGGTATTTCCGGGTATACTCGAACAGCTTCTTCCAGAGCACCCGACCGCCGCTCGAGGGCAGACGGCCGAAGAAGATGTTCTCGGCCACCGAAAGGGTCGAGACCAGGTTCAGTTCCTGATAGATCACGCTCAGGCCCTTCTGAATGGCGTCGTTGGGCGAGCAGATCCGGGCGCTGGAGTTGTTGAAGCGGTAGCTCCCCTCGTCCAGCGAGTAGATGCCGGACATAAGCTTGATGAGCGTGGACTTTCCGGCCCCGTTCTCGCCGACCAGCGCGTGAACCTCGCCTGGGTACAGGTCAAAGCTGACGCCCTTCAGCGCATGCACGCCGGGAAAGTATTTGTGGATGCCGCACATTTCAATGACGGGCGCGTTCTTGTCCATCATTGGCCTTCTTTCTGCTGCTGTGCGCGGACGAGCCGCCTGGCGACGCTGTCCTTTCGCAGACTGTCGATGCCAACCGCGAGGATGATGACGATGCCGCGGGTGATGTCCTGCCAGAAGGAGGAGACATCCATCAGTGTCAGCGCGTTTTGCAATACGCCCAGAATCAGCATGCCGATCATTGCGCCGGTGATGGTGCCGATGCCGCCCGACAGCGAGACGCCGCCCAGGATGACCGACGCGATGACGATCATCTCAAAACCGGTGCCGGCTGTGGGCTGCGCGGAGGCCATGCGCGAGGCCAGCAGCACGCCCGACAGCATGGACAAAACGCTTCCGATGATGTAAACCATAAGTTTCATCCTGTCCACCGGCAGGCCCGCGAAGCGTGACGCTTCTTTGTTACCGCCGATGGCGTAGATGTACCGGCCGAAGGTGGTGTGATTAAGAACGTAATATATGACCACAAACAGAACCGCCGCGATGATGACCGCGTTGGGCACCGGGCCGATGAAACCGGTGGCCAGGTTCAGGAAATCCGGAACCGCGGACTGGATGGATACGGCGTTGGTCACGACCATCGAGACGCCGCGCCAGATGGCCATCGTGCCCAGCGTCACGATCATCGAATTGATTTTCAGCTTTGTGACGAGCAGGCCGTTCAGACCGCCCACGACGATGCCGGCCGCGAGCGCCGCCAGGACCGCCAGCGCGATTGAGCCGGTCGCGTTGAGAACCGCCACGGTGATGATGCCGGCCACCGCCTGCTGCGAGCCGACGGAAAGGTCGATTTCTCCCACCAGGATGATCATCGTCAGGCCGAACCCGCAAATCGCGGTCAGCGAAACCTGCCGAAGCGTATTCATGATATTGCGCTCAGAGAGAAACACAGGTTTGAGGCAATAGGTGACTGCGCACAGCGCGAACAAGGCCAGGATCAGCACCAGAATGTCCGACTGCTTGATCCGTTCTACGATGGATCGCCCGTTTTCTCTCGATTGGTTCGACATCGTACCGCTCCTTTACTGGTATCTGTGGCCCCCCGTCGGGGGAGAGCGCCAGGCCCGGACGCGACCGGGTCCGCGCGGCAATCCCTGAGACAGGCTTCGGCGGGGCGTTTATGAATCCGGGGCTGCCGTGACCGGCCCCGTGGACGGGGAAGATCGCGGCAGCCCGGCCTCGTTTGAGATGATTGGATTACTTCGCCATCAGTGCGCGGATCGCTTCAAAGTTGGTCTTGTAGGCGTCGCCGTCCTTGGTGTAGAAATCGGCGAAATTGTCCTGCGTGATGACGACGGTGCCGGATTCATAGTTCTCGGGCAGTTCCTCGCCCTTAAACGCCTTGTTCGCGGCGTCGATCAGGCTGACGCCCATGTAATCCGGGAACATGGCGACCGCGGCCTTGTAGGGGCCGCCGCTGAGCAGCGCCTCGCGCCCGACCACGCCCTCAAAGCCGAAACCGATGGCGGTCAGCTTGGACTCGTCCAGACCGGCTTCCTTGTAGGCGGCCATGCCGCCGGTCGTCGAGTTGTCGTTGATGCCGAAAATCACGTTGACGTCCGGGTTGGCGGTCAGGGCGTCCTGTGCCACTTTCAGCGAGGTCTCCTTGGAACCCTGGCCGTCCACTTCCTGCTTGATCTCATACTTCAGACCCGCCGCGTCCATACCGGCTTTAAAGCCTTCGACGCGCATCCGGCAGTCTGCGAACGCCGGGAGACCCACGATCAGGATCTTCGGGTCGATGTTGTTGGCTTTGGCGTAGGCGGCGAACCACTCGCCGGCCTTCTTGCCGCCGGAGAGGTTGTCGATGCCGACGTAGGTTTTCGCGCCTTCAATGACGTTGGACTCGGAGACGACCGGGATATTCGCCTGCGCGGCTTCGTTCATGATGGCTGCCAGCGCTTTGACGTCCACGGGCGTGATGATCAGAACGTCCACACCGTCGGTGATCATGTTCTCGAGCTGGCTGACCTGCTTGGACACATCCATCGCGGCGTCGGCAACCTTCAGCTCGATGCCAAGCTCGGCCGCCCTGGCCTGCGCGCCCTTGACGATGTTCTGATACCACTCATGCGACATGTCGTTGACGACGTAGCCGAACTTCGGCGTTTTGTCCGCCAGCGCCGGTACCCCGGCACACAGCGAGACCAAGAGTACCAATGTGAGCGCCAGACCCAGAACCTTTTTCATAAGCTCCTCCGATAACGTTATTTTAACCGGAACGCTCCGGTTAATGGCAGAACAGGGGCGCGTTGGCTCGCTTACTTTTATTCAGAGTGTTAGTAACTAAGCGAAATTGTAGCATGAATCTATGAGAATTGCAATATCCCCGCATCGAAATATTTTCTGAAAATTACAGGATGTAAAGCAAATATTTTTACATGTCGTAAAATGGACGGTTTTTTTTACGCGCATGAACGACTGTGCTTTGTCTTCACGCAAAGCCCGAATTTTTTTACACAAAAGAAAACCCCGCGGTTTTTACACGGGGTGAATTTTTTTCCACTTTCACGTTTAGTTACAGGGCAATCGCCGAATTTCATAACTTCTGTAGTGGATGGGCGACTAAAGGGAAACGGTGTTGAACACCTTGCGCATGGCCAGCGAGATCGCGCCCTTGAGCAGGTCGTCTCCGGCCAGCGCGCTGGTGACGATGCGCACGTCGTTGGCCTTGTGCAGGAAGATGCCCTCCGCGGCCACGCGCTTGGCCGTCTCGACGTAGATGCGGCAGTCGGACAGTTCCCCGCCGATGATGATCATTTCCGGGTTGAAGAGGTTGATCAGGTTCGCGAGCCCCAGTCCGAGCATTCGCCCGGCCTGCTCGAAGGCGGCGGTCGTCAGGTGGTCGTTCTTTTTGAGCGCGTCGAGCACGTGGGAGAAATTCAGTTCCTCGGGACTGCACATCAGTTTCAGGAGCGTGGGGGCGCCTGCCTTCATCTTTTCCCGCAGTTCCCGGACGATGGCGGGGGAGGCGCTGTACATCTCCAGACAGCCCTTGTTGCCGCAGTAGCACGCCCGTCCGCCCGCCTCGACGACCGTATGGCCGAACTCCCCGGCCACGCCTTTGGAGCCCATGTACAGCTTGCCGTCAGCCACGATGCCGGAGCCGATCCCGAAATCCGCGTAGACGTAGATGAAATTGCGCACGTTGCGGCCGTGGCCGAAGCGCATTTCGCCCAGCGTGCCCAGTTTGGGGATGTTTTCAAATTCTACCGGAAAATGCAGCTTGTCCGAACTGTACCAGGTGTCGATGTCGAACTGCGCCCAGTCGACGAACGGATAATCCCGGATCAGGTCGCAGTGCTTGAACAGAGAGCCGGGCGTGCCGATGCCCGCCCCCGCGATTTTTTCCCGCGGGACACCGCTGCGCTCGATGATCTGCTCGACGCCCTCGACGATCTGATCCAGAATGTTGTCGCTGAGGTTGTTGTAATTGCCCAGCACTTCGTGCCGGCAGACGATGCTGCCGGCGGCGTCGGACAAAACGATTTTCAGCTTGCGCTGAATGCATGCCCCGATGAAGTACATGGAGTCCTGATTCAGCCGCAGCAGCGTGGGCTTTCGCCCGCCGGAGGAATTTCCCTGCCCGACTTCGATCACGATGCCTTCCTCGATGAGGGACTCCACGATGCGCATGACCGTGGGCATGGCCAGCCCGACCTTTCGCGCAAGCTCCGTGCGCGAGACACAGCCCAGTTCGATGATCGAATTGGTGACAAGGTCCCGGTTGATCCTGCGAATCAGTTCGGAGTTCCCCGTTACGCTCTTCTTCATCCGACGTTCCTCCGTGATCAGTCCTGCGCCGGCGCCACCGGCGCCGAAACGTTCCCGTAGGGTCCACTTTCTCCCGAGCCCCGCCGTTTTTGTTATGTAAAACTTATTGTACCCCATTCGGGCCGCATCCCGCAAGCGTTTGACGGCCCGTACATCTTCGGGAAACGCAAACGCCTGCGCAATTTTTCTCAAATCCAAAGAGAAGAGCGGCGGAATTTCCCCGATGGATGCGTCCGATCGTGGAAAATGCGTGCGGAACACCGGTGTGCGGGAGGGAGGTTGTGAAATTGCCTTTGGGCAGAGCCGGCCGTTCGGCCGCTTCCGCCGGAACGCGGGGGGACCGGCCCGCCCGTTCTGTGGACGGCGACCGCGGCGTAGGCTGTACCCTAAGGCCCGTCCGGGCGCTGGCTTCCAAGGAGCGCAAGCATCGGACCTCTCTTGCCCTGGCCGGGCGGGCGCGCGGACCGTATTCGCCAGGGAAAGGAGCGGGAGGTCATGGCGTGGTGGGAAGCGGGGCTGCGGCTTCTGCTGGCTACGGCGGTCGGCTGTGTCATCGGGGTGGAACGGGAGCGCA
>CALGYL010000209.1 GCA_937934775.1 uncultured Clostridia bacterium
CGCAGCGACGATATCTCTACCGTTGCCTATTGGTATCAATTGGAGCCGCACGGCACCTTCCCCAAGTTGCCGGCACAGAGTGAGCGCGAACCAAGATGAAAAGAAATCTGCTGCTGATCGTGATCCTGGCCGCGCTGACGCTCATGGCCAGCGCGGAGCCTGAGAAAACGACGCTCGAGGTATACCTGATCGACCCCTGCGGCAAGTGCATGGGCGGCGTGGGCCGCGGGTGCGGCGAATGCGCCGTCGAGCGGGAGATGGCGGTGCGGTTCGGGCAGGCGCTGGAGGGCGTTTCGTACGACCTTGTGATGTACAACCTCCGCGAGAATTCAAAGCTTTTGGAGGAGCGGGGCGACCGCCTCAAGGCGCTGGGCATCGCGGGCGAGGTCCCCTGGCCCACCCTGTTCATCGGCGACGCGGTGTTCCTGGCCGACGGATCGCAGGACGACCAGATCGCAAGCTATCTGAAAAACGGCCGGACCGGCTACCCCGGCTACGACGAAGTGCAGCGCGCGGCCGAGAAGAAGTCGCAGCGCGAGCCGGGCAACATCGTCTACCTGTACTCCTCCTACTGCGAAAGCTGCAAGGAGGTCTCCAAGTGGCTCCCCCGGGCACTGCCGGAAGGCTACACCGTGGACAAGTACGACCTGGCCACTGAGGAGGGCGTCAAAGTACAGCTCGCGCTGTGCCGGAAGTACGACATCGCCGAGGAGGATCTGTACGTTCCCTTCATCGCCTATGGCGACTACCATTTCATGGGCAAGGACTCCATCTACCTGAGCCTGACCAGCCGCATTCAGGAGCACCCCAACCTCAAAACCCAAACCGGACAGTAATTTTCCGGACATTCAAGGAGGGAAAGCCATGTTCGACGGATTTTTCACCAACGCATCCACGCTGCCGCTGCTTTCAAACGCCAAGTCCCGCAGCATTTCCGCGGAGAACATGACCGGCGAAAAGAACGGCGGCGCGCTGGCCACCGCCGGCACCGGCGAAAAGTGCGCGCGCGACCTGGGCCGGGGCTGGAAGGTTTCGCCTTCCTACGCGGTACAGCCGGGCGAGGTGTTCACCATGGCTGAGATCGAAGGCCCGGGCGCCATCCAGAGCATCTGGCTCACCGGCCACATCAGCCGCGACATCATCATCCGCTTCTACTGGGACGACCAGGAGCAGCCCAGCGTCGAAGCGCCGATTTCCGACTTCTTCGCCTGCGGCTGGTACAACAACAGCGAAAACTGGTTTGACGTCAAGTTCGATCAGCTGAATTCCGCGATGGTCTGCGTGAACCCCAACCACGCGCTCAACTGCTTCTGGGTGATGCCCTTCCGCAAGAAGGCCAAAATCACGCTGGAGAACCGCCACAAGGACAAGGAGCGCATCGTCTACTACCAGATCAATTACGCCCTCATGGAAGTGCCGGAGGAAGCCGCCTACTTCCACGCCCAGTTCCGCAGGGTCAACCCCGTACCCTTCAAGGAGGACTTCACCATCCTGGACGGCGTGAAGGGCCGCGGCCACTACGTGGGCACCGCCCTGTCCGTGGGCCTCAACGGTCTGGGCAAGTGGTGGGGCGAGGGTGAAATCAAGTTCTTCATGGACGGCGACGAGAACCCCACCATCTGCGGCACCGGCACCGAGGACTACTTCCTGGGCGCGTTCGACTGGGACGTGGCTGGCAAGTACGTGCCGTACAATTCACTCTACGGCGGCATGTACCACGTGCAGATCCCCGACGGGCTGTACAAGTCGCAGCAGCGCTTCTCCATGTACCGCTGGCATGTGGCGGACCCGATCCGCTTTGACAGCGACCTCAAGGTTACCATTCAGGACCTGGGCTGGTACAAGGACTGGCGCTACCAGCCGCGGCAGGACGACATGGCTTCCGTCGCCTACTGGTATCAGACGCTGCCCACCGCGCCCTTCCCGGCGCTGCCCGATCCAGACTATCTGGAGATCACCTGAAGAATGGGCCTTTTCGCCAAGCGCCGCGTAACGCGGCTCCTCCTTCAGGACGAATCCGGGCGCACGGTGTTTGACGACCGGATCGAGCGGCTGACGCTGCCCGAGGACGTGATCCTGTCGATGTGCCTGGAATTCTTCGGCGATCCCGCCCCCTGCGAAATCCACCGGGGCGCCGCCGTCAGCCGGGCGCTGTCGGAGATTGAGCTGCACGGCGCCGGGCGCTTCCCGGTCGCGGGCCTGCCCGAGCGGCTGCGCCGATATTTCACCCGCTACGGCGCGTATCAGCTCTCGGTCGAATTTCTGGAGAAATGAACCGTATGCCCCGCCTGCAAATACGCTGGCGGGGCATACGGTTTATCTGTATCGGATACGGCGGGTTGGCCCGCGCGATGGGCTTACTTTTAATTGGGAAGGACCACGGCGTAGGGCCGCGCTTCGGGGATGGTCACAAGGTCTCGCTCGCCCAGGTAGTTCAGGATCAGTTCGCTGACCTCGGTCTGGATTTCCCGGAGCCGCGGACACTCCAGATAGCATTCAAAGTCGCCCGCGCCGGTGGCGCGGTAGTTGTTCATCACCAGCGTCAGGCGTTCGTCCGGCAAAACGGCCCGGCCGCCCTGCATAAGCTTCGTCACCCTGCTGCCCGCCGAGCGGTTCAGGTCGAACTCGTACTCAATTCCGTAGAAAAAATCGTAGTTGTAGTGCGCCTCCTTGGGGCGCAGGAAGGAGGCGGCGATGGAAACGCCGCCATGCTCGTCCACTTCAAAATAGCGGGCGCACTGCTCAAGGGCGCGAAGAAGGACGTCCCCCGTGACCTCCAGCACCGAAAGCGTATTGGCGTAGGGGTAGCTGGCCACCACGTCCCGCACGGTGACGCGGCTGTCCAGCCCGCGCAGTTCGTTGGGGAGCGACGCGCAGGAGACGGCGGCATCGCTCGCGGACAGCTGCACCCTATTGAAAAAGTCCGCGATCGGCGATCCCTTCAGCGCCATGTCCAGCTTGCCCTCCGGCCAGATGGGCCGGGAGAGCCGCCCGATGGGGGTATCCAAAAAGGCGCGGAGATCATTGTAGAGGCTGGTTTGCCATTCATTCAGCGCCGCGGGTGTTTCCGGGCGGCGCAGCCGGGAGGAGAAGCGGCCGCCCGCGTCCATGACGACTTCGACGAAGGCTTGCGCGTTCGCGGGCGTCTGCACCACGTGGGTGCCGCAATAGTCGACGCCCGCCATGCCGATGTGCTGGTGACCGGTCAGCAGAAGATCAAACGGCAGCGCCTCGCACAGGCGGCAGGCGATGTTCTCATCTGTGCCACTCAGAAGCTTCCCGGTTTCCACATCCTTCTCCAGCCCGCCGTGGTAGAGGCCGATCAGGACGTCGTACTGCCCCTTAAGCGCCGCCACCGCGCGGCAGGCGGCCTCAAAGGGATCGGAGATGTCGAAATCCAGCAGGTTTTCCGGCTTTTCCCAGCGGCTGATCCAGTGGGTGACGATGCCGACAAGCCCCACGCGCAGCCCGTTCTCCATGGTGCGCACGCAGCAGCCGGAAATGGGGAGTCGGCCCCGTTTGTCCGCCACGTTCGCGCACAGGCAGCGGGCGTCAAGCGCTGTCAGGTGATCCCGCAGGGTTTGATAGCCGTAGTTGAAGTCGTGGTTGCCCAGCGTCACGAAATCGTAGCCCATCTCGTTCATCGCGCGGGCCAGCGGCATTTCGCGGCCAGTCTTCTGGCAATAGTAGGTCAGCGGCGAGCCCTGCAGGGTGTCGCCGCCATCGATCACGAGGGTATTACCGTCTTTGGGGAAGCGCATCGAAAGCAGCCCCATCGGCCGGGGCGCGTCGTCCCGAAAATTGGTCGGGAACAGAAAGCCGTGGGTGTCGGAAGTGAAGTAGATCGTCAGTCTATTCATGCGCCCCTCGCCAGCTTCTTGCGCACTTTGGTGGAGAATAGCTCAATCACCAGCATCAAGAGGATCATGCCGCATAAAAACGCGCCCACCATGCTCCAGCGGCGGCTGTTGATGCACTGGATCAGCGCCGCGCCAATGCCGCCCGCGCCCACAATGCCCAGCGTGGTCGCGTCCTTGATGTTGATGTCAAAGCGGTAGACCAGCGTGGAGACGAAATTGGCGTAGAGCTGCGGCAGGATGCCGTAGCGGATCTTCTGGAAGGCGGTGCAGCCGGCGGCGTCCAGGCTTTCGAGGATCTTCGTGTCCAGGTCCTCGATGGCGTTGATGTACATTTTTGAGATCATGCCGATGGAGCAGATGCTCTGGGTCACCACGCCGCAAAACGCGCCCGGCCCGGTCACCCGGATCCATACCAGCGCCCAGACCAGACTGGGGATGGTGCGGATCAGCAGGATGAACGCCCGGAAGAGGAACGCCACCCACTTGGGCACGATGTTTTCACTGGCCAGAAAGCTGACCGGCACGGCGAGAACGCCGCCGATCAACGTGCCCAGCAGGGCGATTGCGATCGTCTCAAACAGCATGTAGGCCACGCCGTCCTTTGTGCCGTTGAAGAGCAGCGTCGTGTCCGGGTGCGTGATGCCGTAGACGATGCCGTAGGCCACCTCGCTGCCCTTGGAAGCCAAACCTTTGTATTTGATGGCGTTTCCGGACCAGCCCAGAATGACCATGACGATCAAAAGGATCAGCGTGTACAGCCACCACTTCCGCGGCCTGCTTTCGTACATCTGCTCGATGGGGTTGAGGGTTTTCTGCATGTGCGGCCTCCGCTTTCTAGCTCAGCCTGCGGCGCAGGGCCTGGCTGGTGTTTTCAATGATCAAAACGACCACGAACAGCGCGATCAGAACCGTACCCAGCCCCTCGTAGTCGCGCCAGCCGATGCGCTCGTTGATGAGAATGCCCAGGCCGCCCGCGCCTACGTAGCCCAGGATGGAGGCGGCGCGGATGTTGATTTCAAAGGAATACAGGCAGTGGGAGAGGTAGGTGGGCAGAATCTGCGGAAAGACGGCGCTCCAGAAGGCCTGGAACTTCGAAGCGCCCTGCGCCTCCATGGCCTCGAACGCGCCCATGTCGATGGTTTCGATGCTCTCGTAGAGCATCTTCGCCACGATGCCGAAGGTGAATATGGTGATCGCCACCGTGCCCGCAAAGGTGCCAAGGTTAAAGATCAGAGCGCAGATGGAGGCGATGACCAGCGTCGGCAGCGTGCGCACGATGTTCAGAAGTACGCGAAGCACCACCACGGACACGCCGCTTTTATTGATGTTGGCCGAGGCCATCACGGCAAACGGCAGCGACAGAAGCGAGCCGATCACGGAACCCATCACGCTCATTTTGATGGTGTCCAGAAGCGGCGGGATCACCTTGTCGAAATACGTCCAGTCGGGGCTAAAGATCTTCTGAAGGATGACCGTGAACTGATGCCCGCGCCTGACGATGATGGAGAGGTCGAACCCGGTCAGCCGAACCGAGCCCCAGACCGCGGCGATCAGTACCAGCGCAATCAGCCACGCGCGGGAGCGGGGTTTGGGCACGGTGTGATCGCCCACCGCCATTACTTTGGGCGGAAAGACGCGGTCAAACAGCGGCGGCTTCACGGCCTTGGGCGTCTTGACCTTTGCCATCAGCCCTCGGCCCCCTTTTGCATTGGCCGGTCGTTTTCGGCCCGGGCCTGGGCGATCAGCTGGGCGTCCTTCGCGCTCTGCTCGTCCGCCGCCTTGGGCACCGGCGCTCCGTTGTAGATGGCGTCCAGCATCGGCTGCGTCACGTTGCCCACCGGGCCGTCGTAGACGATTTCGCCCGCGCGGATGCCGATCACCCGGTCGGCAAAGTCCAGCGCCAGGTCCACATGGTGGATGTTGATGAGGATGGAGATGTTCATCTCCTTGTTGATGCGCTTGAAATCGCTCATCACCTGATTGGCGGTCACCGGGTCCAGCGCGGCCACCGGCTCGTCCGCCAGGATGATGGAGGGGTTCTGGTTGAGCGTCCGCGCCAGCGCCACGCGCTGCTGCTGGCCGCCGGACAGCTGGTCACAGCGGGTGTAGGCCTTGTCCAGAATGCCCACCTTGTCCAGCGCCTCCAGCGCGGCCATCTCCTGCTTCTGCGTAAAGATACCCAAAAGCACCCGGAAGAAGTTCATATCGGGCACCATGGAGGTGAGCACGTTTTTGATGGCGGTGGAACGGGTGACGAGGTTAAAGGATTGGAAGATCATGCCGATGTGGCGGCGGAACCTGCGCAGGCTCTTTCCGCGTAAGCTCATCACATCCACGCCGTCCACCATCACCTGGCCCTCGGTCACGTCGATCATCCGGTTGATCGTCCGGATCAGGGTCGATTTGCCTGCGCCCGAAAGGCCGATGATGGCCACAAATTCGCCCTGCTCAATTTTCAGGCTGACGTCCTTCAGCCCCTTGACGCCGTTGGGGTAGGTCTTTCCAACGTGGACGAATTCGATCATAGGCGCGCCTCTTTACTTTTGTATTGGTGGGGGACTGGTGTTTTCTATATGAAATCGCGGGAGCCGCCCGCTGTGTTTTACTATACCATTTCGGGATGCGGATGGCAAGAGCGCCTTAAATAGAAGGGGCGGCGCGGCTTCAGCCGCGCCGCCCCTTGGCAAATGACAGACCGATGAATGCAGGTTCGCGCAGGTTGTCTGCGATGTGTTAAAAACCCATCGCATCCTTTTAGGGACTATTATTGGACAGCTTCCAGCGCCTTGCGGGCTCCGTCGTAATCGGCGTCGCTGGCGATGGCGTAGCCGGTGTGGCTGTACACGGAGAAGATCGCCTTGCCTTCATCGGTGCCGATGATGTTGATCAGCGCGGTCTGCATCGCCTTGATGAACTCGGGGGTGTACACCGCCGGGTTGGCCTTGGTAATGGACACGGTGTCGTTGTAGATGGGTGCGGTCACGCCGATGACGTTCATTTCGTTCCAGATGGAGTCCTTGCGGCCCATGCCGGCCTTACCGGTCTCGTCCTTCTGGTCGGCGGGCAGCGTCCAGGCGGCCTCGTAGTCGCGGCGGCCGTCGGCATAGCACACGATGATGTCCACGGACTCGGCGGCGGCCTGCGCGAAGCTCTCGCCGTAGCCGCTGAGGGTGACGACGTTGGCAAGGTCCGTGAGCTTCTTGCCTTCGTAGTTGTCCATCAGCCACATGGTGGGGTAGATGTAGCCGGCGGAGGAGGAGGTCTTCAGAACCGCCCAGTTGGCCTTGGACAGGTCGTCCCAGGTGAGGGCTTCGCCCTTATTGACCTTCGCGGCCAGCTCCTTGCCGTAGGCGGAGGGGGTGGCGTAAATCAGCGATCGGTAGAAGGTCACCTGCTCATCGGTGGGCGTGGTCTTGTTGGCGTCGCCGTTCCAGGTCTTGGCGTCGGTGGAATCGTTCGACAGGCCCGCGCGGGTCGCCGTCAGGATCACATCGACTTCGTCGCTGTAGAGCGCGTAGGTGCCGCCGGGCAGCCAGCCGATGTCGATCGTGCCCGCCGCCATGGCTTCGCCGGTGGCTTCATAGGAGGTGCCGACGGTGATGTCGACCTCGCCCACGTCATAGCCCTGCTTGGAAAGCTCGGCCTTCAGAAGGTCCGGCAGGTTCTTGGTACCGGTGATGATGACATCCGCATCCTTGGAAGGCACGAACTCGAGGGTCAGCTTGTCCATCTTGACGGGCTCCGCCATCGCGGACGTGCAGCCTGCGATCAAAAGAACCGCGAGCAGCAAAGCAAAGATCTTCCTCATGTGGTTTCCTCCTCTGTGCATTTCGGGTATGTACTTATTGTATGCCAACATCATCAGGATTTCAACAGGATTTCGAAAAGATTGCGTATGCATTCACGGACCGTCGGCAAAGTCCTATGGGGGTCCGAGCATCGAATTATCCTGCGGATTTTCGATGCAAAAGAAAGGAACCGCGTACGTCTGAAATCCTGCGGGATTTCCAGGCGGCGCACTGACTTAAGGCGCCGGCGGTTCCTCGCCCCGCGCGCAGAGCGCCTGAAAATACGCGCAGTTCAGGAGCAGGTCGTCATAAGCGCCGCTGGCGATCAGTTCGCCTTTGGAAAACACATGGACGACGTCCGCGCCCTGGATGGAGCGGATCCTGTGCGCGACGCTGACCACTGTGCGGCCCTCCAGCGCGGCCATGACGCGGCCCAGAACGCGCGCCTCGGTCACGTTGTCCAGGGCGCTGGTTGCCTCGTCGAGCAGAATCAGCCTGGCGGGGGTGAAGAAGAGCCGCGCCAGCGCGAGCCGCTGGCGCTCACCGCCCGAAAGGGTCGCTCCGCGCTCGCCCACCCGGGTATCCAGGCCCTCCGGAAGCGCCCGGAGGAACCCGCCAAGTTCCACGCGCTCCAGCGCGGCGCGGATTTCCGCATCCGGAGCGGATTGGTCAAACAGGATGTCCTCGCGCAGAGTCCCGTCAAAAACCGGCGTCTCCTGCGAAAGGTAGGCGATGTGCGGGTAGTAGCTGTCCATCGACAGGCCGGCGATGTCCTGACGGTCGATGAAAACCCTGCCGCTCCGGGGCATCAGAAGTCCTGCGATCAGCTTGAGGCATGTGGATTTGCCGGAGCCGCTCTCGCCGACAAACGCCGCCTTTTTCCCCGCGGGGACTTCCAGCGTGAGTCCGTCCAGGACGCGGTTTCCCGCGTAGGTGTAGCCCACGTTTTCGAACTTCACGCCCCCGCCGCCGGGCCGATAGGGCGCGCCCGATGTCAGGCGCGGTTCTTCCGGGGCGTCCAGCACCTCCGTCAGGCGCCTGAAGGCGGCCAGATCCAGCTTGTACTGCACAAAGAGCACGTTGAATACCGCAATGGGTTGATACGCGCGCTCGGCCAGCGCCAGAAGCGCCACTACGGCGCCCACGCTGAGCGCGTGCGTCCGCCACGCGTAGACCAGGATGATCACCTTGATGATTCCAACAAAGAGCGCGAAGATTGTAAAGAAGGCTTCGTGGATAAGGTTCATTTTCGTCTTGGCTGAAACAATCTGGCCCGCCGCTTCCCTTGCGCGCTCCATTTCCCTTCGAAAACGCCTGTTGACGCGAAAAACGGGCAATTCCATGAATCCGCGCACAAGCAGGCGGTTGAGCACCTCCTCGTTGTTCAGGATTCTTTCCTTGATTTTGTACAGGCGCTTGAGCAGCAGGTTGGAAACGGCAAACACCAGAACATAACCCGCCGCGATGCCTACCATGACCGCCGGATTGATCCTGCCAATGAACCACAGGCCGAAGGTGATGCTTGGGACCGTGCTGCGGAGCACCTGAAACGCGAACGAAAACAGGATGCCCCTGCCCGCCTGCGCACCGCTTTCGGTTTTCTGGATCAGGAGGCCCGTGCCCATCCGCTGATAGGCGGAATAATCGATACGCTCCAGCTTTTGAAGCGCCAGAAGCTTGAAATCAAAGTAGATCAGATTGGAAAAGCGCTTATCGGGGTATTCGTCCGCGTAGTTCAGAAGATATCCGCCCAGCATCAGCCCCGTATACAGCGCGATTGTGCCGGCAGAGAGCGAGCCCGTCTGAAAGCGATCCAGCACCGTTTGAGAATACGCCGCCTGCCAGGTATCCAAAAATGTCGTGAGAATGCCCATCAGCAGATAAAAAGCCGCAAGGCATCTGTTCGCCCTGAGGATCGCAAGGCAATACTTCATAAAGCCATACCTCCTTCTGTTGTTTCAGGGGAAGTACGGCGTGGCGGCATTCAGCTTTGTGGTTGTGCTATGACACAGTAAAATCTTCGTTTTTACGCGGGTCTTTTCCCGCCCGGCGGTGTCGCGCTTCGCTTGAAGTAGCGCCGCTATTCCTGCGCTGCGGCCCCTTGCCGGACGAAAAATATCTCTCGCGTGAATTCCGAAGTCCTGACCGTGCCGGAACACTGGCCTGCCCGGCGAAGCTGATGACGCCACGCCGGGAGGATAATTCGTTTGATCATCTTCTGAAAGTGCCTTTCGCGGCCGCCTCCGTCATGGCGGGCGGCGCATGAGATTTCAAACCGGCTCTGCCGGACGGAGCCATTATACAATGTGTGGACCGAAGATTCAACCATAGGGCGCCGGCTGCGGCGCGCCAAGGTCTCGCGCCGGCTGGTTTCTCGGCTTGTCAGGACGGATTTTCCTCCGCCGCATCTCGCATGCTCGCTTCCGATCGCGCGATCCTGGTTTGGTGCAGGATCAGCGTGATATAGAATGGAAGGGTCATCAGGGCCCGCACTCCGGCGCTCACCCACATTACGGCAGGGAACCATGTCCAGAATAGGAACTGATTTGTGGATAGCGACAATATGTACATCCCCGCCGTCACCCGAAGCGGCAGGGAACCCTTGATCACGAACATCCAGAGAAAAACGGCAATGGCGGCAAGCTGAACAGCGCTGATCACACGCTGAACGGAAAAGGTCATCTGAAACAATGCGGTTTGATCCATGCGGGCGATTGCAGTGTTTACAACCGGCCCAACGATCACCAGTGCGCCTGTAATCAACGCGGTGTACTTGATCACCGGTCTGTCCTTTCCGATAAGGCGTCCATACCCCAGCCAGAAGAACGCTGTGGCTGCAATGGACAAAAGCGACAGGATGACCATGAGATTGCTGTAGAAGTCCATGGAATTCGGAAAAACCATTGCGTTGGTCACCGCGTCCCCCGTAATTTTCAGCGTCTGGCCGATCAGACCAAACCAGGTGAGCACAAGAAACCGCCGCGCCATGGCCCCACCCTCCTGCTTAAAGGTTTCACAGACTCCGTGCGCGGGCGATCCGCGCGGGTGCGTTTCACCGGGGGTTGCGAGCCTGGGCATAGGCAGCCTTTTTCTCACGGACTCTTGCGGGATGACTGTGAAAAGCCGGATGCAACAAGGGGGTCTCTACAATGTCTCAGATAACGACATTATAGCGCGCGCGATTGGAATTCGCAACGTACAGCACTGCGCGTGGCTTCCTGGGCGCGGAACAAAGCGCACGGCCCGCTGCTCGTGATGATCTAATACCAATTCAAAACATTAACGAATCCAACAACCAAGTTCTATGGGTAATGGAGGCAACACGCGCGGCATTGCTGATTAAGGAACGGACGCGGAGGCGATCAACGACTTTTTCGAGGGAGGCAAAGACTTCGTTTGCGGAGCTGTGTACCGTTGTTTCAAGCCACGCGCCCGCACGGGGCGCGACTGGAATGCGGTTGTGAAGAAAATTCGAGAAAAAATGTTTCAAGCCACGCGCCCGCACGGGGCGCGACGGCACGAACTTGGGCATGATCCCGCGCTGCGACAGTTTCAAGCCACGCGCCCGCACGGGGCGCGACGTGTAGATGACTATGTGATTCGGGGCGTTAAGGGAGTTTCAAGCCACGCGCCCGCACGGGGCGCGACACCGCATCCGTATCCGTAATGCGAGTTGACGGGCTGTTTCAAGCCACGCGCCCGCACGGGGCGCGACGACCAGTTTCAGGGTTTCCAGCTTGGTACCCACCTTGTTTCAAGCCACGCGCCCGCACGGGGCGCGACGCCTGGTTCCATCCGGTCTTGTTCAGGCTCAAACTGTTTCAAGCCACGCGCCCGCACGGGGCGCGACATACACAACCGCCGCGCCGGTTCCGAGCGCAAAAGTTTCAAGCCACGCGCCCGCACGGGGCGCGACCCTGCGGACACACTGGTACGGTCAACCTGGTCGGGTTTCAAGCCACGCGCCCGCACGGGGCGCGACTGGCCGTGTATCGGCTGGGCCTGACAAAGAGCGCCTGTTTCAAGCCACGCGCCCGCACGGGGCGCGACCTACCTTGTGCGGTATAAGCGCTATGACAAGCAGGTTTCAAGCCACGCGCCCGCACGGGGCGCGACTTAATCAGTGTGGGTAGCAGCGTGGGAACCAGTTTGTTTCAAGCCACGCGCCCGCACGGGGCGCGACGACCGCGACGCATGGCAGCGCAGGGCGGAGGCGAAGTTTCAAGCCACGCGCCCGCACGGGGCGCGACTCGCGATCATCGACTATTCGTCCACCTGCACGGAGTTTCAAGCCACGCGCCCGCACGGGGCGCGACGGTGGATGACGGAGGTGCTGCCCAAATTCCCGGAGTTTCAAGCCACGCGCCCGCACGGGGCGCGACTGCTGCATCGCGGGGAAATGGTTTTGACCAATCTCGTTTCAAGCCACGCGCCCGCACGGGGCGCGACGTCGTCCTCGTCGTCAATCTCGCGGATCATCACGAGTTTCAAGCCACGCGCCCGCACGGGGCGCGACACGGGTCCAGCGCGGTGCCGAGGTCGGCCGCCTTGTTTCAAGCCACGCGCCCGCACGGGGCGCGACCAGCCCCGCAACGGCGGCGTCAGTCACGCGGAGGGTTTCAAGCCACGCGCCCGCACGGGGCGCGACCCTTCTGATCCACGCGACCCGGCAAGAAGGGGCGGCGTTTCAAGCCACGCGCCCGCACGGGGCGCGACTATCGGCCTTGATCTGGTACTCCTCCTGCGAGATGTTTCAAGCCACGCGCCCGCACGGGGCGCGACAAATCAATAAGGCCTTCGTAAGCGCGTCCGAAGGGTTTCAAGCCACGCGCCCGCACGGGGCGCGACCCCGCTGGCTGCTGATTTCGGCGTAGCCGGAGCGGTTTCAAGCCACGCGCCCGCACGGGGCGCGACAATTCCGTTTAGAGCGTCGGTCACCTTCGTAACGGTTTCAAGCCACGCGCCCGCACGGGGCGCGACATCAGCATCCAGCGTGGGAAGCACGATAAACTGCGGTTTCAAGCCACGCGCCCGCACGGGGCGCGACCGCAGGCGGGGCTGTACTTGTGGACGGCGTATGCAGTTTCAAGCCACGCGCCCGCACGGGGCGCGACTTCGGCCTCTTTCGAGGCCATGCGGACCGGAAGCAGTTTCAAGCCACGCGCCCGCACGGGGCGCGACATGAAGACCGGAAGGTTCGAAAACCTGACTGCAAAGTTTCAAGCCACGCGCCCGCACGGGGCGCGACAGGCCGCGAGGAAGCACAGAAGGCCGTCGCCTGGGCTGTTTCAAGCCACGCGCCCGCACGGGGCGCGACCCGACCCCAAAACGAACGGCTACGGCCGAAGCATAGTTTCAAGCCACGCGCCCGCACGGGGCGCGACGACGCCGCCCGGAACGCCACGACCGACTTCACGCTGTTTCAAGCCACGCGCCCGCACGGGGCGCGACGCGTTCGAAAAGGCCGTCGGGCTACCCGTCGACGGTTTCAAGCCACGCGCCCGCACGGGGCGCGACGCTTACGGTTCCGCGACCATCGTTTCGAAGGCATAGTTTCAAGCCACGCGCCCGCACGGGGCGCGACTAATCGTGCGGATATGCATCTTTGCATCCGCGATAGGTTTCAAGCCACGCGCCCGCACGGGGCGCGACACCGCGATAGGTCAAATTGCTGACCGTTGAGGCTGAGTTTCAAGCCACGCGCCCGCACGGGGCGCGACGTCGCGACACTGAAGCGAAAGCATACAAATACCACGTTTCAAGCCACGCGCCCGCACGGGGCGCGACTCCACGACCGGCTGGCCCTGTACGCCGTGAACCTGGTTTCAAGCCACGCGCCCGCACGGGGCGCGACTACGACGGCGACGGCACGAAGCCCTCCGATGGCTCGGTTTCAAGCCACGCGCCCGCACGGGGCGCGACCTACCCGGCGACGGGCACTATCCCCGACGTTTCCGAGTTTCAAGCCACGCGCCCGCACGGGGCGCGACCGCAGCAGCCGGTGGACTACGGGCGGATCGCCCGGGTTTCAAGCCACGCGCCCGCACGGGGCGCGACTTTTCCGCCATGATCCATCGGGGCTTAAGCTCGCGTTTCAAGCCACGCGCCCGCACGGGGCGCGACTTGGCTGGCCCGGGCAAAGCGAACGGTCAAAGGGTTTCAAGCCACGCGCCCGCACGGGGCGCGACAGCTAACCTCTGCGCTGGATCGGCTTTGCGACGAGTTTCAAGCCACGCGCCCGCACGGGGCGCGACCGAAGGCGGGCAGGAACCGCAACAAAACCGGTACGTTTCAAGCCACGCGCCCGCACGGGGCGCGACCTCGATAAACTCATAGCCCGGATACGCTTTTTCGTTTCAAGCCACGCGCCCGCACGGGGCGCGACAGCGAGAATGGCTGCGACCGGAGATAGTAGCGACGTTTCAAGCCACGCGCCCGCACGGGGCGCGACCTGATCAACCGTGGGTTGATTTGGGAGGAGTCCGAAAGTTTCAAGCCACGCGCCCGCACGGGGCGCGACCAAACGTAAGCGTGGACGTATCGCCTGATTCGCAGTTTCAAGCCACGCGCCCGCACGGGGCGCGACGTGGTGTGAAGGGGATAGCATCTTAACACCAAATGGTTTCAAGCCACGCGCCCGCACGGGGCGCGACCAGGGGGGAGAAGGGCATGAAGCTGACCGCGATCAAGTTTCAAGCCACGCGCCCGCACGGGGCGCGACCCACTGTGACCTTATCTATCGGCGCGGATACGCAGTTTCAAGCCACGCGCCCGCACGGGGCGCGACGGAGGTAATGCTCCCGCCGGAGAGCTACGCCACCGTTTCAAGCCACGCGCCCGCACGGGGCGCGACCAAGTGCTTCGGCCTGTTCCGACCGCTTATTCTCGTTTCAAGCCACGCGCCCGCACGGGGCGCGACGTGGACGCGGCGTTCCGCATCGTCGAGCCTGACGGTTTCAAGCCACGCGCCCGCACGGGGCGCGACCCAACCGACCGGCGCGGTCGTGGCGGCGCAGTACGGTTTCAAGCCACGCGCCCGCACGGGGCGCGACAAGAACCGTGGTTCTATTATGACAAGACCGGGAAGTTTCAAGCCACGCGCCCGCACGGGGCGCGACCCGCCAGCACAAAGCGTCTGGGGACTGTCGGCAAGTTTCAAGCCACGCGCCCGCACGGGGCGCGACAAAAGCGCGGAAGGATGACCGCAGAGGAAAAGGAGTTTCAAGCCACGCGCCCGCACGGGGCGCGACACGGATATCTGGCTGCCTGGTGGGCGCGCAAGCCTGTTTCAAGCCACGCGCCCGCACGGGGCGCGACACAAACAATCTGGCAGCAGCGCAGGCGGCGGCAGTTTCAAGCCACGCGCCCGCACGGGGCGCGACACGGCAATATGTTGCCCTAGGAAAACGCAAAAATGTTTCAAGCCACGCGCCCGCACGGGGCGCGACACGGCGCGGCGGTGCCGTTTGGCGGGCGGAACTACGGTTTCAAGCCACGCGCCCGCACGGGGCGCGACTCGACCAGCGCGCCATGGCGGAGGCGGTGCAGATGTTTCAAGCCACGCGCCCGCACGGGGCGCGACTTCTTGGGCACGCGGATGCCCAGCTTGTCAAGAAGGTTTCAAGCCACGCGCCCGCACGGGGCGCGACACATCGACGTCCAGGTGCAGGGCGCGGGCGCTGGTGTTTCAAGCCACGCGCCCGCACGGGGCGCGACGAGTGCCTTGAGGTGGCGAGGTTCATCGACGAGCTGTCTCAAGCCACGCGCCCGCACGGGGCGCGACCATACCCGCCGCGAGTCAGCAGCAGGTTGGCAAAGTTTCAAGCCACGCGCCCGCACGGGGCGCGACTCGCATAGTTGTTCTGCCCGGCCCTTATCCCACGAGTTTCAAGCCACGCGCCCGCACGGGGCGCGACGTGGATCATCAGCACTATCAGCGTGTGCGGGTGGCGGTTTCAAGCCACGCGCCCGCACGGGGCGCGACAAATGCGCTTGCAATTAGTTTTCAACGGGAAGCCGGTTTCAAGCCACGCGCCCGCACGGGGCGCGACGTGTAGCAACGGCAAAGCGATGCATGGTCGACCGTTTCAAGCCACGCGCCCGCACGGGGCGCGACTGCCGCCGTCCGCCGCCGTCAGCACGTACACCGCGTTTCAAGCCACGCGCCCGCACGGGGCGCGACTGGAGCTGTCAAGTCCTGTGCGCCAGCGGATTGTGTTTCAAGCCACGCGCCCGCACGGGGCGCGACATAGCCAGTTGCGCTTTCGAAGTCGGCGTATCCCGGTTTCAAGCCACGCGCCCGCACGGGGCGCGACTTCTCCTTCGTCCGGAAGGTCAGGTCAGAGGGTTTGTTTCAAGCCACGCGCCCGCACGGGGCGCGACCTGCCGTGGCTCCCTGCACGATGCCGCTTGCGGCCGTTTCAAGCCACGCGCCCGCACGGGGCGCGACTTTCAGCCTGGGCCGGTCGTCCGCGCCGAGTACTGGTTTCAAGCCACGCGCCCGCACGGGGCGCGACAATCGTTCGCTGCCGCGGATTACGCTTCCGCGATGTTTCAAGCCACGCGCCCGCACGGGGCGCGACTGCGCGCGATCCTGCGGATGCTGGCATAGCGGGGTTTCAAGCCACGCGCCCGCACGGGGCGCGACCTGACATTCATTGCATACAGATTTTCCTTGCCTGTTTCAAGCCACGCGCCCGCACGGGGCGCGACGTGCGGTATGAGTGTCTTTAATTCCACTCCAACCGGTTTCAAGCCACGCGCCCGCACGGGGCGCGACACTGGAAACGCGTCCAGCATTATCAACCTTGACAGTTTCAAGCCACGCGCCCGCACGGGGCGCGACCTCGGCAATGAATTTATCAGACGTATCATAGGCAGTTTCAAGCCACGCGCCCGCACGGGGCGCGACGCCATCTCGTTGTGCATGATCGCAAGACAATTCAGTTTCAAGCCACGCGCCCGCACGGGGCGCGACCCAAGCCGCCAGTGATGCGCTTGGAGGTGCTAGCGGGTTTCAAGCCACGCGCCCGCACGGGGCGCGACGCGCTGGGCGACATTGACACGCTGGACATCTACATGTTTCAAGCCACGCGCCCGCACGGGGCGCGACGGAAGCCCTTGCATACTACGAGGCACGTCAAGCAGTTTCAAGCCACGCGCCCGCACGGGGCGCGACTATGCGGCTTCGGATAATGCGGCCCCTCTACGCATTGTTTCAAGCCACGCGCCCGCACGGGGCGCGACATCGTCGTGCCCTTCGCGGACATATCGCACTTTGTGTTTCAAGCCACGCGCCCGCACGGGGCGCGACCACTATGATTCTGCCGTCTCTTCCGCTTCAACTAGCGTTTCAAGCCACGCGCCCGCACGGGGCGCGACGCAAGGCATACAGGGAGAACAGCCCATATCCATTGTTTCAAGCCACGCGCCCGCACGGGGCGCGACGCTATACTCTGCTTGTGGAGGATGATTTGATGGGTTTCAAGCCACGCGCCCGCACGGGGCGCGACCGGGAATGACCGCAGCGCAGTTTGCTGAGGCGTGGTTTCAAGCCACGCGCCCGCACGGGGCGCGACGTTCCTTTTGAGCTGGTAAGGAGAAATGGATATTGGGTTTCAAGCCACGCGCCCGCACGGGGCGCGACCCAAGAATTCAAACAGTCTTCCATAAGGCTATAGTTTCAAGCCACGCGCCCGCACGGGGCGCGACAATCGTCTGCTGTTCTTTCTTATTCAAAGTCATGGTTTCAAGCCACGCGCCCGCACGGGGCGCGACGTGGAGAGTTACGGCGGCGTCCGGGATATGCTGGAGTTTCAAGCCACGCGCCCGCACGGGGCGCGACAAGCATGTCGCGCCCAAGATCATCAGCCCCGAGCAGTTTCAAGCCACGCGCCCGCACGGGGCGCGACGAGCAGTAGGAAAAGCTCTTGTAGAAGTAGCAGTAGTTTCAAGCCACGCGCCCGCACGGGGCGCGACGCCGTCATAGTGATTGTGCTAGTTGCCGCACGTCCTGTTTCAAGCCACGCGCCCGCACGGGGCGCGACGTAGCAACTTTTGCCGATATTTTCGCTATTCGGAGTTTCAAGCCACGCGCCCGCACGGGGCGCGACTACTCCGTCAAGCATAGTTCCTTCATAGTCTTCGGGTTTCAAGCCACGCGCCCGCACGGGGCGCGACAAAGGTTGATTATTTGTTGAGTCAGTACAAACAGTTTCAAGCCACGCGCCCGCACGGGGCGCGACATTGCCCGAGCCGCAGAGCGCAAGTGACACGTTAGTTTCAAGCCACGCGCCCGCACGGGGCGCGACTTTCCGCCGCACAGTGGAACGACTTTAGCATCTTTGTTTCAAGCCACGCGCCCGCACGGGGCGCGACAGTTTATGAAAGGTGATTATGAGTAGAGCAAGAACGTTTCAAGCCACGCGCCCGCACGGGGCGCGACACAACGCCCACAAGTGGAAGGCACTCATCGAGGCGTTTCAAGCCACGCGCCCGCACGGGGCGCGACACCAGGCGCACGTGTGGGCCGTGACGCTGACGCGGTTTCAAGCCACGCGCCCGCACGGGGCGCGACGGCTGCACCCGCTATGTGTTTAACCACTATCTAGCGTTTCAAGCCACGCGCCCGCACGGGGCGCGACGTCGATCCTTCCGGCGGGCATGCAACACCACGCCGTTTCAAGCCACGCGCCCGCACGGGGCGCGACATTTCGTGTTCCCAGCCTTGCCCATAGTCGCAGAAGTTTCAAGCCACGCGCCCGCACGGGGCGCGACGGCTGGAATTGCCTAGTCTGTCCGCGCTATTCTGTTTCAAGCCACGCGCCCGCACGGGGCGCGACGAGGCGCGTATTTACGATGATCCCGACCGTGTGCTGTTTCAAGCCACGCGCCCGCACGGGGCGCGACTGCCGCAGGATCGCGCCTCGCGCGACGTTGCCGTGTTTCAAGCCACGCGCCCGCACGGGGCGCGACATGTTGGTGCTCTCATAGTCGTACAGCTTTTGAAGTTTCAAGCCACGCGCCCGCACGGGGCGCGACTCCGACCGCGAAGGCCGCGGCCCCGTCCAACAAGGTTTCAAGCCACGCGCCCGCACGGGGCGCGACGCTCCGGCAGTATAAGGTCTGGTGGTTCTGATGGCGTTTCAAGCCACGCGCCCGCACGGGGCGCGACGGCAAAACAACAGGCACATTAAACTAGTGCATGTCGTTTCAAGCCACGCGCCCGCACGGGGCGCGACCTTGACGCCGCAAAAAACCGCTACGAAGCGCTTGGTTTCAAGCCACGCGCCCGCACGGGGCGCGACCGGGCTACGACAAGCGCGAAACGCTCGACGAAAACGTTTCAAGCCACGCGCCCGCACGGGGCGCGACACGCGCCGCTTGCGTCGTTATTCCACGCCTCAGCAAGTTTCAAGCCACGCGCCCGCACGGGGCGCGACAGTAATGGCGCTGTCCAGCGTCGATAGGGTGACGCCGTTTCAAGCCACGCGCCCGCACGGGGCGCGACAGTCCACACCTGTACAGGGAGCATGCGGTTCGTAAGTTTCAAGCCACGCGCCCGCACGGGGCGCGACCCAACGAAGTCCCTTATGACTTCCGGCTCCAAATGTTTCAAGCCACGCGCCCGCACGGGGCGCGACCGGCCCGCGGTGCTGAGATCACGCCTTTTCCCGCTGTTTCAAGCCACGCGCCCGCACGGGGCGCGACCGGGCACGGAAGGACGGTGACAAAGTGATTATTGGTTTCAAGCCACGCGCCCGCACGGGGCGCGACACAACGTAGGGCCGATTAACAGCGCCCACAAGTGGTTTCAAGCCACGCGCCCGCACGGGGCGCGACTGCAGTCTCAACTCGACTACATCGAGACGTACAAGAAGTTTCAAGCCACGCGCCCGCACGGGGCGCGACCTTAGCCGCTTGATACTCGCTATAGCCTGTGCGGTTTCAAGCCACGCGCCCGCACGGGGCGCGACTAAAATTATTTGCCAACTTTTCGCACATCCTCGCGTTTCAAGCCACGCGCCCGCACGGGGCGCGACGTCGCCTTTACGTTGGCATAGTCGCTGATATCCGCGTTTCAAGCCACGCGCCCGCACGGGGCGCGACGGGCACGGCGAAATCGGAAGCCGTGACATGGGACGTTTCAAGCCACGCGCCCGCACGGGGCGCGACACCGCGATGGCCGAGGCGCAGACGGATTTCCAGACGTTTCAAGCCACGCGCCCGCACGGGGCGCGACCTCTTTGAGCGAGTGGCCCATGTCTATTCCGCCCGGTTTCAAGCCACGCGCCCGCACGGGGCGCGACACGACCTCATCTGCACAGAAACGCTGATGCCGAAGTTTCAAGCCACGCGCCCGCACGGGGCGCGACGCAACGGGCGCAGAGGGGCGTGAGACGGCATGGCGTTTCAAGCCACGCGCCCGCACGGGGCGCGACCCGACGCCGCCGGTGACGAGCATGGTGTTATCTGTTTCAAGCCACGCGCCCGCACGGGGCGCGACACAACTCGCATCCTTGCTTCGCAACGACGTTCAGTTTCAAGCCACGCGCCCGCACGGGGCGCGACACAAGCGCGGCATGTGATTGCATGATTGCACTTTCGGTTTCAAGCCACGCGCCCGCACGGGGCGCGACTAACCGCGTTGCAGGATGAGCTGATTGACGCTACGTTTCAAGCCACGCGCCCGCACGGGGCGCGACACTTTAAGCAAGCGTGGGACGCGTCAGTAACCTTTGTTTCAAGCCACGCGCCCGCACGGGGCGCGACCCGTACAACGAGGGCGGCGTGGCAAGTTCCATCACGTTTCAAGCCACGCGCCCGCACGGGGCGCGACCAGTCTCAACTCGACTACATCGAGACGTACAAGAAGTTTCAAGCCACGCGCCCGCACGGGGCGCGACCCTATCGTAGCATTGCCTGCAATCGATCCTGCAGTTTCAAGCCACGCGCCCGCACGGGGCGCGACGTCATGGACACGTCGATGGAGTCCAGGTTCGACAGTTTCAAGCCACGCGCCCGCACGGGGCGCGACATTGACGGATCTCGAAGCGCGCGCTTACCGCGCCGTTTCAAGCCACGCGCCCGCACGGGGCGCGACGCGATCGGCTTTGACCGGCGTGGCGCAATGCTCACGGTTTCAAGCCACGCGCCCGCACGGGGCGCGACCCGTCGAGCGGTTTGGCTGTTGTTCGTTGTACGTGGTTTCAAGCCACGCGCCCGCACGGGGCGCGACCCGTCACCTCCTACGTCTCCAGCTGCAACTGCTGCAGTTTCAAGCCACGCGCCCGCACGGGGCGCGACGCGGCGCGTGGCCATACTCGACGTAGTACGCATGTTTCAAGCCACGCGCCCGCACGGGGCGCGACTACTACGACATCATGGCGGATAAGCCTCTGGCGCGGTTTCAAGCCACGCGCCCGCACGGGGCGCGACCGCGATCGACGCGGAGAATACGCAACGGCAGGCAGTTTCAAGCCACGCGCCCGCACGGGGCGCGACGAGCACCTGATGGCGCTGGGGGCGGGGCAGATGGTGTTTCAAGCCACGCGCCCGCACGGGGCGCGACGGTGGGTATTTGGCCCATTGCTCCAAGTGCGACGGTTTCAAGCCACGCGCCCGCACGGGGCGCGACGTGGGCCGTGACGCTGACGCGAAACAACGCGGCGGTTTCAAGCCACGCGCCCGCACGGGGCGCGACCTTGCCATCAATGTCGGTCATACGCTGATCGATGGTTTCAAGCCACGCGCCCGCACGGGGCGCGACCGAACGTCAGGACAACACTTCTGACGCACGACAGTTTCAAGCCACGCGCCCGCACGGGGCGCGACGCATGTCGATGTGCTCTTTTTTACGGTCGATGGTGTTTCAAGCCACGCGCCCGCACGGGGCGCGACATGTGTAACACGATCAACCCCGTTATGCGTATAGCGTTTCAAGCCACGCGCCCGCACGGGGCGCGACGACGCTGAGCCGATCATTACCGTAGTCGGCTCCGGGTTTCAAGCCACGCGCCCGCACGGGGCGCGACTGGTAACGCCTGACACACTCCTGCAAAGCAACCAAGTTTCAAGCCACGCGCCCGCACGGGGCGCGACGCTTCGGCGGGTGGGGTTATTTTTTTATCCAATAGTTTCAAGCCACGCGCCCGCACGGGGCGCGACGGCGAGCATTTGGGTGCCCCCTTTCATTGGTCGAAGTTTCAAGCCACGCGCCCGCACGGGGCGCGACTGTCGGCCCGGACGAGGTTGTCCATCGAGAAGCGGTTTCAAGCCACGCGCCCGCACGGGGCGCGACGCGCAGAAACTTGTAGATTGAGCGGTGCATCACGAGTTTCAAGCCACGCGCCCGCACGGGGCGCGACTGGACGGCTTTTCAATGCGCATGGCAAGCGCAAACAGTTTCAAGCCACGCGCCCGCACGGGGCGCGACTGGAACGTGATCAAGACTGGATAGCCCAGGCAATAGTTTCAAGCCACGCGCCCGCACGGGGCGCGACATGTGGAAAACGTGGACAGAGGAGCATTGACCATGTTTCAAGCCACGCGCCCGCACGGGGCGCGACCGCGGGTCACGGCGGAGAGCGGACGCGTGACCGCCGTTTCAAGCCACGCGCCCGCACGGGGCGCGACGTACAATTAAGCGGGCGTTGCGTCTGCTGGGTGTGTTTCAAGCCACGCGCCCGCACGGGGCGCGACCTTGCCTTTGGCGTCAGCTTTGCAGAGATTGCAATGTTTCAAGCCACGCGCCCGCACGGGGCGCGACGGTGAGGGCGAGGACCGAGTTGAGGGCCTCGACCGTTTCAAGCCACGCGCCCGCACGGGGCGCGACGCGCTGGCCGGACCTGGCCGCGCCAAAACTGTTAACCGTTTCAAGCCACGCGCCCGCACGGGGCGCGACAGCGCAGGACCGCCCGCAACCGGCGCGGCGACGCTGTTTCAAGCCACGCGCCCGCACGGGGCGCGACGCACTGCACATGGCTAGATTACAGGCACGATTTTGTTTCAAGCCACGCGCCCGCACGGGGCGCGACATTTCAGTCTGTTTAACGTTGACGGCGGGCATTATGTTTCAAGCCACGCGCCCGCACGGGGCGCGACTACGTAGCAAATCACAGGATGATCTCGACAAATACGTTTCAAGCCACGCGCCCGCACGGGGCGCGACCAGATGCTCGTTCCGCCCCCGTTGTTGGTGTAAAGTTTCAAGCCACGCGCCCGCACGGGGCGCGACTCGCTCGATCGAGGCGTGGGCCAGTTGACCGCGGTCGTTTCAAGCCACGCGCCCGCACGGGGCGCGACACATCAGCATCAGACAAAACCTCGGCGCTGAATGGTTTCAAGCCACGCGCCCGCACGGGGCGCGACTATATGACAAGTACGGAGTGGACGAGGTAATCCGTGTTTCAAGCCACGCGCCCGCACGGGGCGCGACCGAAGAGGTTCACCATATCATTGAGTTGGACGAGTTTCAAGCCACGCGCCCGCACGGGGCGCGACTCCGAGGTATAAGGCGCAGCAAAAGGCGCAGGCCGTTTCAAGCCACGCGCCCGCACGGGGCGCGACTTAGAAGAATAGGGTTCAATTCAACACCATACTAGTTTCAAGCCACGCGCCCGCACGGGGCGCGACCCGGATGAGATTCTTTCTAACCTTATTTGTCAATGGTTTCAAGCCACGCGTCCGCACGGGGCGCGACTACCGACTGCTGGCCTTATCCCGCTATGAGGATGGTTTCAAGCCACGCGCCCGCACGGGGCGCGACGGCCTCTGTCACACTCGGAGTATAGATGCCGGCAGTTTCAAGCCACGCGCCCGCACGGGGCGCGACCTGGACTCTCTTCTCATTTGGGCCAAATTATGAGTTTCAAGCCACGCGCCCGCACGGGGCGCGACAAGTTGCAGATTGGTATGAGCATGATAAGTTGACGTTTCAAGCCACGCGCCCGCACGGGGCGCGACTTCGTCGTCTGTCTACCAGTGAATCTAGTCATGGTTTCAAGCCACGCGCCCGCACGGGGCGCGACTAACAGATAAGGAGGCGTCAGCATAATCACGATTGTTTCAAGCCACGCGCCCGCACGGGGCGCGACCGAAAACCTATGAGGAAATTATTGCCCTTTGGGAGTTTCAAGCCACGCGCCCGCACGGGGCGCGACAACAAGTATTTTCGGGCATTTACCGATCTGACCGGTTTCAAGCCACGCGCCCGCACGGGGCGCGACTTATGTACCTCGTCAACCGGCAATTGAGCACTGGCGTTTCAAGCCACGCGCCCGCACGGGGCGCGACCTAGATGTATGGCACAGGATAAGCCGCTGGACGATGTTTCAAGCCACGCGCCCGCACGGGGCGCGACTCGATATAATACGAATCCCTTACATCTCCACCGTTTCAAGCCACGCGCCCGCACGGGGCGCGACCGGGGTGGTTAGGCCGCGTGCGGGTGTGCCGGAATGTTTCAAGCCACGCGCCCGCACGGGGCGCGACATCGATGACTCGCATTTGTTCTGCAATGCAGGTGGTTTCAAGCCACGCGCCCGCACGGGGCGCGACGAACAGTTGCATTTGTTCGTCTTCTGGCAACTTGGTTTCAAGCCACGCGCCCGCACGGGGCGCGACAATATCTGCTCAGAACGACCGAGCGGCCAAATATGTTTCAAGCCACGCGCCCGCACGGGGCGCGACAAGAATGGTCGATACGTCCTTGGAATTACAAACACGTTTCAAGCCACGCGCCCGCACGGGGCGCGACGAACCTTGAAAGCGGTTCACAGCCATATAGATTGCGTTTCAAGCCACGCGCCCGCACGGGGCGCGACGCGCACGGATCGACCGTCACTGGTATGTCTGGCTGTTTCAAGCCACGCGCCCGCACGGGGCGCGACAGTTGGACGAGGTAATCAATCTGACCAGTATGTAGTTTCAAGCCACGCGCCCGCACGGGGCGCGACTTAGAAATCCGATTAAGAAGTTCGAGTTTGCTGGTTTCAAGCCACGCGCCCGCACGGGGCGCGACAAAGACAAGGGATATTTGGATCGTCGTATCAAGGTTTCAAGCCACGCGCCCGCACGGGGCGCGACAACCGTTCCGGATTATAATCTTCCCTGTATAATCGTTTCAAGCCACGCGCCCGCACGGGGCGCGACTCTGGCCGAAATGCACTCTCAAGCGGATACAATGCTGTTTCAAGCCACGCGCCCGCACGGGGCGCGACTATCATAGATTGGTGTTTTCATTCATATTGAAAGGTTTCAAGCCACGCGCCCGCACGGGGCGCGACAGCGCCGCGCAAAGGACGAAACACCCGAGGTCATGAGTTTCAAGCCACGCGCCCGCACGGGGCGCGACGAACAGTTGCATTTGTTCGTCTTCTGGCAACTTGGTTTCAAGCCACGCGCCCGCACGGGGCGCGACACCTTTACAATTATGCGAATTATATTATTCGGCAAGTTTCAAGCCACGCGCCCGCACGGGGCGCGACCTTGGATTCTGGAAAATTACAAAGAGCATATAACGTTTCAAGCCACGCGCCCGCACGGGGCGCGACGGCTAAGCCCTGGGCCTCGGCCTTCTACAAGTCCGTTTCAAGCCACGCGCCCGCACGGGGCGCGACTACCCCGCTTCGGCCAGGCCCCGGAGTATGTCTCCGTTTCAAGCCACGCGCCCGCACGGGGCGCGACTTGGCCACATTGCGGACGAGGGTTTTGCTCACGAGTTTCAAGCCACGCGCCCGCACGGGGCGCGACCAGCTCGATCCATGCCATGTAGTCACCTCAAAACAGTTTCAAGCCACGCGCCCGCACGGGGCGCGACTTGTTGGGCGCTGGCGGAAATGTCAATGCAGGGCGTTTCAAGCCACGCGCCCGCACGGGGCGCGACTGAAATCGCCTCCCTCCGGTAACGGTTGATGAAATGTTTCAAGCCACGCGCCCGCACGGGGCGCGACGCGTCTGCGTTGCGCTGGCCAGGTCGGAAAGGCCGTTTCAAGCCACGCGCCCGCACGGGGCGCGACGGGCCGAAGGGGGAATCGCGCCTTGAGTGACTGGTTTCAAGCCACGCGCCCGCACGGGGCGCGACTTGGCGCATACCTGTTTTTCAAGGCATGGAAAGAGGGTTTCAAGCCACGCGCCCGCACGGGGCGCGACGTTTTCGTTGCCGTCGATGGCGACGCGCACATTTCCGTTTCAAGCCACGCGCCCGCACGGGGCGCGACCGCGAGGCATAACCATTCCTCCGACGCGCACTATTGTTTCAAGCCACGCGCCCGCACGGGGCGCGACCGCGCTCGTCTAGGCGAAACGCCGGTATCACACAGTTTCAAGCCACGCGCCCGCACGGGGCGCGACCTTGGAGGTCAACGAGGGGACGCCGCGTTCGGGCAGTTTCAAGCCACGCGCCCGCACGGGGCGCGACTGCGTAAATCATCCGTAACCACCTCCCACAACTCGTTTCAAGCCACGCGCCCGCACGGGGCGCGACATGACGGCAACGAGTACGTGAGTACCGGAGACGCGTTTCAAGCCACGCGCCCGCACGGGGCGCGACCCGCAGCTACATCAAGGGCGCGGCGGACGCGCTCCTGTTTCAAGCCACGCGCCCGCACGGGGCGCGACCGTTCTAGGGGTTTCGTTCTGGCAGGAGAAAACGGTTTCAAGCCACGCGCCCGCACGGGGCGCGACCGTTGTACTTGTTCCTTTGGCACAAAGGTCTGATGTTTCAAGCCACGCGCCCGCACGGGGCGCGACCGGAATTCATGCGCGGTTGGTGACTTTGATTTTCGAGTTTCAAGCCACGCGCCCGCACGGGGCGCGACCAGGCCGCGAAACGCAGTGGCCAGTTCCGAGCGCGGTTTCAAGCCACGCGCCCGCACGGGGCGCGACTCGATGGCTCCAGCCCGCACATCGCCGCCTGCATGTTTCAAGCCACGCGCCCGCACGGGGCGCGACCACGCCGGCGCGATCGGCGCGGATGATGCAGTAGGTTTCAAGCCACGCGCCCGCACGGGGCGCGACTCCCCTTTCCTCGGATTATGTATTGACAAGCGGCGTTTCAAGCCACGCGCCCGCACGGGGCGCGACATGAGCATTGACGCATACAACCTCTGGCGCAAGCAGTTTCAAGCCACGCGCCCGCACGGGGCGCGACCCGGCAATGAGGCCGCGCTGGGTGACGGCGCATACGGTTTCAAGCCACGCGCCCGCACGGGGCGCGACGTACCCGGCCAGTTGCGTCGATAGCATGATGCGGTGTTTCAAGCCACGCGCCCGCACGGGGCGCGCCCGCAACTGCCGCGTGGAGGCGGCGGAGATCGGAGGTTTCAAGCCACGCGCCCGCAC